>NZ_JAHPJM010000008.1:0-241637 GCF_019042715.1 Paenibacillus sp. AK121
TTTACTGCTTCATCCAGTTCACGTTGTCTGCGTCCCGTGATAAAAACGTAAGCCCCTTCTTTTACGAACTGTTGTGCTGACGCGAGACCGATGCCGCTTGTACCTCCGGTTACAACTGCTACCTTCCCGTCAAATTTCCCCATTCTATTACACTCCTTTTATAATGATTTATATGGTATAGGATGCTCTGTCTGCTTCATGAACCTCCTATGAACGATAGTATGGGGGAAAAGTTACAAGAAAAACAGTACCCACTTTTTTGTGATATAGTCACCAAAAAGTGATAATTGAGGCGGCACAAGCGTTTGTTTTTACAGCCTAACAGATGGAAGTGAGCTCCATTAAGTTTGAGATTGTATATGTGCTTTTAATTTCTGCCGGACTTATTTGTCCGGTTCTGTTGACCCAACAGGTGTCAATGCCCGACTGAAGACCACCTTTGATATCCGTATTTAATGAATCTCCAATGACAAGCGCATCCTTTCTATTAAATTCTGAAATATGACTTATGACGTAATTGAAAAATTCTTCCTTCGGTTTTTGATAACCAATGCTTTGCGAATCAAAGATATCCTCGAAAAACTTATATAGCCCAGACTGCTTCAAGCGTTTGATTTGCGTGTAAGTGATACCATTCGTGATTACGAACATTCGATGGGTCTTTGATAAGCGATGACAGACATCCATTGCGCCTTCCATAAGCAATTGGTTTCCATCTCCCAACAATTCTCTATACAAACCTTCCCATTCCAAGCCGACCACGATTTCCCCCATTCTCAACATTGTAAAAGAGGGCTCCATTAATTACTCACCACATGATACCACGTATTTGAACTATCCTGCCCGTTAGCTTAATGATTCGTCATCAGTCTAGAATTTTATTTTCTTCTGATCACCGATAAAATAAAAAAAGCCGCTTAAATAGCGACTTTCAACAGGAAATGTCTATGTACATACTATTTTCAATCTTCCCTTTTTACCGGATAGCCTATTTCCTGGATGTCCTCTTCAAGATCAGCGAATTCTAATTCTTCATTTAGACCTTTAAGCATTTTCCCATCCAAAGGCTCTATATCGAATATTCGCTGTACGAGCGACCGGTCCAGTGAAATCTCGTAATACTCCGTTGCCCAAGCATAGTAATAATCCGCTTTGCCGTTTAAAACATGCAACAGTTTGTAGGCTTCGGCATCCAGTTCCTTACTTGCGGACCATGCCTGGCTGCCTTGCAACTTCCATGTGCAAAATGTGGTCACATCCATAATAAACGCTGGTTCCCTTAGAAATCCCTCAAATTCGTTAGGCACGCCTTGCAGCACATCATGTGGCCCATGCACCTGATTAAACCGCTGGTCAAACCCTTTGATGATCAGTCCGTTTAGCTGAAACAGCGCAAAATAGTGATCCCCTTCGCCGTCCCTCATCGATGCCATTTGTTCATTCTCATCCCAATGAGCGTTGTACGAATAATATCGGTATTCCCACTCCGGCATAAGGATAGCGTCCAGGATGGCTGCAGCTTGAAATATACGTCTGCTCTCCTCGATGTCGGGAAGTATGCCAATGAAGTTTGAATATGTCATGATCTATCTCTCCTCTACCCGGGCCTTCTTTCATAACATATCCATTATAAATCATAGATACTGGAAGAAGTGACAACAAAAAAGCCACGGTATCCCGTAGTTTCCTGCTGAGTAAGCCTCAAACCAGTTGAGCTATCGTTCCCCGTTAGAGCCTCGTGAATGTGATGTAATCGACTTGGGCAGGCTCTGCCGATTCGATCCGAAGTGCCCGGTTGATCTGTCCCCGGTGATATTGCCCATGTAAGAGGACCTGCGACAGGATGTCCCGGGCGGACGTTCGGAACGGAACCCCACTCTGATTCTCATAGTCAATCATCTCATCCAGCTCGAATTCCTTGAGCCCTTCGATATAGACGCGATATTGCTCAGCGTTTTCTTCGAACATCGTCCGAATCGCCGTCAGGTCTTCCGTTTCCTCCCACAACGAATATTGCGCGCTACCCTTGCCCTGCAATCGGTCCAGCCAGACTCGTTCCGCGACCGCAACGTGCCGAACCAGCTTCAGAAGGTCCTTGTTCTTCGTCTTACTCTCCTCGAGCGCGTCCAAGATGCGTCCGTCCGCCCAATATAGGTGGTCCATCATGCACTTGATTGTCTTCATTTCGGTCTCCCCCTCTTCTTTTCATCGATTACTTGAACCTAGTGTATCTCGTTAGTTTAGCGACTTCAAACTTTTAAATACTTATCACACGCCATACAGATTTGCCAATGAAGTTACAGACCTATCTATAACGTTTAGGAAAGGTTATTTGTGAGATTTGTAAAAAGTCGGCACCAAGTGGAACAAGAATGAAAAGTGAATCAAAAAATCAGTGAGTATATGAGAGGTGCTGAAGAATAAGCGAGTCAACTTCCCTACACTCCGCAGCAGCGTTCATCCATGGATATCAAAGCCCTACTTATCAATCATCCATTTTTGATCTTTTGTAGGCTAGTGGTGTCATATTCATCGCTTTTCTGAATCTTTCTATAAAATAGCTCGTACTGTTAAATCCGACCTTATAGGCAACTTCTGTAACGTTGGATTCTGCTTGTTGCAGTAAGACTAAACTTTTTTGAATCCGATAATCCATGACATAATTCAACGGAGTTACCTTTAAAATTCGTTTGAAATATCGGCAGCACTCCGAACGGCTCAATTGACCCGCTTTTGCAATATCATCTAATGTGACTTTTTCAGCATAATGCAAATAGATCCAATTTAACATTTGCTTGATCCGTTGACTCTTTACCATTTCCATCTGGTCGTATTCTAATTGAAAGCCATTAATGACTAAGTTTTTCCAAATCAGTGTTAAATGCATGGTAATATCCATCTCAAAGTATGGTGATTTTTGTTGAATATATTGATTCATTTTCAAAATGGCATCTAAAATGTTTTTACCCCAGAGCTCATTAGAATCTATGTATACATAAGGTAAATTAGTCGCTTGAATATAAGGAGCTACGTAGGGTGTGTAAAGCTCTTGTGATAAAACGAAATGAGGAGAAACATTTAGACAGATATAGACGCAACCCGATTCATTCTTATCTTCCGCCATGTGTAGGCAGCCACTATTTATAAATAACCCATCACCTTGTCGTACGATTCGTTTATCCTCATTTATTTGAAAGATCGCTTCCCCTTTTTCAACCAAAACAAATTGAATTTCATCATGCCAATGAAGTGGTACATATCCATGTATATTTTGGTTAATTGTTGTTTCATAACACGCCACCGGTAGTACGACCGTCCGATGCTCAGTTAGTTCTTTTAGGTTTTGGTCAATCATGAAATTTTTTATTTGCAAATCACCACAACCTCAATATATTTATATTTTATCATCAAATTCAAGTATAATTTAAAATATTTTTCACCTATTATAACACTATTATTATATTTCAAGGTGGAGAATATTCATGGATAAATCAACTAGAAGAACAGGATTATTTCTTGTTATCACAGGAGCTATATTCTGGGGGATCAGTGGGACCGTTGCAAAAAAACTTTTTCTACAAATCGATGTAAATTGGCTTGTAACAACACGCTTGCTCATAGCTGGTGTTTTACTCTTGGCCCTTCAATTTTTAATAAAAGACCGTGCACAAATATGGGGTGTATGGAAAAATAGAAAGACCGCTTTCCAACTCATTGTCTACGGTTTGGTTGGTATGCTAGCGGTTCAATATACGTATATGGCATCCATTCAAAGTGGTAATGCCGCTGTTGCGACATTATTACAGTATTTAGCACCTGTAATGATTATCATCTATTTAGTTCTGCGAAAGCACCTGGTCTTCACACAAAAGGATCTGTCAGCTATTTTCCTGGCTTTAGTGGGTTGTTTTTTCTTGTTAACAAACGGCTCTATTTCTCAACTATCCGTTCCGAAGATCGCAATCGTGTGGGGTCTTTTATCAGCAATAGCCCTGGCTTTTTATACCTTATATGCAATTCCTCTTTTGAAGCAATACGATTCCCTGGTTATTGTGGGTTGGGCTATGGTCATTGGCGGTTTTGGATTAAGCTTAATCCATCCACCCTGGCAGATAGATTTTAAAAGCTTGACCCTAGAAACCTATTTATATCTAGCATTCGTTATTATATTCGGCACAATGATCGCATTTTGGTTCTATATAGAAAGCTTACAAAGCCTTTCACCAAAAGAAACAAGCTTTCTAAGTAGTTTGGAACCACTTGCTGCTGTTTTAACAACTGTATTTTGGTTAAAAGAGCCCTTTGGTTTTTTCCAATGGATTGGTGTATTATGTATCATCGGACTGATCTTGTTATTAGCATTCAATAAAAAGCCTTCTTCATAAACCCTGCCTTCATGTCTACGTTATGCACCGGTCCCTCAGGCTGAATCAAAGCTACTAACCTCAATCTTGAATATGGTTTCTCCCATTAAGTAAAAGAGGCACATCAGTGTAGATGTGCCTCTCTCATTTTGCCTAGAATCATTCGTTATTCATTCTCCATCGTGCTGATGTCGATCACAAATCGATACCGTATGTCTGAAGCTAGTACTCGCTCCCAGGCTTCATCAATCTGGTTAGCCGAAATAACCTCGATCTCTGGAGTGATAGAGTGTTCAGCGCAAAAGTTAAGCATTTCCTGCGTTTCGCGGATACCACCAATCATCGATCCAGCAAACGACCGACGATGACCGATAAGAGATAAGACTTGAACAGGCAATGGCTCCGCTGGCGCACCAACATTGACCAATGTACCGTCCAGTGCCAGCAATGAAAGGTAGGCGTTAATGTCGATTTTCGCGCTGACCGTATTCACAATCAGGTCGAACGAACCGGCCAGTTTCTTAAACGTTTCCGGATCGTTCGTGGCATAATAATGATCCGCACCAAGCCGCAAACCGTCTTCTTTCTTATTCAATGTTTGTGATAAAACCGTAACCTCTGCCCCCATGGCATGAGCAAGCTTTACAGCCATGTGTCCAAGCCCGCCAAGTCCAACAACAGCTATCTTTTTGCCAGGAGCGGCTCCCCAATGGCGCAGCGGCGAATACGTTGTGATGCCGGCACACAGCAAAGGAGCAGCGACATCAAGCTCTATACCATTAGGAATGCTAACTACGAAGTCTTCAGTTACGACGATGTGAGAGGAGTAACCACCTTGCGTATATTGCCCGTATCTGTCGTAGGCTCCATAGGTGCCCGTATTACCATTTAGACAATACTGCTCTTCTCCCTGATGACAGTTAACGCACTCTCCGCAGGAGTCAACCATACAGCCTACCCCCACTCGGTCGCCAACGGCAAACTTTCTGACCTCCGAACCAACCTGGGTGACAATTCCGGCAATCTCGTGCCCTGGAACGAGCGGATAGTTCACCGGTCCCCACTCGCCGCGAGCTGTATGAATATCAGAGTGGCAAATACCAGCGTACTTAATCTCAATGAGGACATCATGGGGCTGGAGATCCCTGCGTTCTATCGTAGTCAGTTTGAATGGACCTTCTGGACTGAATGTAGCGCGTGCATTAGTAGTTATCATCGTTATAACCTCCTGCAATTCATGAATTATTGGTTATTTTAATCGTGTTACTTATCCTATTTAAACATGGAGACAATTCCTTATCTTGAAAGTGATCGAGTGAGAGTAAACATGTAGTTTCTTAGTAAAATGGCTACAAAACTTAAAACCAATGATAGTAGTCCCACAAATATGACGTATTGTGTACCCATTTCTGCTATAAAGAATCCACCGACTGTGGCACCAAATGTTACTCCCAAGTTAGCAGATGTTAAAAATAATCCATTAGCGAAATCAGGCGCTTCAGGAGTTGAAGACGTCATCAAATATTGATTCATATTCCCCCCGAAACCGGCTAATATTCCCCAAATTAATGTTATGATCGCCATGGGTACGCTAAGCTGTCCTGTGAAGAACATAATGATGTAAACAGCTCCCAGTACAAAAGGGAAAGATACGACAGATTTGATCGCACTATTAATAAGTAGCTTTCCTGCGACTACATTTCCAATAATGTTGGCTCCACCGTATATAAACAACATTAAGCTAATTGTATTCGAAGACATATTCGTAACAGTTTTCAAATATTCAGCAAAATAACTGTAAACACCGAATATTGCTGAGTTCATTAAAATAACAGTCACAATGGAAAGCCAAGTAGCTGGTTTTTTTAATACAGATAATTGTGCTCCGTAAGAAAGTCTTTCCTCAACAGGCATCGATGGTACAAATAGTAATGTAGCGATAAATACCATAATGTTTACGGCAGCAAAGAATACCATCGACATCTGTAAAGAAGCAGCACCTGCAATCAAACTTGCGATTGGTACACCGATTACCATACCGGCAGATACTCCAATAAAAACTTTCGAAACAGCTTTTGGAGCTTCTTCCTGACTAACCGAGGCCGCTGCTACAGTAAATGCCAATGAACAATATACAGGATGAAAAAGTGCAGGTACTACACGAGCGACAAGTGCAATCGTAAAATTAGTCGTAAAAATTGAGACGACATTCCCTAAAACGAAAACACCAAGCACAAGTAACATGACCTTTTTCCGATTTATACCCGAAAACAATAAAGGGAAGATGGGTCCAGACACTGCAACCGCAAGTGCAAAAGAACTTACCAACCATCCTGCTGTTGATGCACTCACATGAAAGTGTTCAGCAATGGAGGGCAATAAGCCGATCACCCCCATTTCGGTATTTAAAATGCCGAAGACTCCTATGGTTAATATAAATACAAGTAAATTTTTCTGATTAACCAAAATCAAGGTTCCTCTCTTCACTTTTGAAATTACCTATACAACACGAAGTTGATAAGCAAAGCACATTGTTTAATCAACTCATGTCTATTATTATATGATTAAGAAGCGTAAAAACAATGGTTAAAAATCCGCGATATGTTGATATATCAACACATGAATCAAAAGTGTTAATTATCGCAGAAGGCTAGGTGACATTTTCGATGACCAAAGTGGATCGGAGAATTCTTAAAACTCAAGAATCCTTGAAAAAAGCTGTTATTGAACTGATGACTGAAAAAAACTTTGATGAGATTACCATTCAGGATATTGCGGACCGGGCAAATGTAAACCGCGGAACCATTTATCTTCATTATCAGGACAAATATGATTTATTGGATAAACTCATAGAGACACACCTTAACGAATTAGGGGAGATGGATAAGTGGGCATGTGAGTTGGATTGGACCGATGCTCTTGTACCTTACTTTGAATATTTTAAGGAAAATTATTTATTTTTTTCGACCATGTTAGCAAGTAAAGGGACACCATCATCTTTTAGAACTCGGCTTTTTGCCTCTTTTATTGAAGGATTTAAAGGTGAGATCGACAGAGAAAGCAGCAGGAATACTGAATTAAGTGAAGATGTTATGTTGCAATATGCTGGAAACGCCTATGTAGGAATAATTGAGTGGTGGATTCGGAATGGAATGCCATATCCGCCGCAAGTTATGGCCAAACAAATCGGGGTTTTGTTAGAGAGAAGTCTATAGTTTATAACAAGAGCGTACTGCATAATTTGCCAGGACGCTCTTGAACTGTAATCATATTTTTCCATTCAGCTGTAATTCAACCCAGCTTGATGAATTAAACAGGAACGAATTATCACCCAATAGGTGTTCCATCAGGCAGTTTAATATCTGGTTTCAATAGAACCACGTCCCCCTTCTCGGGGATTCCTCCAAGGACTAATACTTCTGAATTAAAGCCTGCTATCCGTCGAGGAGGAAAATTGACCACACCTATGATTTGTTCCCCTATAATCTCTTCAGCCACATATCTTTTTGTAATTTGTGCACTCGATGTTTTTATTCCAATATCTTGTCCAAAATCGATTTCAAGTTTAATAGCAGGAACTCTCGCTTCTGCAAAAAACTCAGCTTTAATTATAGTTCCAACCCGAATATCGAGTTTCAAAAAATCATCAATCGTTGCCATGTAAACATTCTCCTCATCGATTGTATTCTTAAAAATTTCGCGATAATCAGTAAACAATTTTAATATTTTGCAACTGTATACTTTAAGGATTTTGCCCAAAAATACATCCCCATACCGAATAAAGTCATGATTCCACCTATGAATTGAAATGCAGACATGATTTCTCCTAAAAATAAGTAGGCGAGAAGTATGGCGAGAACCGGCTCTCCAATAATACCCACTGACACAGTAGTTGCCCCCATTGACTTCAACAGCAGATTAAAAATATATTGACCAAAAATAGTTGGAATTACTGCAAGTAATAAAAAATACGTCCAATCCGACGAGTCATATTCGGTCAAGGAATAATGATTCACCAAATTGTAGACTAGCAGGACACTGCCGCCAAGAAAAAAAACAATCACACTATAAAAATTTGCATTTATTTTGTGACTTACCTTCTGTCCTGCCAGCATATAAGCTGAAATCAAGATTGTTCCTAATAAAGACAACCCATCTCCGATTAGTGCCTCTTTCGAAGTCCCAATGTCTCCCCAAGCTATAATGATTGAACCGATAAGAGCAGCGATCAAACAAAAAATAGTGAATAGGCTTGCTCGTTCTCTAAACATAAAGTAGGAACCAATCATTACAAATAAAGGCTGTAAGGATAAGATGACCATGGAGCTCGCAACTGAGGTATACACCAAAGATTCCATCCAGAATAAGAAATGTAACCCGAGAAAAAGACCAGCCATAAAAACGGTACCCCAATCTTTTTGGGTCATTTTTATGGAACGGAGCATTTTCCAGGGTACGAAAGGAAGCATTAGTATGACTGACATATACAATCTATACATTCCAGCCACGGAGGTTGGAGTGTCTGAGGATTTTATCATGATGGAAGAGATGGAAACCGACAAAATACTGATGAACAGCAAAAAGTATGGATGCAAGGGTAGAGACGTTTTATTTATTTTCATAATGATCCTCTCAGTTGTTTTTGAGCAATTCTCTGTGCACAGAAAATTTGAATAATAAACTGAACTGAGTATAATAATATCACCGCTTTTATTTATTTTGTGTAATTATATCTTTTATTTATATAGGAATATCGTCATAAGAAAGGACCTTCATTTCAATGGAAAAACAATTGCACGAGACCATTCTCTATCCCGATGTTTCATTTCCATACATCATGTACACCCATACAATTCAGGAAAGTTTTCCTAAAGGTAGAGGATTTAACGATTTACATTGGCATGAAGAACTACAGATCACTTTGGTTACTAAAGGAAAACTAGTTATACAAGTGAACGGAATTGATCATGAATTAGACACAGGCCAGGCCATTTTAATTAATAAAGGTGTTCTTCACGTTACTACACAACTTTCACACAACGGTCAATATGTCAGCTTTAATTTCCCAGAGAAGCTGCTGGCCTTTTATGCAGATAGCGCGATGGAAAAAAATTATGTACTGCCTTATACAAACTCTTCTTTAGTGTCACTAGTAATTAAGGGAGATGTTGAATGGCAAATTCAAATACTGCAAATGCTTTGGGAAATGAAACAGAAGTTTGATATGAAAAAAAAGTGGGGTTGGGAATATGAGGTATCCATCAAAACGGCACAATTATGGTTAATCTTAATATCTAATATTTCTCTTTCTTCTGAGGAAGCACCTAAATACGTGAAAATACAACAGGAAAGACTTCAATTGATGCTTAGCTTTATCCATCAAAACTACACAAACAACATAACACTACAAGAAATTGCCGCTATAGCACATTTAAGTGTTTCAGAATGCACTCGTAGTTTTAAGCGAACCATTCATATGACACCTTATGATTATTTGATCAAATATCGCATCAAGAAAAGCAGCGAGTTATTAACCTCCACACAATATACCATAACTGAAATAGCCCACAAAGTGGGCTTCAATCATGTAAATCACTTCATTCAGTCTTTTAAAAAACACTATAAAAAAACACCCAAAGAATTCCAGAAATTCAGAAATGATTTTATGATTAAGGAATGAAGTAGCCAGTATTTTGAACTGCAAAAAAGGAGATAGCGCTCGCCCTCTCCCTTGCTCTTCCTACTTACACTTCCTGCTTAAAAACATAGTACTTACACAGGTGGTCGGTGAGCGGAGCGGGCAGAATTGTTCTGAAGAAGCGGAGCGTTCGCCGTTGCAACAGCGATCGGAAGAATAATCTGCACGCGTAGCGCCTCCCCGACATACTCCCAAACAAACAACTATGTTTTTAATCCCCCACCCGATTCAAAAACACCTTCGTCCGCTCCAACTGCGGATTGCCAAAAATCTGCTCCGGTGTACCGGATTCCGCAATTTCTCCATTGTCCATAAAAATGACGCGATCTGCCACGTCTCTCGCGAAATTCATTTCGTGGGTGACGATGACCATCGTCATATGCTCCTCAGCCAACTTTTTGATCACTCGCAGTACCTCACCTGTCAGCTCGGGGTCAAGGGCCGAGGTTGGCTCGTCAAACAGTAAAATATCAGGGTTCATCATCATTGCCCGGGCAATCGCCACCCGCTGCTTCTGTCCCCCCGACAATCGGGACGGATACGCATCCGCTTTGTCCGCCAAGCCGACTTTAGCCAGCAACTCGGCGCTCTGGCGTCGCAACTCAGCCTTGCTCACCTTTTTCACCAGCTTTGGAGCCAGTTCCAGATTATCCTGCACCGTCAAATGAGGGAAGAGATTAAAATGTTGAAACACCATGCCCATTCCGGTAGTAATGCTCTTAATGTCGCCTGCCGGAGCATAGTGACCGTTTTCCACCAGGGCTTTATCATGGATGCGAATCGTCCCGCCCGTCACATCCTCCAGATGCACCAAGCTGCGAAGCATGGTACTTTTCCCTGAACCTGAAGGACCGATGACAGCTACAACCTCGCCCGACTTCACGTTAAAGCTCACTCTTTTCAGAACGTCGAGCTGGCCGAATGATTTTTTCAAATCGGTTACTTCTATTGCGTTAGTGTTCATATCCCGACATTCCTTTTACTCGAATTTGAAACGTTTTTCCAGTGCTCTGAAGAATATCGTAAGCACCAAAGCCATCAATAAATAAATAACTGCCGCTACAACATAAGGCACAATCGAGAAATCACGGTTTACAGCCGTATTGGCAAAATGCAAAAGTTCCGGTACTGCTACCGCATACAGCAAAGCCGTATCTTTCACCAGGGTCGTCGCCTCATTGGTTACCGCAGGCAAAGCAATCCGTACCATTTGCGGCACGATGACTCTAATCAACGTCTGCGACTTGCTTAAGCCCAGCACTTGCGAAGCCTCGTATTGCCCTTTATCAATCGACAACATCCCGCCTCTAAAAATTTCTGCAAAATAAGCTGCATAATTCAGTACAAATGCCAGTACCGCAGCCGTTGTCCGGTCCAGTACCAGATATTCCCCAATGACAGGCAACATCGGCAGACCAAAACAAAAGAACAATAATTGCAGCAAAAGCGGCGTGCCTCTTATAACATAAATGTACGTGTGCATCAGCCAGGCAATAGGCTTAAACCGACTTTTGGCCAGCAGCGTAACGATAAACCCAAGCGGAATAGACAAGATGAGCGTAATGAAAAATAAAATAACCGTCATCTGTGCCCCTTCAAGCATAGGCTTCATAATTCGTAAAATATATTCCATACTCATAACCTTCGACTCCTAAACCCTTAGTTCATTACATTACGTATTAATTTAATACTTTATCTTCACCGAACCATTTTTTTGAAATCTCAGCCGCTTTTCCGTTCTTGTGCAGCTCATCCAAAGCAGATTGCAGTTGCGTCAACAGCTCTTCATTCCCCTTTTTCACGCCGATGCCATATTCCTCAGGAGCCAGTGATTCATCAAGCAGCTTATACGTCCCTTGTTCCTTGGACATATAATACTTGGCAACAACTTCATCAATGACAACTGCATCCAGGCGACCCGTTTTCAGATCTGTCAAAGCAAGAACGTTATCCGGGTACTCCGACACTGGCTTCAATTTACTTTTGATCGGATTCGCATCCAGTGCGTCGGCTGCTGAGGACAACGTTTGGAGTCCCACCGTTTTGCCCGCCAGATCAGCCAGTTTGGAAAGACTGGAGGTAGCCGGAACGACAATGACCTGACTGTTTTTCAGATATGGTTTTGTGAACAGCACCTTTTCCTTACGCTCATCTGTAATGGTGTATCCATTCCAAATGAGATCAATACGTCCACTGTTCAGCTCGGATTCTTTGGCAGACCAGTCGATCGGCTGGAATTCCACTTGCTTGCCCATTTGTTCCCCGGCCGCCTTTGCATAATCAATATCAAAACCGGTCAGCTCATTATTTTCATCTCTAAAGCCCATCGGCGCGAATTTATCATCAATTCCAATAATCAACTTGCTGTTATCCTTACCGCCGGAACATCCGGCCAACACGATCATAATCAAACCAATCATCATCGTAAACATGGCTGCTTTTCTCATTTTATTCCCCTCCAACAATGGTGACCCCCGTATTCAAGAACAGGTGGCAAACGCTTTAGTTCGTTAACACGTTATCAGAGTATCATCATAACATACCGCAGGATACTCGTCGAGAGGAATCAGCGGATTCTTAGCCTTATAAAAATGGAAAACTTGTGACGAAAATTTGACCTGTGTTTTATAATGTAAAACCTTACCTTGACATGATACCTTATCCGTTTTATCATTTCCTAGTATTCTTATATACTTTTATTTATTTTAAAAATTCAACAACAATAGAATGAAAATCAGCTTGATAGACAGGAGAAATATAGTCCCATGTACATTTTAAAACGTCTTTTCACGATGCTCATTACGTTATGGATTATCGTCACTTTAACGTTTATTATCATGCACATCATTCCGGGTGATCCGTTCTCGAACGATTCCAAGACCATTCCGGAGGCTGTATTACAAAACATGCGTGCCAGGTACAATCTGGACAAGCCGCTCGCTGTGCAGTATGTATTGTATCTCAAAAATCTGCTCGTGCTGGATATGGGTCCGTCTATTCAATCGAAAACAACCGACGTAAATATGCTTATCGCCAGAGGCTTTCCACCTTCTGCACTGCTGGGTATTCAATCCATCGTGGTTGCGATTATAGCCGGTATTTCACTCGGAACATTGGCTGCTTTACACCATAATCGACCACTGGATTATATTTCAATGTTTATCGCCATTGTGGGTATTTCCGTCCCCAGCTTCA
This sequence comes from Paenibacillus sp. AK121, assembly GCF_019042715.1. Classification (NCBI taxonomy): domain Bacteria; kingdom Bacillati; phylum Bacillota; class Bacilli; order Caryophanales; family Paenibacillaceae; genus Paenibacillus; species Paenibacillus sp. AK121. Next base: position 13,258 of record NZ_JAHPJM010000008.1, read on the forward strand.
TATTAGCGCCATTGTTAATCAAGTATGTTGCCGTCAAATGGCATCTGCTTCCGGTCGCCTCATGGGGAACCTGGCAGCACACGGTGCTTCCATCGCTAGCTCTCGCTGTTTCACCTCTTGCTGTTATCGCCCGTTTTATGCGGACAAGTATGCTGGAAGTCATGCATGAGGAATACATACGCACCGCCAAAGCGAAAGGGTTGTCCTCTTGGGCAATAGTCATTCGTCACGGACTACGCAATGCATTAATTCCGGTCCTGTCCTTTGTCGGACCGCTATTCGCTTCCGTGATTACAGGTACCTTTGTCGTCGAAAAAATATTCGCCATTCCCGGCATCGGTAAATATTTTGTAGACAGTATCTTTAACCGGGATTATCCAGTCATTATGGGTACGACCATTTTCTACAGTGCCATTCTGGTCGTTACCTTATTTTTAATTGATATATCCTATCGACTTGTCGATCCGCGAATCAAATTAGTCAGCAAAGGAGATTAACATGAAAGCAGCACCTACTGTCGAAAAGGACAGTCTGTTTAGTCTTGTAGACCGCAGCCAGATACCCACCCCCACGTTGACCAGACCCCAAGAGTCACCATGGCGGGATCGGCTTCGCAGACTTTTTAACAACAAGCTTGCTCTGTTGGGGTTTTCTCTACTTATCATTATTATTGTGCTAGCAATTGTCGGACCTTCCATGGTTCCTTATGCACCCAGTGATCAATCCCTTTTGAAAACGAATCTCTCTCCTTCGAAAGAGCATTGGTTTGGCACGGATGATCTGGGGAGGGACGTATGGGCACGGACATGGGCCGGAGCTAGAATTTCACTTATGATTGGTTTTGCTGCTGCTGCCATTGATTTGGTGCTTGGCATTCTCGTCGGCTGTGTAGCTGGTTATTGTGCGGGACATGGTAAAACGGGCGACCGAATCGATAATGTCCTGATGCGTATTATTGAAATTTTGTACAGCATTCCTTATCTGCTGGTCATCATTCTGTTGCTCGTCATTATGAAGCCCGGCCTGCTCACGATGATTATTGCTCTATCTATTACCGGATGGGTCGGCATGGCTCGGGTGGTACGTGGGCAAATCCTACAGCTCAAGCAGCAGGAATATGTGCTGGCCGCCCGCAGCTTGGGGACATCTCATTCACGCATTATTTTCAGGCATCTGCTGCCGAATGCAGCGGCCATCATAATCGTGAACCTGACGTTTACTATCCCGTCGGCTATCTTTGCCGAATCGTTCCTGAGTTTTCTCGGTCTGGGGATTCAGTCACCTTCAGCAAGCTGGGGAACAATGGCCAACGACTCGCTCGGCGTTATTTTAAGCGGTCAATGGTGGCGCTTATTCTTCCCCGGTCTGATGATATCGCTCACCATGCTGGCGTTCAACACACTTGGAGACGGGCTTCAGGATGCACTTGACCCGCGTTCACAGCATTAACAACACAGATATCCAAATTGGACAAGGAGGGGTGTCACCATGATCCGCAGCTTCTCGCCTAACCGCAGAAAAAACGGCAGTTCCTTTATGGAAGTGTGCACACGCGGCATACCTGCCGGAAAGGAGGTTGAATAAATCCCGGCTGATCGTTTAACTAACCATAATAATGGAGGAAAACCACGATGAAAAAAATGCATTGGATGACGATCATCTTACTTTTAGCCGTAACGGCTTTGGCAGGATGCTCTGGCACTGCAGACAAGACAGCAAGCAACGACCCGTCCGCTGCGTCTCAAGCAGATGTCCCGCAAGAAATTACAGCCAATCTGGCAGGTGGCGAGCCTTATACGCTGGACCCTGCCTTCGCATCAGATACAACGTCCTATTTTGTCATTGATAACCTGTATGAAGGGCTGTATACATACGACAAAGCCGGTAAAATCGTAGAAGGTTCTGCCAGCAAAGTAGACGTGTCTCCTGACGGCAAAACATACACCTTTACCATTCGTGACGGCGCAAAATGGTCGAATGGTGACCCGCTGACAGCTAAGGATTTTGAATACTCCTGGAAACGAGTCCTGAATCCGAAAACGGCTGCCTACGATCCTTCTGCCCTCTACTATATCAAAGGTGCCGAAGCGTACAACACAGGCAAAGGTAAAATTGAAGATGTAGGTGTTACAGCTAAAGATGATAAAACGCTTGTCGTTGAGCTAAAATCACCGCTGAGCTTCTTCCCAACGATTGCTGTCGGTCACGCCTATTTACCCGTGAACCAAGCTGTTGTGGAGAAAAGCGACAAATGGGCAGCAGAAGCTAACACGATTGTCGGCAACGGCGCGTATGTAGCCAAGGAATGGAAACATAACGAGCAAATTACGCTGACGAAAAACGATCAATACTGGAACAAAGATGCCATTACAATGGCAACGATTAACTTTAAAATGGTTCAAGACTCCACAACCTATTATCAAATGTACAAAACAGGCGATCTGGATCTGATCTTGAGCCTCCCTGTGGATACACTGGATCAGGAAAAGAGCAGCAAGGAATTCCTGTCGCACCCATCCTTCAGTGTGTACACGTATTCTTTCAACGTAAAACAAAAGCCATTTGACAATAAAAAAATCAGACAGGCCATTGCCTACGCCATTGACCGTGAAGCACTGGCTACCAACGTAACCAAAGGTGGCGAAACTCCTGCATACGGCTATGTTCCATACGGAACGACAACACCGTCTGGCAAAGACTTCCGTGATGAAGCGCCGAAAAAATACTATGAGTTTGATGCAGCAAAAGCAAAACAATTGCTGGCTGAAGGACTGAAAGAAGAAGGTTTGACCAAGCTGCCACCGATCACCTTCAAGTACAACACGTCGGACAAGCATAAAAAAGTAGCTGAAGCCATTCAAGAAATGCTAAAAACGAACCTGGGCGTTGAAGTGACGCTGGAAAATCAGGAATGGAAAACATATATTGATACCTTTAAACAAAAGAACTTCCAGATCGCCCGTATGGGTTGGGAAGGAAACTTCCTTGATCCGCTTGGCGTATTGGGACACTATACTTCCAAAAATTCGAACAACTTTACCAACTGGAGCAACCCGGAGTATGACAAGCTGATCGAATCCTCAACCTTTGAGCTTGATCCGGCAAAACGCTTTGAACAGCTTCATCAGGCAGAAGACGTATTGATGGAAGATCTGCCGATTATTCCGATCCAGTTCTCTGCGGATACCGCATTAATCAGCCCTAAAATTCAAGGCATCGTATTTGATGCTCGTTCGAACCCAGATCTACGTTTTGCAAAACGGGTCGAAAAATAATGATTTTACGTTTCGGGATCACTGCCCTGATTGTCGGTACCTTAGGATTTTTATACGCCGCACCCCATCTCATGTATGGTCGTGAAAACCTGGCTACCGCAAATCTGCTATTTCTGTTAGGATTGCTGGGCTTGGTGATTGGTGCGATCTTCCATGTTCTGCAAAGTGGCTTTCTCACCCTCTTTCTGCGGGGATTTGCCGACATCGGGCAGTTGTTCATTCGTCAATCCAAGGCATTACAGGAAGAAAATGAACGTTTGCGTTCCGATGAATCTCTGTCTGCCTGGAAAACATCCATGTTCCGCCACCTCAAGGTATATACTTCGGGGTGCGGGACGGGACTTTTACTTTGCTCGATAGTATTAATGGGGATGAGTTAAGGAAATGAGAAGCTTTCTTGCGGTTGGTGGACGCTGCGCGTGCAGATTGTTCTTCCGAACGCTTCGCTTCTCCAGAACAATTCTGCCCGCTCCGCTAGCAACCGCCATAATGCTTCTATACGTTTTAGTGATTGGTAAAATGAAAAGAGAGAGTTCCGCAAAGCGTTTGCTAGCAGAGCTCTCTCTTTTTTCATTTTTTATATTAACTTTGAAAAGTTTCTCATAGTACTACAAGACTTATTAGTCTTAATAAATGCGCTTTTCCTTCGCTTCTTGCAGCCATGACGGGAACTCGTTAAGTAATAGTTCGTACAGTTGATTGTCTTCCATAGATTCGATATCTTGTATTTGAAAGAAATTGGCGTTATCTACCACTCGGCCTTCTATGTTGTCGAGCTTTTTTAATACGCCAAAATCAGATTCACCCACACCGATAAATTGCCAGAAAATTGGCTCTCCTGATGAATCAATGACTGCGTTGTCAATATTGTCCCCTTTGCCACGCTTCACACCGCCATCATTAATAAAAATAACAAAAGCCGGATCTGAAGAGGGTTCTTCCTTGGTGTACTTGGCGATGACATCGCGCATCACTGGAGGCTCATCATTTCGACCAAACTTGGGCAAATAATCATTGGACAAAATATGTTTTTCAACATAGTTGTCAACGTCATTTTCGGTAACGGATGGCAACCGTGAAAAACGGTGATCATACACCCATACATCCAGTACACCATCATCATCCAAAGAACTTGCTACCGCAACAATTCGCTCCAACACTTTTTGAACGGTACCATTTTTGTACAAACTTCTCATAGATCCTGAAATATCGAGCACTAATCCAACTCTCGCGGTCACATTCGTTAGATTCTTTTTAGTCAGTACCAATTGCGCATTCTTTTTAAGTAAAGAAATACCGCTCATGTTCCCCACGCTCCTCTATGATGTTTTCACTAGTCCATCTAATCTACCATCTGCGTCGTCGCTCGTCGCCACTTAGGGGAAAGTCGCTCAATTCTCCGAGTTGGTCATGTGCAGCCTTATAAATGCGGAGGATAGCTTGCACCTTGTTAAAATCATTGTCTTCCGGTCCGAATCCTTCCATATACATCCTTTGGATGATGTTTTGGAAAAAATCGATACGTTCGCGGACAGAATCCTGCTCGATTTGCAGCACATCTTCAAAGCTGTGTGTCTCAGCAAATTCAGACAGCTCATCAAATTCCTGTTCCTGATATCGCTCTCCCCGAGTTTCGGGATTGAGGTCAATAGAGGTACGCAGGGTTGACAATAAAATATTTTCGCGTGCCAGCATGACATGAAAATCTTTGTTCTTAAACAGATCTGTAACGATCAGACGGCACATTTCCTTGTTCTGCAACAGAATCCCATCAAAGGGATGCAGCGTCCACACACCGTAATTAAAAAATAAATTAAAATTGAAGCTACTGCTCCCATACTGATATACAATGTTGATTTTCGATTCATCGATGATTTCAAATGAAAATTCCAGCATGCATTCTCCTTTGGGATTCCAATATTTAACTCTATCCTATCAGAAAATGCATGATTTTCAATAAAAAATTTTATTTCACAGTTTCATTTAACTCCACAATAGAGTCTGCTTTTTCGCTACTGGCAGCCACGAGTAAAAAGACAATCACACACCCTAAAATAAAGGACATCATACACTCGTTCTCTCCTTTGTCATTTCACTTTTTAAGAGTTTATGCACGAGAATACTATATATGTTCATCATGTCCTTTATTGTCCACTGCCAAACCAAAGAAAGACGCCCTTGGGTCTCACCCTGGCGTCTTTTTTCATAGATTATTATATTATTGTATAATAGCTAGTTCAAAAACGAACTTAGACCCTCAGAAGAATGGTTATCCTTCAGTGGTTTGGATTGTTCTTTCCCTTCGATGCCCAAACGTTGGCTAAGGTTGGTATTGATTGCTGTCATTTTACTTGTATAATCATGGCAGCTTTCAATAATCCGACGGTTTGATTTTTCAGACAGATCCAAAGCAGATACCAAATCGCCAATCGCCTGATTCACAGCTTCCAATGACATCGATGGCTTGCTAAGCAGATCTGTCGTTCTTTCGGTCGTCGTTTTGAGAAGCTTTGCATTTTCCTTGAATTGATCCTCAATCGTACGGTTAGTCGCATCAACGGCTGAAATAATTTTATCTTGATCGGCCAGTGCCATCGCGATCATAGCCGATACGGTGATTAGATTCGATGTTTTATCAATCGCATTATTGACAGAATCAATCAGTTTATCATTGTTATCATTAATAATATCCGTTGCTGCAATCGCCTGATTGTATAACAAAATCATTTCAGTCATCGACTGTGTGCGAGTAACCACTTTGCGCAATCCCCGCTCCAGATGAGGCTTACGATTTTCATTTTCCGGCTTGGCAATCTCGGTTTCGAACAGCTCTTTCAAGCGATTACCAAAGGCAATTTTCGTCTGTAAATTGTAGATTTCTTCAATGGAAGCCTTCTTCAACTGTCTCATGCTGACGATATTCTCTTCCAGATTATCCTTACCATCTCTCAAGGCAGTAATGATTTTCTCGATGTTCGTCTTCACCGACTGATACTTGTAGATATAGTTTTTCAACGGGCTTTTACGCAGGAGCTTGCCAAAAAAACCTACATCTTTACTCTGCTGAAGCGTTTCGCATTCATCTCGGAGTTTTAAGATCATATTCGAGACCTCAGCCCGATCACCGGACATGAGGTCGTTTACCGGACGATCCAACATTTTAAGGGTTTGTCCCGCCCGTTCCTGCGTTTTAACCCCCAGCTTACCAATGTCATCCATTAAGGTATCCAGACTCATAACATCGCTTTGCGATACCTTTTGAATCAGCTGCGAAGCCTCCTCAGTCACCTTTTGTTCATCTTCTTTTCTCAATTCAGCCCATGGGGTCGCCATCATGCTAACCTCCTATTCTGAAAACAACTGTTGCTGAGAGCTAATAGTTATTGTTCAGAGCAGCTATGCTGCTGATTTTTATTCTTTAAAGTAACCTACAGTTCGGAACTGCTGTATCGCTGGTGAATAAGCTCTGCTTTGCTCTGTAATTCCATCAGATCCTTATGCTCCACCGTGGATACAATCACAGATATTTTGCTATCCACATCTCGCAATCCGTTTAGTAGCGTCCTCCGGTTGGTCCGTTTCGCATCGCCACTAAGCCGAAGAAACGGGTTAATCAGTCCGTTCAAGTCCTTCAAAATCAATCTCCGAACCGTGTGATTCACTTCACTGTTGTTCAATTCATGCAAAAGCGGGATGACCCGCTGCAAACGTGCAAATAGAGCCAGCGCCTTCTCGACAATCTCGTTATCTAGCGCATCTTTCTGTCCCTCGGAGATCACCATATCCTCCAGTACCTCCAAATACTCCATCACCTGAGCAAATTCACTGCTCACCTGATCTGGTTGACGTACTTGTCCTGTTATAGACTCCGGTCGAACGGCATCTTCCTTTTCATGCTGCTGTGTCTCACCGACCTGCTCCTGCACCACCGGAATCACGGAACCAGTCAGATTAGGTCGAGGATGGCGAACAGCCATGATAAGGCTGTATCCTCCCAGACCAATGATCGGAATCGCCAAACACACAAACAACGGCAACCAAGAACTTAGTAAAAGCGCAATCAGGTAGCTGACCACAGCAATCGTGGCACCCCACATTTTAGAAGTCATAGCTTGTACCTCCTGACGTAAACCCTTACCATATTGTAGAAAACAATATTTGCCTATGTCAATGTAAGGATTGGCGTATCGTGATCGGCTGCTCGATATGACTAGCTAGAATGTCGTATTGCGGGTGTAGTGAACCGATTTCATGACCCAAAGCCGATTTCACCGCCAGGTAAGGGAAATTGATACCTGACAAGCATGATACATGAAGACCTCCCGACATCCGTGGATTGATCTCTAACAGCTTAGCCCGCTCGCCGTTATATTTCACTTGAATGTTATAATTGTACGGAATGTGATACGCCTCAGCGACCTTCTCTGCCACCTTCAACAGTTCAGAATGCTGCTCCAGTAGCCGTAATCGCCCTCCTGCCTTCCTACGCGGAACTGCTGCTAACAATTTTCCCTTTCGGTCAGCCAAGCAGTCGATACTGTATTCGTATCCCTCCAGCAGTTCCATCACCATCAAATTGGGAAACGTCTCTGTGGAAGACAATACGCGATAGGCCTCCTCGAACGAAATATGATTCAGCGCATGACCGAACAGTTCCTCCAGTGGATTGCGTTCATTATCGATGATACGAAAGCCCATTCCGCCTTCTGCATTACATGGCTTGAAGCATACCTTGTGCCCAAGCGCTATTAATGACTCATACGCCTGTCTAAACTGCTCGGCATTACTGGCAATGGCATAATCGGGAATGGTGACAATATCTTTTTGACGAATGGATTCATAAAATAGGTCCTTCTCCATCAATTGCTCCAGCAGTTCGGTATCCCGGCACACCATTACTTCTGTACCAATATCGTCGAACAAATAAAGATGCTTGCTAATATCGAGCATATTCCACCGTGGAATAAAGACATCAATTTCATGTCGCCTGCAAAAATCAGCACAAAACTGTGCATACTCGACACCGCTCGTGCGCGGCTCTACTTCAGCTACATCACTGGCCTGTAGTGCCATGTGCTGCGGATCCGAATGTGTGGCATAGATCTCGAACGGAATACCGTCCTCATTGTTACGAATAGCGTTCATATAATGATACACCACCGAAAACCAGCGGTTAAAATACACTTTGACCTTCTTCACAGCGCCACGTCCCCTACTATTTTAATCATGAAGTACGAGCCGCTGATATGCTCCCGTGCACTTCATAGACATATTCCATAATTTCATCCGCTGCATAAACCCCCGACACTTCCGTAAATCGGTAGTTGACCTCTAGCTTATCCCGCAGCTGTTCCCGATACAATTCACCATGACGCGGGGCAATCGCATAGTCAGCATAATCCAGCAGACAACGGTCCAGTAAAGAGTCACCGGATGCAACCACAGCTCCCCCATTGGTAAGGTTGCGGATATGCTCGACAGCCGCCTGTTTATTCACGGCCGAAGGCACCAGATATACTTTACGGCCTTGAATGGATACCTCCCAGCCCATTTCATGCATCATCCGCGCCTTCTCCAGCACCTGTTCCAGCGGCATACGATCCCTTTCAATCACGAAAGCATAAAATAGTTCATCGCAAAAACGTTCGCTTACGACCCAGTCCTCATGCAGCACCTGTCCGAACACCTGACGTGCTTCTTCCGCATGAGCACCATCGCGGCGTACTTGTTCGTGAATACGCCGATTCCACTCTCGGTCCACCTCGCCTCCGACGATGATGTTTCCGCCATTACTCGTCACGGCATATGCGGGAATCAGCTCCGTCTGAAACACGGTGATTCGTTTATACTGTTCCATGGTCCGAGTCGTCACAGGCATAAACATGACATCTGCCGGTAATGTCTTGAGCCATTGTAAAGCTTGCGCAGAAATAAAGGCCGACGTCGCCCCGTCGATCTGTTCCGCAGGCAGCAGACCAGAGGACTCCAGTGGCACGCCAAGCGAACGTTTGGAGTAAATCAGTGTCTGATCCAGATCACTTGCGTAGATCATTCTTATCCCCCTTTAAGCGGTTTGATGATCCCGCAACAGGAATAGGTCAATCCTTCAAATACCTCTACAGGCACTCCACGATCTTTGGCCAGCAGCATAATATGCTGAAGATTCGGATTATCTTCACGGTCAATCAGAATTTTCCACGGCACCCTGCGGAGCAATACGCGAGTCGTCTCTCCTACTCCCGGCTTGACCAGATTGATATCCCGAATACCAAATGCCTGCTGAATCGCCTCAATATCCCGTAAGCCCTGCCACGTCACGACAGGCGGATTCAATGTCATCTGTTCCGCATGTGCAACCGCCGCTTCAGCCACGGTTTGAAAGTAACCGGATACTGTATCCACAAACGTATTGGATTGATCCACTGAACGCCAGGATTCATAAAATTTAGCCCCATGAAAATCGTCCGGACCTATCAGATCATCCCGAAGTACCGTCCGGCTCATCAGACCCGACACGGTCGAATTTAGGCAAGCGCTCGGGATCAAATAATCTTCTCGTGTACCAAAGGTCTCCGAGCAGCTGCCTGGATCAGCCAGCACTGCCAGATCATCATTTAGGCGTAGCCCGTAATCTGCATTCATTTCACGGCAGGCCTCGATCAACACCTGACGAATGGCGCCTTTCCCCGTCCAGCCATCGACAAACTGAAGTTCAATCCCCAGTCCATGCTGCTGTAAAATGTACAAAATAGCATTCCGGTCAATACCTTTGCCACGAATAATAGAAATACTGTAATGCGGCAAGGATACGCCATACTTCCAGTCAATATAACGCTTGATCAGGATGCCAATGGGCGTTCCCGCTCTGGCAAGAGAAACAATCGCCGTGTTCAGACCTCTTTTTCTCACAATCATCTCAGCCACAGAAGCTGCCGCTAATGCAACCTTTTGGGCAGATTGGGCAAGCGTTTCGTGAAACAATCCAATATACTCTGCTGTGGGCTGGTATTCCACAGGCAGCATTTCTGAATAATGGACTCCAGACTGTATCGCCTCTTCCCGATCCTCCGTCCCTTTTTCCAACGCAACCCGGCTCAAATCTTTCAATAAAAAAGTGACATCCGAGGCAGGATAACTGCCTAGCGGTACGGGCGGATGAATGTTCTTCTGCTGTATTTGCTCCATGAGTGCTTGCTTCATATCCGCGCTCCTTTACTCTCCTGCATAGTTAAACTGTTAAAATAAACGACATGCACTTTATCACAGCCCAGACAGCTCAATGCATCCAGCATGGGCTTCATTCGCTCTGGGTCCGACTCTCTTTCCAGCAAAACGAATATTTCGTCATACTGACCGGGCTCTACATTATAAATAAAATTGCGTACCGTACTGTCCTCAGGCGAGGGATAGGTCACACCACAAGCGACGCCATACTCTTCTTCCCGGTGGGGATACACCGGGCTGCGTGTCGTCGATTGGTAATAAACATCCGGGCCTAACTCCGCAGCAATGCGCATAGGAATGTACATGAATTCACCCGTACCCATTACCAGTGTGCGTTGCCCTGAACGAAGTTGGTTCAGTCGTTCAGCTGTACGCGTGATTTCTGCATCCAGCGCTGGGTTATCAGCGGATTGTAGACCAAAACGACCTGTATATTTAAGATAAGGAGTTGTATTGGCGTATCCGTCGGTTGATAGGGAGCTATGTGATACTCGCTCAAAAGCGGAAGCATCCTTTTCAAGACAGTGGTCAACTACTCCAGAAAAATCTTTGTTAACCTCCGCAGTACTAGTGGCTGCATGCTCAGCGTTTCCAGTCTGTCCGGCATATTCTGTGTGGTCCAGTATCGGTGCTCCCTGTATTTCTATCTTTCCTTTGAGTAAACTTAGAGGCGTAATCCTAATACCTAGCTCTGCTTCCAGATCGGCAAAAGCCTGCTCATCGCTGTCTGTCCGCCAGTCCAATAACGAAGCTATCACATATTGTTTGCGCGGAAAATGCTCCTGAATATCCCGTATAATATTAAGCGTTGTTTTTCCTGTCGTAATCTCATCATCTACCAGCACAATGGGTCCATCTCCGGCAAAAGCATCCTCATTCAGTGCATAACAACGATGATCAACAGCGTGCGAATGCTCTTCTTCAAACCGAATAATAGGCCTAAGGCCCGGAATATCCTCGCGTGTCGTATGAATATATGTAGCACCGTTATCAAACAACCGATACATGCTGTGCCCCAGTGCTGTAGCCGTCTCGGCAAAACCTACAAACTTAATTGGCTCTGGAAAAGCAAAAGCCAAACGTTCATCCATCAGCTTTTCATAGGCCTCTTTCGCATAATTCGAATCAAGAAGTCCTCTCACGGCCTCTCTAATCAGTTTATCCATTTGTTGTCCTGACTGTGGGACAAGCTCTTTATATAGCAGGATTGCCAGTGCTGCCCCACTTAACAGAGAGGTGTATGGATTTACCGGAATATGCTTACCCAGCACCTTGCTGACAAACAAAAACGAACGCTTTTTGTTGACCCGTGCCGCCATCGCAAACAGCTTATCCACAGGAAGACGGAATGGATTATGAGTCTCCGTAATTTTAACGCTGAACTGCTCCAGAATTGGCAGCAGATGTGTTTTCGTGGTTGGGTAAGAGACTGACAAAATGTTGTTGTTCATGTAACACCCCGTATACTTTAGATCTATTTATAATACGATAAGCCCAATTCAAATGAGGCTTAATTTCATTCATTTTGTTGGCATAGGTGCTCTTGAATACACCCAGACTACCGTCGTTACGTTCAACAATCTCAAGTGCATCCATATACTCTTCATGAGTCACCGCATACATGGCCTGTACCGGCTTAATGTGGGACGGATGAATGATCGTTTTGCCGATAATCCCATTCTCTTTATCCATCATAACTTCGCGAATCAGCCCATCCACTGCATCTGAGATGAAGTCCATTCGCAAGTAGCGCCCCGGCTTCCCAAATGCGTCTTCAAAAGGCGACACTCTTAATTGAGGTTTAAAGATACGTTCCCGGTGAGAGAAATATTCCCATACAGGACCGGAAATGACATAGTCCGAGTCCACGCGCCCGAACAAGTTAATAATATCTGCGATGCAGTCCCGAATGACGGCAATCTCATAAATCGTAATATCCGGGCTGCGTCTCAGCCCATACAGACTGGAGAAATCAGTGGCCCCAATTCTTACATTCAGCACATATTCCTGAACCTCGTCCAAAATTTCTTTAATCGCCAGCAGCTCTTTCCAACGGGTTTCCCGATAAATAATTTTAGAGCTTTCAAGAATCGGCAATCCATACAACACAGGCGTGCGGCTTGCGTCTCCTGCCCCTGTATGCATAGTCCGGTTATATTCAGCAATGAGTGCAAAATACGCCCGTCCATTATCAGAGGAGAACTTGGGGAGGACAAAGCCCGTAAGCAGCTCCAGGGTTTCTCCCAAACTGTTCAGCAGTCGTTCCAGCTGTTCCACAGATCGCACACGTACAAACAGCAAAGGTAATTGCTGTTCACTCATCATCCCTGTCCGTACATAGGACAATAGTTGAAGCAGTTGCTGTGCCAGCGATTCTTCAGCCTGTCCGACCTGCTGATCCCCTATAGCATCCTCCAAATCCAGAATGACCGTTGTTAGTCCTTCATGCTTTCCATTCTTGATCTCTTCCGCTACTTCCAAGCGAGTCGCCGGCATGTACAAAGCCGCTCCTATGGCATAAGCCAATATACTTTTGGGTGAACGGTTATGAAACTCCATCGGTGGAGTACAAAAGATCGCTTCTACTTCCTCAGAGGTTAAATCATTAAAATATTTCAGGGCCCTTCCCCTCCTCTTGCTCTTTCTTGCCTGACTGAAGCCCTGTGCCTCGGGTATAAAAGAAATCCCCCCTTAGTTTCAGGAGGGATTTCGCTATACTTTGTACATTAAGCCTCTTTGTCGGCCTTTTTCTTTCTTTTCGCCGAGCTAAGAATCATTGTGCCTACAAAGACGGCAATCAAAATGCCGAAGAATAATACTTGCGACATGTGAAAGCCAAAAGCAGCAGCCAGCATTTTACCCCCGATAATGGCGATCATAATAAAGGCTGTCTGTTCCAGTTCCGGAAATTTATCAATGAGCTTGAGGAACACTTGTGCAACACCACGCATCATCAGAACGCCGAGTATACCACCCAGGAACAGAACCCATACTTTCTCGCTCACACCAAAAGCGGCAATAACGCTGTCAATACTGAAGGCAATATCCATCAGTTCGACCATTAATACGGTTTTCCAGAAAGAAGTAGGTTTGTTCTTCACTTCTCCCTCACCCTCGGACTTGAATAAGCCCTTATAAGCGATATAGAGCAGATAAGCCGCACCCAGTACCTTAATCAGCGTGAACTTAATCAGGAATGTACCCAAGCCGATGGCCAGGAATCTGAATATATACGCACCTAAAATCCCGTAAAATAAGGCTCTCTTTTGCTGCTCCTTCGGTAAATGCTTAACCATAACTGCGAGAACCAAGGCGTTATCCGCCGACAAAAGACCTTCCAGCAAAATGAGAGTTCCAATAATCCCCCAACTCACCGGGTCAGTAAGCGTACCTACCACATCACTCCATGAAAAGAAATGGCCGTAGTTCTCGCTGATATTTTTAAATAAATCATTCAACATGAAAAGAGTGCCTCCGATAATTCAATTTATTTACTCCCCTGCGTCCAGCGCATGCCCCAGTTATATGCCTGATCCATTTCACGATGACCGCCATAAAACTGTACGAGTCTCTCAATACTAAACGTTTCATCGTTCACATTTTGGATCATTGCAATCGCACACATCCCTTTGCGATTGTCATGTTCATTCATATAAACGATAATGTCTGGCCCGTCCTTCTGGTACAGCGTGACTACCCCGTCTGCTTGTGACCAGTTCGTGACTCCTTCATAAATGAAGGTAAACACCAAAATTCGCTTAATTTCAGAAATTTTAGCCCCATTAATACGGAGATTTTCCCCTGTTTTCACAGAGCCCGTACGGTCGTCACCATCCAGAGCAATGTACGGGAAGCGATTCAGAGAACCGAAAACTTCCCCAAGCGCCTGAACGACACCTTTATCCCCGTTCTTCATTTCATACAAGCAGCCCAGGTCCAGATCGACACCCTTGGAGCCACGACTGAAAAAGCCCTTACTCTGCTGTACCTGATTCCAGTTCAGATTGATTAGGATTTCACCTAATCCTCCTGAGCCTTTTTTCAGGTTAATGGTGTCGCCCTTTTTCTTCAGCTCAATTTTCCGCAGATTCAGATTCACCGGAGTTGCAGATGGCTCTGGCTTTGGAACAGGAGGTGCAGGTGGCGGTGTTGGTGCTGGCTGAGGCGCTGGAGGTGGTGTAGGCCCTGGCGCCGGAGGAGACGGATTATTTTCCACTTCAATGCCGAAATTTTCACACAACGCATCCAATCCACCGGAAAAGCCTGCGCCTATCGCGTTAAACTTCCATTCACCGTTATGGCGGTACAGCTCGCCTATCACAATAGCCGTCTCGACTGTAAAGCCACTATCCAAATTAAATCGTAAAACCTCTCCATTAACCGGATGAACAAAACGTATAAATCCGCCTTGAACCTGTCCAAAATTTTGCCGTTTCTGATCCGCATCATAAATGGTCAGCGTAAACGCAATCTTCTCGATATGGGAAGGTATTCTGGTTAGCTCCAGCGAAAACTGTTTCTTGTCACCAAACTGTTGTCCATCTGAATAGGTGATAAAGGGTGTGGTCGGATTATTGTAGAAGATCAGATCCTCATCGCCCGATACCTTCCCTCCAGGGCCTAACAAAAATGCAGAAGTATCGAGTTCCAGAGCCGCTGAGGACTCCCAACCGATCCCTATGTTGACATGGCTCAGGCCCGGATTCGTTTTGGTCAAATCCACCTTCTGTCCTTTTACTACGATAACAGCCATGATTGTGTCACCTTTCTGTCCGTTTGTCGTATTCAGCGTACGTTCTTCAATGGCTTAAAAAGAAAGGGGTAGCGCCCTTTGGACACCACCCCAAGTGGATATTATTGAGCGTCCAAGCCATAGTTTTTAGCAAGCGCACCCAATCCACCAGCAAAGCCACTACCGATAGCCTGGAATTTCCAGTCCGCATTGTGACGGTAAAATTCACAGAATACCACAGCTGTTTCGGTGGAGAAATCCTCTCCCAAATCGTAGCGCAACACTTCACGATCCGTTGCCGCATCTACCACACGTACAAAAGCATTGGACACTTGTCCAAAGTTTTGCGCACGGGCCTCATAGTCATAAATCGTAACTGTAATCCCGATACGATGGATGTTTGCAGGAATCTTTGCAAAATCAATAATAATTTGCTCGTCATCCCCGTCGCCCTCACCTGTGCGATTATCGCCTGTATGAGTAACAGCACCCGCACCACCTGTCGGGTTATTGTAGAATACAAAATCGTCAGCTGCCTTCGCTTTACCGTCCTCATATAGCAGGAAAGCCGAAGCATCCAAGTCAAATTCTGCGCCGCCACTATATTTATTGGTATCCCAGCCAAGACCTACGACAACACGAGTCAAGCCTGGATTCGTTTTGGTCAGATCAATACGTTGTCCTTTGGAAAGACTAATCGTCATACTGCATACCTGCCTTCTTTGTGTAGATTTTTTAAGCTAAGCCGTAATCACGTGTCAAGCCTGCAAGACCATCCTGGTAACCGCTGCCAATGGCATTGAACTTCCACTCACCGCTATGGCGATACAGCTCGCCTACCACGACGCCTGTTTCGATCGAAAAATCTTCTCCCAGATCAAAGCGAACCAATTCTTCGTTGTTTGCCTCATTTACGATACGCGCGTAGGCACGGGACACTTGTCCAAAGTTTTGGCTGCGTTCTTGTGCATCATAGATCGTAATCGTAAAAGCGATTTTTTCTACGTTAGCAGGTACATTGCTCAGATCAACTTTAATTTGCTCGTCATCTCCGTCACCTTCACCTGTGCGGTTATCTCCGGTATGAACGACAGAACCGTTCTCGTTTTGTGGATTATTAAAGAAAACGAAGTTCTTTTCCGTTTCTACTTTGCCGTCCGCATTCGCCAGAAATACGGATACGTCCAAGTCAAAATCCTTACCACCATCGTACTTATTGGTGTCCCAGCCGAGACCAACCATAATTTTGGACAAACCTGGGTTTGTTTTCGTCAAATCAATTTTTTGACCTTTAGATAAGTTAATTGCCATGAGTAAGTACCCCGTTTCTCATTAGTTTTGTATGAGCAACCTAAAATTACATGTAACGCTCAGCCAGCACATCAATATGTACGGCATGGGTGCCTGCACCGATTGCAGCAAACTTCCATTCGTCATTGTGGCGATAGAGCTCCCCGCAGATCAGCGCAGTCATTCCCTCAAAATTATCAGATAAATTAAACGTCACCAGTTCCTTGGAGTTGGCACCGTCCAGAATGCGGATATACGCTTTCTCGATCATGCCGAAATCCTGTTTCCGGTTTACGCAATCATATATATTCACAACAACAAGCACTTTATCGACATTGGCCGGAATCCGTGCCAGGTCAATCATAATTTGTTCATCATCGCCGTCACCTTGTCCAGTCAGATTATCACCGGAATGCACGACTGAGCCGCACGGGCTTTTTTTATTATGGAAGCATACTACATTGTCAGACTGAGTTAGTTTCCCGTTAGCATCCAGCAAAATGGCAGAAGCATCACAATCAATATTGGGTTGCTTCTTGAAGCCAAAAAATCCTTTGGACTGCACTGGGTCCCATCCCAATCCGGCTATAACCTTGGTTAGTCCTGTGTTTCCCTTGGTTAAATCAATTTTCTGGCCCTTGACCAGATTAATTACAGCCACTGATTAACACACCTCCCTTCCGTAAAATTTACAGACTAAATTCAGACGGATTCAAACCAAGCGCACCACAAATCTCAGCAACAATCCGTTGCTCATTGGCATCAAAGTCACCGTCAGCTGCACCAATGGCACTGCATACGCCGACGACAAGTCGACCTACTTCAGGCTTGCCTTTCAATTTACTAATCGCTTTCAATGCTTCCTGTTTGCCGATTTCAGGTGAAAATTCAAAGTTTGCTACATAGTGATTGAAACGGTTGATGACCTCACCCATATCAAACACTTTCAATTCCTCACTGATATTTATGTATCCGGCCATTTTTGTTTTTTCTTCCGGACTAATAGTACCGTCGGCAAATGCCACTAATGCACAACCTGCAACAACAGCTTCCATAAAATCTTTGTTCTTAAATTTCTTAACCTGGTCGCCCAGTCCTTTTTTAGTTGTATTCAACCAATTTTTAAATGTACTCATATTTCCCTCCACAATTACGTATTTGGGTATAATCTATCCTAGTTAATTTCTTCCTTTACTATAACCTGAATTACGATCTTATTCTACAATAATATACAAAAATGCGGTAAATCCGATCTACCTTTTGTAGGTATCCTCTCTATCTTTAGCCCTATTTTCTGTCGAAAGTATCTCTTCCATTATCACCCATTTGATAGCGCAAATGCAAGTTTGTAGAATGGTAGACTTCTATGGATATGCAACAAAATACATTTGCTATTCTACATATACGGTTTTGCTAAGGTAAACGTTGCACATACTTGCGGATCACAGCATACAAAAATAGCGTCGACCAAATTTAGGACGACGCTATTTTCACTTCAATCTATTAGGTTCGGTGGTATGACACACGCAGTCTACATATCTTGCTTTTATTAAGAGTCTGTAAGCAACTCTGTTTTAGCTTTTTCAATTGCTTCGTCACGGCTCTGCACTTGCATTTTTGAGTATATGGTCGAAATGTAGTTTCGAACAGTTCCTTCAGACAAGTGAACCTTGCTTGCAATTGCTTTATAACGGTGTCCTTCAGTTAAACAATGTAGAATTTCCAACTCCCGCTCTGTCAGTCCATAAGGATTCTTCATCGTCCCCGTCATTTGCTGAAACAGTGTACCTGCTACTTCTTGGGTTATCATCGTTCCTCCGTGATGCACTAGCCGTATCGTATTAGCCAGCTCTCTTGGATCAATTGTTTTTAGTACATAACCTTCAGCACCCAAAGCAAGTGATTTCGTAGCATACGAAATGTCATCAAAGGTTGTGATCATAATTACACGTATGTTAGGCCAGCTTTCTTTAATTAACTTCGTCGCAGTAATACCGTCCATCTGGGGCATATGTACATCCATTAATACAACGTCTGGCGGATCGCTGGCACAACGATCTACAGCAACGTTCCCGTCTTCTGCCGTTTGAATTCGAAAATCAGGTTCGTTTTTGAGCAACAGACCTAAACTGTCCCGAATGAGTAATTGATCATCCACCAGCAATACCTTGATCTCTGGATTACTAACATCTGTATCCTGAAGTAATGGTATAGAACAGGTCACAATCGTTCCTTCGCCTTCTTTGGAATGAAGGTATAGCTTGCCTTGAAGGGACGAAAGCCGCTCTTTCATTCCTGAAAGACCAAACCCGAACTTAATTTCGTCACTTCCCTTCCCATTGTCCTGCACCTGCAAAATGATCTGGTTATGGTCGTAGTGAAGAAGCACCTGAATAGAATTGGCATGCCCATGTCGGCTGGCATTAGTCAATAATTCTTGTAAACAGCGGTACAAGGTCAGTTTTGACTGTTTTAGTACAGGAAGCGGCTCCCCCATCGTTCTGAACACAACACGAATGGCAGTATTTTTTTTGAATTCATTAATTATATTAAGCAAGGATAAATCCAAAGAGGGATCTTCCTCCATAGGGTCCATCTGATGAACTTGCTTTCGGATATCTTCGAGCCCTGTTCGACCAAGTTGAAGAACAGATTGCAATCTTTCTATCCCCTCTTCAGAAGAGATATAAGGACGTAATGTTTCCATACTTAAGATAATGGAAGTGAATGTATGACCAATCGAGTCATGAAGCTCGCGTGACATGCGATATCTTTCTTCCAATAGTGTCATTTGTTCAACCTGAGTTGAATACTGCTCAAGGGTTTGATACTGCTTTTTTATTAATTCTAGTTTTTGTTTGATCCGATCTATAGAACGAAATGCCATTTGTAATCCGAAACCAATACCGTATACAAACGAAGCATCCACTAAGTTCTGGAATACGTCCTCTATCGTCCAATGAAACGCCCCTCTTCCTCCCAGACAAAACATCAACAACGCAAGAGGAAAAGTTACCGCATGTGAACGGCCGCGGCTATAAAACGCAATCGTAAAAACAGCTGGCAAAAATAGCCGGACAAGCTCATATTGATGAGCAAATAGCAAAGAAATTCCACCCACTAGAAATACTTCAGCCAACAAATACCAGAGATAATGGCTTCGATCAATGAACAAAGGTAGTGAATAGCAAACGAGAACAGTGATAAATACAACAGTGAAAGGGAAAGATGGGCGGTCTTGATACGATAGCAAAACAAAGCAAATCAACCACAAGATTCGGAATACAGCAACAATCCATTCCTGCCAAGACCAGCGCATATTGCATCCAAACATGTAAGTACCCCATTCTTCTTAAATTAAGGTAATTTTTTCAATCTTTTCACATCATAACAAGGTCATGACATTTTGTCACTAGGGAGTATGACTGCACTCCTGATACTTTATAGACAATCAAACTGCTGGCGGGGAGGGAATCGTTGTTGTCACTATTACAGATTCGTAATTTAAGTAAAAAGATTGGGAAGAGAACCATTGTTGAAGGATTGTCCTTGGATGTGAAGGCGGGAGAAATCATGGGTCTTGTTGGCCCAAATGGAGCGGGCAAGACGACCACTATTCGGATGATCGTAGGTTTAAGTTCAAAATCAGGAGGCCAGGTATTTATCCACGGCCAAGATATCGATCGCTCCTTCGAAAAGGCAATGAGACATGTAGGGGTTATCGTCGAAAATCCTGATCTGTACAAATATCTATCCGGCTATGACAATCTGATTCATTTCTCAAGAATGTCTCCAGGGGTTTCTTCGGAACGTATCCAGGAAGTAATCTCGCTCGTTGGACTTGAGGACAGCATTGATAAGAAAGTGGGAACTTATTCTCTTGGCATGAAGCAGCGACTGGGATTAGCCGTTGTACTGGCCCATAAACCTTCCTTACTTGTGCTTGACGAGCCTACCAATGGTTTAGACCCAGCAGGAATAAGAGAGCTTCGGGAACATTTAATCAATCTGTCTCAAAAAGAAGGCGTTGGTGTTCTTATTTCTAGCCATCTTATGTCTGAAATGGAACTGATGTGTGATCAGGTAGCGATTTTAAATAAGGGAAAACTGATTGGTATCCATAATGTAGCTGAGATGATGGATAATCGGCTTGCTCCTGTTCGATTTGAAGTAGATAGACCCGAATTGGCTCTTCCGGTATTCCAGTCCATGCTGGCGGGGAAAGAAATTATTGCAGATCAACAAACTCTACAAGTTGACATTACAAAGGATCAAATTCCGGGTATTACAAAAAAACTTATGGATACGGGGGTGAACATATACAGCGTTCAGATCACGAAACAGACACTAGAAGATAAATTTATTGAAATCACAGGGGGAATTGAAAAGTGATTCAGTTAATTCGCAATGAAAACATGAAGATTTATAAGCGTAAACGCACCTGGTTTATCATCATACTGCTTATTTTGTATGTATTAATCCAGATGGCCAATTTAAAAAGTTCTGGTATGACTGAGTACAATGAAGGCTGGAAAACACTTTTACAGCATGAAAATTCGAAGCTAACGAGAGATGCAGCAAAGTCAGACGCTCTACCCATTGAGAAAAAAATGGCAGCAGAAAAAATTTTGATGAATCAGTATTATTTGGACCATAACATCGCTCCTCAATCCAATGCTTGGAGTTTTACAGTGAGTCAATCCAGAAATTTAATTGTAGGTATCTCTCTTTTAGCTCTTATCGTGGCTGGCGATATTGTTGCCTCTGAGTTTTCTGCCGGTACAATCAAATTTTTACTGACACGTTCAGCTACACGCTCGAAAATTTATTTTTCTAAATATATTGCAACTCTCTTGTTTGGGATATTTTTGGTTCTGCTCACTTTTCTGGCTGCCATATTTTTCGGTGGTTTAATGTTTGGCTTTAAGGGGATCGGCGATCCCTACTTATTCGTCAAGGATCAAACCATTCAGCAGGCAGATATGATTCAAGCCTTGTTAGGTGGGTTTTTATTTAATATACCTTTTATGGTTATCGTGTTGACATTTGCATTTATGATTTCTGCAGCATTTCGCAGTGTTACATTTTCTATTGTATTCTCTATGCTGGCAGCTATAGCAGGATTCGTCTTGAGTATCACCATGAATGGATGGCCTTGGACAAAATATTTTGTGTTTTCCAGCACAGATCTCAATCCTTATTTTTTTGGAACGACGCCAGTGGAAGGCATGACCCTGGGCTTCTCACTGTTCCTCCTTCTACTTCATCTGGTCGCTATGCATCTCGTTTCATATCCTATTTTTACAAAACGGGATGTAATCTAAATCTATACTAACTATTCTGAAATGGAGTGATTGAAATGAAATGGTTCACTACTTTAGTGATGATCTCAATGTTACTGTTAACTGCGGCCTGTTCATCCAAACCTGCAACATCTTTAAACAAGGAACTTGAACTATCATCTGCCGGTATTTCCAGCTTAGTTTTAGATAATAGCAACGGTCAAATTGAAGTTGTCGGAAAAAACAATACAGATAAAATACAAGCCAGTGTCGTTGCTAATGGCAGCAACATGGATAAGCTAAAATTAAGTCTGGAGGGAAAAGATGGTGTAGCTACGCTTAATACTTTTTTCGAAGGCCAATTCATGTCAACAGGTCCCCAAACAGTTGATGTCAAGCTCACCATTCCGGAACAAATGAAACTAGAAATTAAACATCCGCATAGAGATGGAGATATTCAAGTAACGAATTTAGCCTCGGATGTAAGCATTGAAAATGTGAATGGTAATATCACGCTTAAAGAAATCGGTGGAGCCATTGATTTAACCAACAGAGATGGGGGAATTACTATTCAAAATAGCTCATCCGATGTCAATATTGAGAATGTAAACGGACATATTCAAGCAGATAAAATAGGGGGTACTGCATATATTGAGTTAGGTGACGGCTCTCTGGATATTGATCAAGTTGCAAAAGATGTTGTCATTATTCAGAGCGGCAATGGAAAAGTAAGCATCGGTGATGTGAAGGGGAAAGTAACTCAAAGCAAAAAATAACTGAAAGACCAAAAGGCCAACTTAAGTTGGCCTTTCCATTAACATCAGGTCCTCTAATCACATCATAAGCAGAAATTCAGTTTATAATGCTGATACCCGTTCTTTTTCACCTACGCTATTAAGGACTGGTTCGGCATTTTGACTGAAAAAGTTACGTAATTCTTTGTTCTTATGAGCCATGATACCCATCACCAGAGCAACTATTCCTGAAGCCAGAGGAAGGTATACCCAATGGATTCTATCCAATAGTATTCCGTACAACCCGATTCCGAGCGGAGTTGCTAGCATAGTGATCGAGCTGATTACACCAAACACCCCGGCTCTGATATGTTCTGGAGTATACAGTTGCACATAAGAAATCATGGGGACATTGCTCATCGAATTAAAAAATCCGGTTACTGCCAAAATCATCATGAAGATGAACGTCATCTGTATCAGGCTTCCTGCTGTTGAGGGAAACAATAATGGGAAACACCAAGTCAAGAATAAGATGGCTTGAAGCTGAAACAGGATAAATATTTTGGTAATAACAAATTGATGTACTTTCCGACGTGAAACCACAATGGCTCCTGCAATGACTCCTACGAACCAGGCTCCTTGAATAACAGACAGTTGCTGAGCTGAAAGTTGAAGTTCCTGATAAGTCACATACGGCAGTACAACCTGGATTAATGGAGCGAGCATAAAATTGATGCCAACAAAGATGACAAGTAAATACATGATGGCTTTTTGCTTGTTTATATACGCAAACACGTCTTTTACGCTGTCTAAATAACTTGAGGATACCGTTTGTTCATCAGATTTCCTGAATTGTAACCATAGTTGCATTAATCCAGCCGAAATAAATGTTATTCCGTTAATCATCACAATCGTTTCCAAGCCCCAAGCTCGATAAGTAATTGCACCCAGGATCGGGCCAAGTACATTTATGATTGCTCCTATGCTTTGATAGGAAGAGTTTGCGCTATGAACGTTTTCTCTTTCCACTAAGTTAGGAATTGACGCATTCAGCGTTAGGAACGTAAATGATTGAATTAAGCTTAATATAACGGAAAACACAGCAAGCAACATAACATTGGTTGAGTCCAACAAGAAAATGGGTAAAAAGATTAGTAGCGCTATGCCGCTTAATATTTCGGTTATGACAAGCACTTTTTTCTTATTACTCCGGTCTATAACTACACCTGCAAAAATATTGACAAATACTCCGGGCAGAATGGACAAGCCTAACACCATTGAAAATACAGTGGCCGATCCGGTGATGTCCAAAATATATAGACTTAAAGCAAACTTAAAAATCGAACTTCCTAGCTCGGATATAAGCCTGGTCACAGAAAAAATAAATAGATTCCGGCGAGCATAAAACGAGAATTCCTTTGGCTGATTCATGAGATCCCCCTATTCGGTTAGGGCAAGAGTTACAGAACGGTTGCCCAGCGTCTTTCCAATTGCTCCAAGGCACTTTGTAAATGATTCCGTACTATACTTTCGTCTTCTGAAAAAGGTAGAGTTAGTGCCATAAACAGATTAGACTCGCTATCATGCCAAACTTCGCATAAGATTCGTGATCTTCCTTCAACATTGACATTACCCATATCCACCGTTTGTAGGAGTTGATGCTCACTTCTCAGCTCACCAAGGAAATTAAATACAATTGGCATTCTATCCAAAGCCTGCTGCAAGTATCCTCCAGATAAAGGATAATCGTTCTGTACATCCGGGTTATACATTAAGTTAGCAAAGCTGATATTATGTTCAGCTGCCCATTGAACACTTTGGCGAACCTGCTGTTCTAGAGATACCAGGTTTTGGTCTAAATTTGTTAGTATCGGGATATGATCCACAAATTCACCAATAACATCATAGTAACGCTTCTCTCCAAAGCTTCGGCCATACTGCGTTACCCAAATGGGTACCTGACTAAGCTCGAAATACATTTTACAAAAAGCAGTAAACGTAAAGAATGCGATCTCCCAATGACTAGTGTTGTCCAAGTGAACTGCTCTCTCGGAAGATTTCAAATCCCACATAACGGTTGTATGCCCTTCAAGTACTGCTTTTTGATCGACAAAATTGGTTATACGACCCATTGCACGATCAAACTTATCTAGACTATAGGTAGTTACTAGTTCCAGATCGTCAACACCCTGAGGTCCTTCCATAATATGAGCTGTAAAATCAGAGTAACGATTTTTGCTCCCTTCAGGCGTTTCCTTTCCAGCTCGAACACATTCATAATAAGTGTTGAACTGGTGCTTAATAATCTCACTGCTCATAAAGTCAAAGATCGAGTGCGAAAAAGGTAATATAAGCAGGTAGTCTTTCAGATTCTTTTTCACAATCAATATCCGATATAAAAGTGAATTGCTCAATTCATGCTTTTTGTAAAAATAAGGCCAGATGATATTATTCAGAATCACTTGCTGTGCATCTTCGTCATACATAGAGATATCCACCAGTGGTACAGGAAGATGATCCGGTGCTTCCCTTACTTGCCATTGCAATTCTCCGTTTTCTTCACACAGCGTACTTCTCATCAAATCTTGATCTCGAATAATCTGCAGAATCGCTTCTCCCACATACTCCATGTTCATATGTTTTTCTAGCGGAATAATCGTGCCAGAAATATCACTGTGTTGGAGATGGTAGCGTTGTGTTGGAGAAACTGGCAGTCTCTCGATCACTCCTAGGCTTAGAATAGCTTTGGAGAAAATGTCCAAATCATTGTCAATTCTTTCTGTCCATATGCTCTTAATGTCTTCAAGATTGACCTTTTCTAGTCTCAGGGTTTCTTCTCCATGCCAAGTGATGTAATGAGGCTGGATCGATTCATCGCAATTCATGTCCAACAGTTCCATAATCTCTTTTTCGAAAGAAATGGCTCCCTCTTCTAAATGCAGAACAATATAAGATTTTCCATTGAATTGCTCTTGTTGTATCCAACCCTTAACGTTCAGCTTTTGATGCAGCAACGCTATAATCTGATCAAATTGTTGGGCAAGTGCAGAATGTTTCTCTTCCATTTTTTCCACATGTAGTGCCAACTCTCTGACCGTAGGGTATTGATAGATACTGCTCAACCGTAATTCACTACTCAAAATCCCCTGTAACCGAGATGCAAGCTGAATAGCCGTTAAAGAATGTCCTCCCAGTTCAAAGAAATTGTCGTCGATACCCACATGTTCAACACCGAGTACACTCATCCAGATCTCGACTAATTCCTTTTCCAGCTCGTTGCTGGGCTCTACATATTCTGTTCCGGTACCAAACTCCAGCTCAATTTCTAATAGCATACGACGATTAATCTTACCACTCGACGTGAGCGGCATCTGATCCAAGAATACAAAATAAGCTGGAATCATATACTCTGGAACTGAGACAGATAGATTTTGTCGCAACATTGCCGTTGTCACATGAGGTTCGGCAACAAGATACGCACCCAAACTAGGCGTCCCCGTTCGGTCATCAGCACGGGCAAGCACTGCCGCTGCCCGAACTCCATCATGTGCAAGCAAAGCCGCCTCAATCTCACCCAGTTCGATCCGATACCCGCGGATTTTCACCTGATGATCGATTCTGCCCATATATTCGATATTTCCATCCGGCAACCATCTGGCCAGATCTCCTGTTCGGTACATCCGTCCTCCCGGCTCGTATGGATCTTCTACGAATTTCTCTTCCGTCAATTCCTCCCGGTTGACATATCCTCGCGCTACACAGTCGCCCCCAATATGCAGTTCCCCCGGTATCCCTATCGGTTGCAAACGGTCCTTCTTGTCCAAAACGTACAATTTTACGTTATCAATCGGCTTCCCGATCGGAATGCTCTCCGGTTCATGCTCGGCAGGACAGTCATAATACGCCACCTCCACGGTCGCTTCCGTTGGGCCATACAGATTATGCAGCGTGGCACCGCCGCCTCCTATCAGGCGGTTAAACCGACGAACATGCTCTGTCATCAGCGCTTCTCCACTGGCAAATAAACGTCTTACACTGTGCATTTTCCCCGCAGCTCCGCTGTGTTCCATGTATTCCAGAAACGCTCCCAGCATCGACGGCACAAAATGCAATGCCGTTACCCGGTTAGCCTCAACCGTTTCAGCTATTGTTGCCGGGTCCTTCTCTCCTCCTGGCTCCAAAAAGCATACCGTTGCCCCTTGGATGGCCCACGAGAATAATTCCCACAACGATACATCAAAGGTATACGGTGTCTTTTGCAGGATCACATCCTCCGCTCCAAACGGAATCCGCTTTTGCATCCAGTGCAGACGATTGATCAGCGAGGCATGCTCAATCATGACTCCTTTGGGCTTACCCGTAGACCCCGAGGTGTAAATCACATACACCAAATCCGTCGAGCGATTGATCGATTCCAGATTCTTTTCTCTTCCTGTTTGCTCCTTTTTCTGTACCAGCATATCTTCGATAGCGATCAGTTCCCGGGTTGTTCCATGACAACGAAGCTGCTCCGCTAACTCTTGCTGGGTCAATAAAATGGATGCTCCACTGTCCTCCAGCATGAACGCCAGTCGTTCTTCAGGGTCCTCTGGATTCAGCGGCAGATAGGCTCCACCTGCTTTCAAGATTCCTAGTAGTCCGATAATCATCTCCAACGACCGGTGAACCGCGATCCCCACCACACGATCAGGTCCTACTCCTTTTTCCCGCAGCACATGAGCCAACCGATTCGCTTGGGAATTCAGCTCCTGATATGTTAGTTGCCGTCCTTTATAAAGGGCTGCCGGATGTTCCGGTGTTCGCTCCACCTGCTCCTCAAACAATTGATGGATTGTCTTCTCTCGCGGATAGATCGCCGTCGTATTGTTAAATTCATTCAAAATCACTTCTTTCTCTGGTAAAGAAGTTACTTCAATTGAGGATATACTCATCTCCGGATTATCCACGATTTGTCGGACCACGCCATTTAAATGATTTTTTATACGTTCCACAAATTCTCTACTTAAGGTATCAGCGTTGTACAGAAATTTAATGTTCAGTTCTTCTTTTAGGGAAACAATAAGATTAAAGTCATAGTTTGTCTGTTCATAAAAGGCCATATCTCGCACGTGAATTTTCAGATTGTGCTTCTGCAGCGCCTCTTCTTCGCCATACTCAGGGTAATTTTCAAACACAATAATATGATCTAACAAGCTTTGCTTCAGTGTAGATATGGATTGAATGTCAGCTAATGATGTGTACTCATACTTAACCGATTCAATGGAGCTTTGTTGAGCTCTCTTGGCCATTTCAATGAAGCTTTCATTCTCCTCGCCATAAATTCGCACGGGAATCGTATTAATGAAAATACCTACCATGCTCTCAATGTCCGGGATTACTGGCGGTCGCCCTGAAACAACTGCTCCAAATACTACATCGTTGGTATTGTTATATCTTTGAAGCAATGCCCCCCACATGGATTGGAACAACGTGTTGACCGTAATCCGATTATGAGATGCAATCTCTGTTAATCGTCGTGTCAGTGTTTGGTCTAACGAAAATTCCAGCTGACTCGTCTGATAACCACTTTCTTTAGCCTGCAATTTGGACGTCTTTGGTATAACTGCACATTGCGTATATCCATCCAAAGCCTGTTTCCAATATTGCATGGACTCCTCTTTGTCCTGCTTTTCCAGCCAACGAATATAAGTTGAATAAGCAGGGGCTGTTTCAGACTTAAGCGGTCTACCATCTTTCAATTCTAGATACATGCTCATAAAATCGTGGTAGACAATTCCTACGCACCATCCATCCATAATCATATGATGGAAGGTCCACATCATAAGGAACTTATCAGGAGTTGTTTTTAATACATTTATACGTATTAGTGCCTCATTGGATAAATCAAATCCACGCAGAAGATCTTGTTTTTTGTAATCCTCTAGATAAGCGTTAATTTCTTGCTCATTCATCCCGGTAAGGTCATAAAACCGAAACTCTGCATGTTGATGTTTACGCACTACTTGCCGAGGTTCACGTATACCGGTAAACACAAAATTCGTACGCAATACTTCATATTTTGCCAACAATTCTTGAAAACTCTGTTCCAGAAGCTCCTGCTGTAGTTCACCTTCCATTTCAATCGCGACTTGTTCCACATAAGCTGTAGTTTCCGGCTCCATCATGTAATGGAACAGCATTCCCTGCTGCATAGGTGTTAACGGGTAAATATGCTCTACCTGTTCAGTCCCACCAAACTGTGTGAGAATCTGATCTAATTCAGGAATAGAGAGAGTATGGTCTTGGTAATCAGATGGTGTGAGAACCTTCTGTGAAATGCTTGTACAGTGATTAATTAACATTTTTAAATGCTCTATATACATAAGGGATAATTGTTTAATAGCATGGTCTTCATGCTCGCCGCGAATATATCCAAATTCAAGTAACAGTTGGTCTTGGGAAACAATACTGTTGATGTCCAGTGTAAAATGGCTTTCTGCCCCTTCACCAACAGAACGTCCAGGAGATAACGGTGACGATTCAAAGCTTCCCTCTTGCGTACCATCCATAAATTGTCCCAGATAATTAAAACTGATTTGTGGCTGTATGTTAAAATCTAAATCTTGAATATGCTCCACATTGGTCAAATACTTCAGAACTCCGTATCCAATCCCTCGATTAGGGATATGCCGAATCATTTCCTTAGTTCGCCGAATAACAGATGAAATATCTTCACTATCCCTCATATCCAGCACAACAGGAAACATCGAAGTAAACCAGCCTATGGTTCGAGTAACATCAATCTCCTCCATAATCTCTTCCCTGCCATGTCCTTCAAGATTAATAGCGAAGATTTTACTACCCGTCCATTGCTTAATAGTCAATCCAAGTGCTGATAACAATAAGTCATTAATTTCGGTATTATAGGCCTGATGAGCAGTTCCAAGCAGTAGCTGTGTATCTTGCTTGTCCAACCGGACAGCTATACTCGTTCTTTCTTTTTTCACTCCACCCTCTTCAGTAACTGCTCTCTTCTGAGGAAATGGAGACTCACATTGAACACCTTCAATTTGCTGCCAATATGCCTTCTCCTTTAGTAAAGCCCGACTATTCGAATACTCTGCAAGCCGGTCAGACCAATACTGAAAAGAGTCTGTTTTATCCGGCAAAGTGATAGTCTCACCTTGTAATGCCTGGGTATATGCGCTCTCCAAATCCTCTAATAAGATTCGCCAGGAGACTCCATCAATAACTAAATGGTGAATAGCAATCAGCAAATGCTGACCTTGATCTGTTTGGAACAAGCCAACCCGGATAATCTCGCCTGCTCTTAAGTCCATGGTAGCCTGTAGCCGACTAGCCTCTTCCTCAATCTTGCTTTCAGCATCGTTATTTCCTTGTAGATTATAAATATTTAAATGAAGAGGCTTTAACTGCGTTTCCATATGGTATTGGCTAACAGAACTCTGACCGATCTCATACGCCATTCGTAGGACATCATGGTGAATAATAATATTCTCCAAAGCAGTTTTCAGGGCTTCTTCATCAAACACACCACTAGTAAACAACATAACCGCTTGATTAAAATGGTTCCGATCATCCTGTACATTTTCGAAGAACCATTTTTGGATTGGAGTTAGCTGTACCTCACCTGTTACCGCCTTCTGGTCAATGATTCTGGAACGACGTTGGACATATGGTGCTACTTGCTGAACAGTAGGGTGCTGAAATATGTCCTTCATATCCAGCTTTAATCCCTCTTGACTCAACCTTGCGATAACTTGAATAGCCTTAATAGAGTCTCCTCCAAGGTCAAAAAAACTGTGACTAATTCCAATTCCCTCTTGTCCCAGTACGCCTTCCCAAATTTTGATCAACTTCTCTTCCGTAGGGCTTGTCGGTGGTTCATACAGCGTGCTTAAGTCTAAGTTGATATGAGGCTCTGGCAATTTCTTCTGATCCACCTTGCCATTAGCGTTCAGCGGCAAACTGTCTAGCAGTATTAAGCTGGATGGCAACATGTAATCTGGTAAATACTTCGCCAAGTAACGGCGAATAGCTGAAGTATTTAATTCCCCGTCTGTCACCATATATGCAGAAATACGATTTTGGCCGGATTGATCCGGTTTAGCTACAACTATTGCCTCTTTAATGCGTTCATGGGATAGTAGTTGATTTTCAATTTCTCCAAGCTCTATACGGAACCCCCTAATTTTCACCAGATGATCTTGGCGGCCTACAAATTCAATATTTCCATCTGGAAGCCATTTTGCAATGTCACCTGTTTTGTACATTTTCTCGCCTGGATTAAATGGATTGTCTATAAACTTTTCTTTTGTAAAGTCAGGTAGGTTCAAATAGCCCTGGGAAAGTGCATCGCCTGCTATACAAAGCTCTCCCGGAATACCAATAGGCTGCAATTTGAGATTTTTATCCAGAATATACACAGTAGTACCTGTAATCGGGGCTCCAATCGGAATTGTACCTTTCCGTTCATGAATCTGATCTACACCATAACAGGTAGCAAAGACCGTGCTTTCGGTAGGACCGTACATATGCAGCATTTTATGGGGTCCGATATATTCAAACAACTTACTCACATGCGGAAGTGAAACCCGCTCTCCACCAAAAAGTACTTTGCGAATTGTAGTAAAACATTCAATATTGGTTTCTATCAACGTGTTAAACAAGGCGGTAGTAATAAAAAATACCGAGACATTTTCATTTCGAATTAAGGAAGACAGTTTTTCTGGATTCAGCATATTCTCTTTACGTAAGAGAATCAGCTTAGAACCATTGACCAGAGCGCCGAATATATCGAAGACTGACCCATCAAAGGCATAGTTAGATAACTGCAAGAGAATATCCTGTTCTGTAAGATCGATATAATTGGAGTTTTTAATCAATCTTCCCACGTTATAATGCATGGTCAGATTCCCTTTTGGTTTACCTGTTGAGCCAGAGGTGTATAGCACATATGCCAAATCATCCGGTTCATTCACATAAGGTAAGTTACTAGAATCTGAATCCTTAACGATCATATCGAGCTGATCCAAATCAAGGATTTCCCCTGCAAATCCATCTGCTCCTGCCTCTTTTATGAAAGTTGATTCAGTCAGAACATGATGGGAAGCCAATAATAGTGTTATCTTGCAATCGTATAGCATCAGACTAATTCGCTCCGCAGGATAATCTGGTGCCAGAGGAACATATGCACCCCCAGCCTTTAAAATCCCTAGGATTCCGACTATCATTTCAAAAGATCGCTCTACCATAATGCCAACAAGCGTATTGGCCTGTACTCCTTTTTCTCTAAGCACTCTGGCAAGCTGATTCGCTTTATCGTTTAACTCGCTGTAAGTCCATTGTTGTTCCTCGAACGATACTGCGACACGCTCCGGCGTCTTCGCTACCTGCTCTTCAAAGAGCTGATGCAGCAATTTTCGGTTCTCTTTCTCGTTAGAAGCGGGTACCGTATTAAATTTCGTTAACAGGATCTCTTCTTCGGATGCAGTTACCATGTTTACGTCGCTAATCCGGAGATCCGCAGAGTCCACAATAGTCTGCAAAATCTGCAAATAATGCTTCGACATTCTCTCAATACTTTCTTTGTGAAACAGCTTGTTACAATAATCAATTCGAAAAGAGAGTCCCTCTTGATCCGCTTCTGCTGTTAACGTTAAATCAACTTTGGCAATGCCAGCTTCAACAGAATACGGTGATATGGATATCCCGTCAGCTTGCAGGCTTACCGAATCGGTATTTTCTAGAGAGAACATCGTATCAAACAGAGGATTTCGGCTTAAATCCCTGTGAAGTTCGAGCTTATCTACAAGATCTTCTATTGGATAATCCTGATGTTCGAAAGCTTCCAGGCTGCTTCTTTGCACCTCCAGTAAAAATTGCTTGAGCGTTTTGTCAGCAGCTGGACGGTTGCGCAGCACTAGTGTGTTAACGAACATCCCCATAATATTTTCTAAATCTGTATGATTACGACCTGCTATTGGAGACCCTACCACGATATCTTCCTGGCCTGAATACTTATGCAGCAACACGTTGTAAGCCGATAACAGTACCATAAATAAAGTGGTCCGATTTGCTGCAACAAATTGCTGTAGACTTTCACGAAGTGTCTTGTCAGCTTGAAAAGAATACCGGTCACCTTCAAAGCTTTGTACTTGAGGCCTCGTGAAATCAGTTGGTAGATTAAGGACAGGAAGCTCATCCGAAAACAAGTCTAACCAGTACTGTTCCTGCTTCATCAAGTGTCCTTCTTTGATCCACTCACTGTTCCAAACGGCGTAGTCTTTATATTGAATACGCAATGGTGGCAGCGAGTTCCCGTGATACAATGTCGTGAAATCATTAGCCAAAACGCTCATGGAAACGCCATCTGCAACAATATGGTGCATATCTACCATCAAAATATGCCTATTGTCCGAAATACGCACCAGCTTCGCCCGCAATAATGGAGCCTGACCTAAGTTAAACGGTCTTACGAACGATTTGAATATCGCTTGAATCTGTTTGTCCTGTGCTTCTATTTCGATATCATCAGCCTGTTGGAAACTCAGTTGAAATGGAACCTCACTATGAATTTTTTGTACTGGCTCCTCTGTGCCCCACTCAAATGATGTCCGCAATGCCTCATGCCTATCTATTAGATCCCTGAACACTCGCCCCAGCCGCTGGATGTCCAGTTCTCCCTCCATCAGTAAGGCAAAGGGCATATTGTATGCTGTTTCTGCTCCTTCAAACTGATGTAAAATCATTTGTCTCTTTTGAACGGATGTCACTGGATAAGAATCGCGTAGCTCGGCAGGAGCAATATCCATCATCGTCCCAGCTGCAACCTCTGGTCCGCAGATCAAAACACTCATTTCTTCGATGGTCGGATGTGCAAAAATATCACGGAGTGGAATTTCAACTTGCAGCAACTTATTGATTCGAGACATGAGTCGAGTCGCTGTTAGTGAATGTCCACCCAGTTCAAAAAAGTTGTCATGTATACCGATGGAGGATATGTCCAGTAACTTCTCCCAAATCTCGGCTAGTTTTCTTTCCGTTTCGTTTCTTGGTGCAACATAGCTGGTGGCTCGCATCCCATGATCTGGTTCGGGTAGCGCTTTACGGTTAACCTTGCCACTGGACAGGTGCGGCATAACATCTAGCCGAACGAAATGACTTGGCACCATGTAATCCGGTATGAGTGCCTTCAAGTGCGCCCTTAAAATAGATGTGTTCAAACCTTCTCCGCTTTCGAAATATGCGCATAAATATTTACCACCATCTCGATCATCAAGGGCAAGTACTGTAGCCGCCTTGACACCTTCGTACGCGAGTAAGGCCGCTTCAATCTCACCCAGTTCGATCCGGTAGCCCCGAATTTTCACCTGATGGTCGATCCGACCCATATATTCAATGTTTCCATCCGGCAGCCATCTCGCCAAGTCTCCCGTTCGGTACATCCGCCCCCCCGCCGCATAGGGGTCCGCTACGAACTTCTCCTCCGTCAGTTCTTTCCGATTCACATATCCCCGGGCTACGCAGTCCCCTCCAATGTGCAGCTCGCCCGGTACACCTATCGGCTGCAATCGGTCTTTACGGTCCAAAATATACAATTTCACATTATCAATCGGCTTCCCGATCGGAATGCTCTCTGGTTCCTGCTCGGCAGGACAGTCGTAATACGCCACCTCTACCGTTGCCTCTGTCGGTCCATACAGGTTGTGCAACGTGGCTCCTTCGGCTCCCAGCAAACGGTTAAACCGGCGGACATGTTCTGTCATCAGCGCTTCCCCGCTGGCAAATACTCGCCGGACACTGCGCATTTTCCTAGCGGCTCCGCTGTGCTCGGTGTACTCCAGGAATGCTCCCAGCATGGATGGTACAAAATGGATCGCTGTTACCCCGTTGGCCTCCACCGTTTCGGCTATCGTTGCCGGGTCTTTCTCGCCTCCCGGCTCCAGAAAGCATACTGTCGATCCCTGAATCGCCCATGAAAACAGCTCCCACAACGATACGTCAAAGGTGTATGGCGTTTTTTGCAGGATCACATCCTCTGCTCCAAACGGAATTCGTTTTTCCATCCAGTGCAGACGGTTGATCAGTGAAGCGTGCTCAATCATAACCCCCTTCGGCTTGCCGGTGGAGCCTGACGTATAAATCACGTACACCAAATCGGTTGAGCGGTTAACGGGTTCCGGGTTCTTCTCGCACTCTTCTCCTGTAAGCTCCATCCCCTCCATCAGCAGATCTTCGATAGCGATCAGCTCGCGATCGGCTCCGTGCGGACGAAGGCGGTCCAACTGATCCCGCTGGGTCAGCAGGATAGATGCCCCGCTATCCTCCAACATGAATCCCAGCCGTTCTTCCGGGTCCGCTGGATGTAGCGGCAGATACGCCCCTCCTGCCTTCAAAATCCCCAGCAGGCCGACGATCATCTCCAGCGATCGATGAACTGCGATGCCCACCATCTGGTCGGGCCCGATCCCTTTCTTCCGCAGGACGTGAGCCACCCGATTCGCTTGGGCATTCAGCTCCCGGTACGTCAATTGCCGATCTTTGTATAGGGCTGCCGGATGTTCCGGTGTTCGCTCTACCTGCTCCTCAAACAATTGATGAATCGTCTTCTCCCTTGGATAAGGCGCAGCCGTCCCGTTGAATTTCTTCAAAATCAATTCTTTTTCTTCTGGCAGAATAATATCTATTTCGTTCAAAACAACATCAGCAGATGAAACCACAGTGCGGGCGATTTCTTCAACGTGTCGACCTAATCGATCTATATATGCTGGTTCGTATAATAGACCGTTATAGCTGAATTTCATCCGCAGTTTCTCACCGGGGACAACGTTAAGATTGAAGGAATAATTAGTTTGTTCAAAGCCAGCCATCTCCGAAACCGCTAAACTGTTTTCGTCCGCGTGATCGGAGGCTTCCTCCATACCCGGGAAGTTTTCAAAGGCCAAAATATGGTGTATCAGATTACTCTTCAACAAACTCCCCGCCTGAATATCAGCAAGAGGCACATAATGGTGCTCTCCCGCCTCCATAACCGAATGTTGTACATGCTGGACGAATTCCGAAAAAGCAAGATGATCCTCTTCACTTGATATACGCACTGGAATAGTATTGATAAATAGGCCCACCATATTTTCTGCTCCCGGAATATCTGACGGACGACCGGAAACGACAGAGCCAAATACCACGTCGCGGGTGTTGTTGTATTTCATCAATAGCAGACCCCAGATGGAGTGAAACAATGTACTCAAAGTAACCTTGAGTTCTTTGGCCAGTGATTCCAACTGACCTGTTAATTGCGAATCAAAGCTAAAGATTTGCTGCTGTGGATCGTAATCAACGTGGCTCCCTTTACCACTCGTAGGCAAGATGCTTTGCTGTTCAAAACCATCCAAATATCGCTCCCAAAACATAAGCGCTGTATCTGTATCCTGCTTGTCCAGCCATTTGAGGTATTTTTCATAAGAAGGAGCTTCACCTAGCTGAACTGGCTCATTTTTTTTCAATGATGTGTAGATCTGGAACCATTCTTTCAGAACGATTTCTAAGCACCATCCATCCATAATGATGTGATGGAAGCTAACGATCAGCTTGTATACATCAGACGCACACTGCAATATGGAGACCCGGAATAACTCATCCCGGGTGATATCAAATCCGTTGGCCTTATCACGTTGAACAAACTGTTCTATATAGGCCACCTGGTCAGATTGCGTTAGTGAAGAAATGTCTTCAAAGTGAATGGATGGATGCTTCTGCCGGAATACGATCAATTTAGGCTCTTCAATATTGACGTGAAAAACATTGCTGCGCAATATCTCATGGCGCTCAAATAGAACAGAAAGACTTCGGTCCAGAAGCTCTACCTCGAGTAAGCCGTTCAGGGTAAGACTCACTTGTTCAAAATAGGCGTACGAAGTTTGATCTAGCAGGCTATGGAACAAGATTCCTTGTTGCATCGGAGTTAATCGGAATATACTTTGAATTTGCAGATCTTTACTCATAAGCCACCGCCTAGGAAGATGTATTATTTTTATAGTAGGCCATAATCTCATCCAAATCGTTAATTGAAAGATTCTCATCGCTCACATCTGCGGGAGTCCATTCCTTCTCCTTCTTTTCAGAGCAATGCTCAATAATTTCTAGCAAACGACTTTGCAAGAAATTTCCCAATTTTTGAATACTCGATTCAGCATATTCACGACTGCTATACTCAATCCCGAGGGTTAATATCCCCTGTTCGATACTGCCATTAATATCAAGCACAAATGGTGTCTCGGTCTCCTGACTTACCGTCCGGCCCGGAGAATACTTTGATTCGACAAATAAAGGCGCAACGGAGCCTGAATCAATCTGGCCGTGATAATTAAAACGGATTTCAGGTGCAAAATTTCCCTGATTAGTACTTTTCAAATCGTGTAGGGTCATATATTCCAGAATTCCGAAGTCAATGCCCTTATTAGGAACACGTCGCAACGCTTCCTTGGTCAGCTTAATTTGGTAAGCTAAATCGGTATTATGCTTCATATCCAGATGAATAGGATACATCGTAGTAAACCAGCCGACCGTTCTGGTTATATCTATATCATCAAAAATCTGTTCCCGTCCGTGCCCTTCCAACAAAATGGTAAATTCGTCATCATCAGTCCAGTCTCTCAATGCCAGCCCAAAGGCTGTCAACAGTAGATCGTTTACATTCGTACTATAAGCCTTGTGTACATCCTTCTGTAGACGATCTGTTTGTTGCTTGGAAAGCCTTACGTTGCAGATTTCCAGGTCTTTCCCTCTTCTGTCAGCGGCCGGATAGTCTTTATGAAGCGGTTTACTGGCATGACGGATTACATTCTCCCAATAACGTTTGTAACGAGCTGGACGCCCACCCTTTGCATCATCACCAAGGCGATGGGTCCAATCCTTCCATGAATGGGTCTTCGCCTGAAAGAGGATTTCTTCATTATTAAGTGCCTGCATATACCCCTGCTCCAAATCTTCCAATAGAATTCTCCAAGAAACTCCATCTACCACCAAATGATGAATCGCGAGTAGTAAGTGATCACCTTGAGCGGTGTGAAACAACCCCGCTTGCACAAGCGGACCGCTTTCTAAATTCATGCGCCGCTGAATCGCTTCGCTGAGGGTCTGGATTGCTTCTTCAATGGATGACTCATGGCTTACATCCAGAGCAGTAAGAGCATATGCCTTTCGATTCGTACCATGAATGATGGGAATAATTTTGTCCTGATTCGCTGTATATGTCATTCGTAAGGCATCATGATGCTCAGTCAGCTTACACAACACCTGATCGACCAGTTCTTCCTCCCACCCATTTTGGCTATACAACATAACGGCCTGGTTCCAATAGTTGGATTCCGTGAACTTTTGTTCAAAAAACCATCGTTGGATAGGGGATAGCTCAGCCTCTCCTTCAATAATCCCTTGCTCGGCTTGAACACTGACTGCTCTTAGATCTGGAGTCAGGCTACCTATCGTTTGATGACGGAAAAGGTCCTTAATTTCCATGCGATATCCGTGCTTGCTTAGACGTGTGGAAATTTGAATAGCTTTAATCGAATCCCCGCCCAATTCAAAAAAGTTATGATTCGTTCCGATAGGAGCATAGCCAAGAACCTCTTGCCAGATTTCCGCCATCAACGTTTCAACCTTATTGGATGGAGGAATATAATCTACCTCAATCGACAGACTGTGATCAGGCTCAGGCAATGCTTTTCTGTCGATCTTGCCGCTCGATAGATAAGGCATAGCTTCCATAGATACGATATAAGCAGGCACCATATACTCGGGAAGGACTTCTTTAATACGAGCCTTTAATGCTTGTACATTGAATTCCTGGGCATGTTCAACATAGGCGCATAAATAACTTCCCCCAGAACGGTCATCACGAGCAAGCACTACTGCCGTCTGTACCCCTTCGTAGGCCAGTATTGCCGCTTCAATCTCACCCAGTTCGATCCGGTAGCCCCGAATTTTCACCTGATGGTCGATCCGACCCATATATTCAATGTTTCCATCCGGCATCCATCTCGCCAAGTCTCCCGTTCGGTACATCCGTCCCCCCGCCGCATAGGGGTCCGCTACGAACTTCTCCTCCGTCAGTTCTTTCCGATTCACATATCCCCGGGCTACGCAGTCCCCTCCAATGTGCAGCTCGCCCGGTACACCTATCGGCTGCAATCGGTCTTTACGGTCCAAAATATACAATTTTACGTTATCAATCGGCTTCCCGATCGGAATGCTCTCTGGTTCCTGCTCGGCAGGACAGTCGTAATACGCCACCTCTACCGTTGCCTCTGTCGGTCCATACAGGTTGTGCAACGTGGCTCCTTCGGCTCCCAGCAAACGGTTAAACCGGCGGACATGTTCTGTCATCAGCGCTTCCCCGCTGGCAAATACTCGCCGGACACTGCGCATTTTCCTAGCGGCTCCGCTGTGCTCGGTGTACTCCAGGAATGCTCCCAGCATGGATGGTACAAAATGGATCGCTGTTACCCCGTTGGCCTCCACCGTTTCGGCTATCGTTGCCGGGTCTTTCTCGCCTCCCGGCTCCAAAAAGCATACTGTCGCTCCCTGAATCGCCCACGAAAACAGCTCCCACAACGATACGTCAAAGGTGTAAGGCGTTTTTTGCAGGATCACATCCTCCGCTCCAAACGGAATTCGTTTTTCCATCCAGTGCAGACGGTTGATCAGCGATGCGTGCTCAATCATGACCCCCTTCGGCTTGCCGGTGGAGCCTGACGTATAAATCACGTACACCAAATCGGTTGAGCAGTTAACGGGTTCCGGGTTCTTCTCGCACTCTTCTCCTGTAAGCTCCATCCCCTCCATCAGCAGATCTTCGATAGCGATCAGCTCGCGATTGGCTCCATGCGGATGAAGGCGGTCCAACTGATCCCGCTGGGTCAGCAGGATAGATGCCTCGCTATCCTCCAGCATGAATCCCAGCCGTTCTTCCGGGTCCTCTGGATGTAGCGGCAGATACGCCCCGCCTGCCTTCAAAATCCCCAGCAGGCCGACGATCATCTCCAGCGATCGATGAACTGCGATGCCCACCATTTGGTCGGGCCCGATCCCTTTCTTCCGTAGGACGTGAGCCACCCGATTCGCTTGGGCATTCAGCTCCCGGTACGTCAATTGCCGATCTTTGTATAGGGCTGCCGGATGTTCCGGTGTTCGCTCCACCTGCTCCTCAAACAATTGATGAATCGTCTTCTCCCTTGGATAAGGCGCAGCCGTCCCGTTGAATTTCTTCAAAATCAATTCTTTTTCTACCGCTGTTAACAAATCGGTATCACCTATGGTTTGTGTGCTATTAGCTACAAACGACCTTAGCACCACCACCATATGATCCAAGAAGCGTTCAACAGTGTCCTTTTGGAACAAAGCACTGTTATACTCCAAATTTAAATGAAGGTAGCTACCTGTTTCTTCCGCACTCAAGGTTAAATCAAATCGGGATACACCTGGATTGAACGGAAACGGTTTGAATTCCAACCCACTAGATTGTAGCGGCTGTCCTTTTGTATTTTGCATGACAAACATGGTGTCGAAGATCGGGCTTCGGCTCACATCTCTCCGCAGCGCAAGCTTTTCGACCAATTGCTCAAAGGGATATTCCTGATGCTCAAAAGCAGATAAAACCGTTTCCTTAACTTCGTCCAGAAAAGCTGAAAGACTCTTCTCCGCTGAAGGGCTAGTACGCAGTGCCAACGTATTGACAAACATGCCGACGATCTTTTCCGTATCTGGATGTCTTCTCCCAGCAACCGGTGTACCGATGACAATGTCGTCTTGTCGTGCATGCTTGGACAAAACAACGTTATATACAGCCAGTAAAATCATGAACAATGTACTTTGAGTTTCAGCTGCAAGTTTGTGAAGTGGCTCTGTTATATCATCGCCCAGGATTCGGGATACCGTGTTACCTTCATAGCTTTGAATAGACGGTCTTGGGAAATCCGTTGGTAGCTCCAGTACAGGCGGCTCATGTTTAAAGAGATCCAGCCAGTAGGATTCCTGCTCTTTAATAAATCCATGATTTATTTGCTCATTATGCCAGTTAGCATAATCTTTGTACTGAACGGATAGAGGCGGAAGCGCCTGTCCATCATATGCTTTTACAAATTCATCCATAATAATAGACATAGAAACGCCGTCCGAAATAATATGGTGTAAATCAATCAGCAGCATATTTTTGTTCTCTGTCAACGGGATCAGCTCGCCTCTTAATAAAGGGGCACGGCTCAGGTCAAACGGTTGGACGAATTCACTTAGCACCGTTTCTATATGCTGTTCCTCTGAATCCTCTTTGCTGGTCAGACTATGAATTTTCAACTCAAATTCTACTTCGTCATGTACGCTTTGAACCGGCTCTCCGTTGATCCATGAGAAAGAAGTGCGCAATGCTTCATGCCTGTGAATCAGAGTGTTGAAAGCCATTTTCAACCGTTCCTGATCCAGATGTCCTTGAACGAGCATGACAGAAGGCATATTGTAAACCAGTTCCGCTCCTTCAAGTTGATGCAATATCATCTGACGTCTTTGCGAGGAGGAAACTGGATAATAGGTTTGATCAGAAAGTAGAGCAATTTCGGTAAATGTACCTGCCCCTCTCCCGATTGTACGTTCAATGAGTTTGCTCATGCTTTCCACAGTTGGGTACTCAAATATTTCACGCATAGGCAACTCGACCTGGAATTCTCGAATAATTTTCCCGATCAGTATTGTAGCCTTCAGCGAATGTCCACCCAGTTCAAAAAAATGGCTGTGTACACCTATGGGGCTCACATGCAGAATATCCTCCCACAAACGTACTAGACGAGTTTCTGTATCTGTTCGAGGAGCTACAAACCCCTGCTCCCGAATCACATGACGGGACTCAGGAAGCGCTCCTCGGTTCACCTTTCCATTAGGCGTAAGAGGTATCGTAGCCATCTGTATCAGATGAGCAGGTACCATATACAAGGGCAGAGACGCTTTCAAATAGGATCGTATTTCCTGTGTTAAGAGTTCATGGTCCGAAACAATATAAGCGCATAAATACGTTTCGTCCTCTTGGTCTTTTCTAGATAGAACAACGGCTTCTCTGATGTCATGATGAGAGAGCAGGACCTTCTCGATTTCTCCAGTCTCAATACGATATCCACGGATTTTCACCTGGTGGTCTGTTCTTCCGAGATACTCCACATTGCCGTCGGGGAGCCACTTCGCCAAGTCCCCTGTCTTATACATACGCTCTCCGAAAACGAAGGGACTATCCGTGAATCTTTCGTCCGTTAGATCGGGTTGATTAATGTAGCCTAGGGCTACTCCTGTACCAGCAATATAAAGTTCGCCCGGAATACCAACAGGAAGCAATCTCCCCTCCTGATCCAAAATGTACAACCGGGTATTGTCAATAGGCTTACCAATTGGAATACTCTGCAAATCATCTCCATCCGGGCAATCAAACCATGTTGCATCCACTGTTGCCTCCGTTGGTCCGTATAAATTATGCAGAGTTGTGCCATTCGGCTTTCGAAGCAAAGTATTAAACCGTCTGGCTTGCTTTACTGTTAGTGCCTCCCCGCTAGCGAAAACTCGTTTAATACTGCTGAGTTTCCCCTCTGCTTGGTGCTGCTCAACATACTCCAAAAAAACAGACAACATGGAAGGCACAAAATGAAGGGTTGTAATTTTCTGTTCTGCCACCGTGTCCACCAGTAGCTTGGGATCCTTCTCCCCATCAGGCGGAAGAAAGTAGACTGAAGCTCCGGCTATAGCCCACCAAAATAGTTCCCATACAGAAACATCAAAGGTGTAAGGCGTTTTCTGTAAAATGATATCGTCCACACCAATCGGATACTTTTTTTGCATCCAATGAAGTCGATTCACTATAGAGGTGTGACGAATCATAACTCCTTTAGGCTTACCTGTAGAACCGGATGTATAAATTACGTAAGCTAAATCTTCCGGCCCACTGTAAGGTTCAAGATTAGTTTTTTCAGTTGGCCAGTCTGCTCCGATCGCAAGCACGCTGATATTCGCTGAAATATCCTTCAATGTAGTTTGGATTTCCTGTTGCACCAGCAGGATGGAAGCGCCGCTGTTACCCGCTATATATTGAATTCGTTCCAGAGGATCCTCTGGATTGATTGGCAAGTAAGCTCCCCCTGCCTTAAGAGTAGCCATGATTCCGACTAACATCTCCGGTGAGCGATAGGCTGCAATCCCAACAATCTGGCCGGTTTGAATCCCTTTCATCCTCAAAACGCGAGCCAAACGGTTAGCCCGTTCGTTCAATTCCAGATAAGTTAGCCGCTCATCAGCGAATGCTGCTGCCAAACGATTCGGCGTCAGCGCCACCTGCTCTTCGAATAGCTGTTGAATCGTTTGACTTTGAGGATATAAGGCATCTGTATCATTAAAATCTCGCAGGATTCTGTGTTTTTCCTCGCCAGAAAGCAAATCAATATCATCCACATTCATATGCGGATTAGAAACTACCTGTTCAGCTATTTGTTTTAGGTGCAGTTCAATTCTTTCAATATCTGAAGCTTGATAAGCAATACTGTTATAGCCAAACTTAACCTTCAATTCTTTACCAGGAATGACTCCAATATTAAAATCATAATTCGTTTGCTCAAAGCCCTCGGTTTCCACAATTGAAACAAGCTGTTCTCCTTCACCACCAGCAAGCTCTTCAGTAATTGGGTAGTTCTCGAACGCTATGATATGGTGGATTAAGCTCTTGCCCAGTGGGGTTAGCATCTGAATATCAGCCAAGGATAGAAAATGGTACTTCCCCGATTCCATCATATTCTGCTGAAATTGCTTGATTATCTGGGAAAATGTTTGTGCTTCTTTATGACAAATACGTACAGGAATCGTATTAATAAATAATCCAACCATTTTCTCCGACCCTTCCAGCTCAGCTGGACGGCCGGAAACAACGGAACCAAATACCACATCTTTGGTGTTATTGTATCTTTGCAGCAACAGACCCCATATCCCATGAAATACAGAACTTAAGGTTACCTGATTTTGTTGTGCTATCATTTCCAAACCACGGGTTAACTGCTCGTCCAAGGTGAAAATATGGTTGTTCAGCTTGTAGCTTCCATCCTCAGTTGACTTGCTGCTAAGAGGTAAGCCACTTTGCTCTTCCACACCTGATAATTGTTGTTCCCAATAAGCAAGAGCTGTCTTCTTATTTTGCTGCCCTAACCAACTGATATACCGGCTATATGGAAATACTGCGTCCAATTCTGGCTTCTTCCCGAGGGAATAAGCTCTGTAAATTTGGAACAGATCCTTCGCAATTGTACCAATACACCAGCCATCCATAATGATGTGATGAAAGCTTAGAACCATTTTGCAGCTTGTATCACTTAATGCAAGAACACTTATCCGAATAAGGAGATCCTTTTCCAGATCAAAACGCATTTTCCGATCATTAATCGTAAAATTATCAACATATAAACGTTGTTCTGCTTCATTTAATTCCGTAATGTC
Organism: Paenibacillus sp. AK121; assembly: GCF_019042715.1. Taxonomy (NCBI): domain Bacteria; kingdom Bacillati; phylum Bacillota; class Bacilli; order Caryophanales; family Paenibacillaceae; genus Paenibacillus; species Paenibacillus sp. AK121. Next base: position 57,305 of record NZ_JAHPJM010000008.1, read on the forward strand.
TCTATAATCAATCGTTGCCTCTTTATTAGCCAGCACGACTTGTAACGGTTGGTCTGTTTCTTTATAAACAAACACAGTCCGTAACACATCATAACGGTCAATTAGGGTTTGGAAGCTTTCTTTCAGCGTCTCTGCATTCAACCGTTCATTTAAGGTAATGACCGTTTGATCAAAATATGCTTCTGAGTGCTCGTCTAAAATGGAGTGATATAGAAGCCCCTCCTGCATGGGTGTCAATGGATAAATGTTTTGAATGAGTGCGTTTCTCATACGGCTCACCACTTTGCTACAAGTTTAGTTTGTTACTTAAAAGTTGGGACAGGTTCTGAAACTCATCGATTGACAATTTGTCATAGAGAAAATCAGTTGGACTTTGTTCCGTTACTTGTTTGCTGCAGCAATGGTCGATTAGATTCGTCAAATGTTTTTGGAATAAAAACAATATTCGTTCAATGGTTTGTTGCTGGTATTCTTGCTTGTTATAGTTGCATGTAATAATTAACTGTTCACTCTCATTAATAATGCAGTTGATATCTAACGCTACGGATCTTTCCGTAAAGGAACTAGCCTCTTCTCCTGAAGAAAATTTAGAAAGTGTAAATACATCTGTATCTAGTTCCGTATCAAAACGCCCCATATAATTAAAGGCAATTTCAGGAGCGGCTTGAAAGGCAGTCACACCAGACTCATTCACTTGAGCATAGTTTAATACCCCATACCCAAAGCCCTTGTTCGGTATCCTTCTAAGGCTATCTTTGATGTTCTTAATCTGATATGAAAGATCATGCGCATTGTCCACATCCAGTAAAAATGGATACATTGTTGTGAACCAACCAACGGTTCTGGAAATGTTCATTTCCTGAAACACTTCTTCTCGCCCATGCCCTTCAAGATAGATCAACACACGAGACTGCTGAGTCCATTCTTTGATACTTAATCCAAGAGCAGTGAGCAAAATGTCATTAATTTCAGTATTGTAGGCCTGGTGCACCTGTCTTAATAATTTACTAGTGTTCTCATTATCAAGTGAGACACTTACATTTTCGCTATCACGCAACATATTGGTTTCATAGGAGCTATCTTTAGGTAACGTTCCAGACTCGGTTTGCTCCAGCTGTGTCCAGTATTCCAGTTCTTGTGCCAGCTCCTCGCTTGTTGCATATTGGCTTATTTCTTGTGCCCAAGAGCGGTACGAATCTGTTTTGTCTGGCAAGAGTAGTGCTGCCCCCTGCTGATATTGCTGATAAAGGGACGTAAAATCTTGTAAAATAATTCTCCACGAAACCCCATCAACTACCAGGTGATGAACCGCAATGAGCAGGTGATCTCCCTCAGCAGTCCGGAATAATCCCAGCTTTATTAAAGGGCCGGTTGTGAGATCGAAACTACTTTGAATAGCCGTTGCTTCTTGCTCAATCCATGCTTCTGCTGGTAGACCTTCAGGCAGTGATTTTATCGTCAAGGATAGTGGTTGATTGTTTAGCCCTTCATTGTATTGAACGACGCGATCTTCTCTCTGACAGAATGTCATTCTTAAGGCATCATGCTGTTTAATGATGCAGTCAAATGCAGCCACAATCCCTTGCTCATCAAAACCGTCTTCAGAAAATAACATGACGGACTGGTTAAAATGCTGAGGACTTATCTTCTGTAGATGGAAGAATCGCTGCTGTATTGGCGTTAAAGGCAGCTCTCCCTCAATAGCTTCCTGACTAATCTTCCGACGGATTACCTTAACGAATGGGCTCAATTGTCTAATCTGAGGGTACAAAAATAATTCTTTAATGCTTAGCTTGTAGCCATGTGTGTTCAAACGCGAGACGATTTGCAGACCCTTAATAGAGTCTCCGCCCAAATCAAAGAAGTTGTGAGTTGCACTCACGCCTGTTACGGCAAGCACTTCCTCCCATATTTGGGCCAGCAATACTTCAGTCTCACCTGTTGGTTCCACATACTCCACTTCTAAGGCACCGCTCCAGTCAGGTTCAGGTAATGCTTTACGGTTAATCTTTCCGCCAGGTGTAATGGGGATCACGTCAAGCGGAACATACACCGAAGGTATCATGTAATCAGGAAGCTCCTTAGCCAACTGCATTTTGATATGATCCGTATCTAATGGATTAGCTGAAACCACATACGCGCATAAATAAGAACTTCCCTTATTTTCTTTGACCATTACGACAGTTTCCTGAATATCAGCTATGCCTAAAAGATGGTATTCAATTTCACTAAGCTCAATCCTATAGCCGCGAATTTTGACCTGAAAATCGGATCTACCCAAGAATGCAATATTACCGTCAGGCAAGTATTTAGCTAAATCTCCTGTTTTATAGAGCTTTTCATAGCCAGGCATTGAATAAGGATTATCTATAAAGCTAGCCTTCGTTTTAGTCGGATCATTCAAATATCCAATCCCAAGTGGTGTACCTGCAATATACATTTCTCCTGCGATTCCTACGGGAACCCTTTTTAGTCCAGGGTCCAATATATAAATCTTGGTATTGGCAATTGGCTTTCCGATAGGAATTCTGTCTTCATCTCCTGTCACTTGATAAGCAACACAGCCTATACTTGCCTCCGTTGGACCATACAGGTTCGTGATTTGAACATGAGGAAAAATGGTTAAAAACGTATGAACCGTCGATGGCGTAATTTCTTCACCACCAAGAATAACTTGTTGAAGAGAATCCAATTGCTTGGTTCGAGTTGAATTTTGGTCCAACTGGTTGACAATAGCATTAAATACGGATGGAACGAAGTCTGTAAAAGAAATACGCTCCTGTTCAATGATATTCGTCATGTACGTAGCATCCACGGTCATGCCTGTTTCCGGCAACACGGTCGTTCCGCCGTTCATTAATGGCCAAAACAATTGCCATACCGCGCTGTCGTATACATGATGAGTCGTCTGGAGAACACTTTGTGCAGCCGATGTTCCAAAATAGTCGTTCATCCATAGAAAACGATTGGTGATTCCTTTATGGGCAGCAATAACTCCTTTGGGTTTGCCAGTTGAACCCGAAGTAAAGATTACATAGATTGGTGATTCCATATCTACATCTACTGCCGGGTTACTGATAGCGTTACTCCTCTTTTCGACTACAGAGCAGTCTATAACTAGATACTCTTCAGCATTTATTTCTGAACTGATAGGTGTACTTGGATTGACCAATAGGGTAGAACTTCCCAAATCCTGCAGGGCGCTCTGTAAGCGGTCAATAGGCCACTCTGTATCAAGAGGCGAAAAAGCAGCCCCTGTTTTCATAACAGCCAGTATGGATACTACCAGTTCCAGGCTCCGTTCCATGAGTATAGGCACATAACTTCCAAGTCCAATTCCTTTAGCCAACAAATTGCTTGCTATCGCGTTTGCCTGATCATTTAACTCCTTGTAGGTCAGCACCTGATCTTGATAGATAACAGCTTTAGCATCCGGTCTTCTATCAGCCTGCTCCTCAATATAATGATGTATGGGTCTTGGCTGTGGATAAGCTATATGAGTGCTGTTATACCGTTCCTCCATAGCAGCCGCTTCTGTTGCGCTTAGAAGATTAATATCAGTCAATGCCATATCAGCGTTTTGGACTACTTCCTCCAATACATTCAGGTAATGCTCGACGAGAAGCTCAATTGTTTCTTTTTTATACAGTTTTGTACTGTACTCAAATTCCAGATGAACTCTCCCAGCCTTTTGTTCGGCATTCAGTACAAGATCGAATTTGGAAATACCCGTTTTGAACGGATATAGCTCAAAATTAAGGTTATCGGCTTGCCACTGCTGTGCATCCGTATTCATAAAGGAGAACATCGTGTCAAACAACGGATTTCGACTCAGGTCTCTCTTGATGGACAGCTTATCGACCAGTTCGGCAAATGAATACGATTGATTTTGCAGAGCTTGCAGCGTGTTTTCTTTTACTTCGTTCAAAAAGGTTTTGAAGCTCTTATGACTAGCCGGATGGTTTCGAATAGCCAGGGTATTGACGAATAACCCTACGATCCCATTGGTATCTGCATGCGTCCGTCCAGATGTTGGAATGCCGATTACGATATCTTCCTGTCCCGCATATTTCCCCAGCAGCACATTATAGGCAGCAAATAGAAGCATAAAGAGTGTGCTATCTGTTTGAATACACGTGAGATTCAACTGTACTATAAGCTTTTCGGACAGTTCGACTTTCACCATATCTCCAACAAAACTCTGCAACTGTGGCCGCTGATAGTCTGTAGGCAGATCTAGTACGGGAAGTTCTCCTTTGTATTGCTCAAGCCAATACTGTTCTTGCTTTGCATGAATTTCTGTATTCGATCTGAGCCAAGCAGAGTAATCTTTGTATTGAAGCGGTAAAGCGGGAAGTTCTTCTCCCTTGTACAGCTTGTTCCATTCGTTAATAATAGTGTCGATAGAAGTACCATCAGCTATCAAATGATGCATATCAATAATAAGCATAAACTTATCATGATCCATTTGAAGAAGCTCCGCCCGAAATAGTGGGGCTTTACCAACATCAAAAGGACGGATGAAATTATGGATCAATGTATCTATGCCCTTTGTCGTAATATCACCAGCAGCCCGGGCAAAGCCAAGTTCAAAGCTTACCTCTGGTTGTACAAATTGCACCGCTCTATCATCCACGTATCCGAACGAGGTCCGAAATGCTTCATGCCGGGCTAATAATTGTTCAAAGGTACGCTCCACTCTTCTTCGATCTACATGACCTTCGATCATCAATGCTGCCGACATGTTGTAAGCCACACCCGTCTCATCTAGCGGTAGCACGGCCAACAATCTGGATTGTGCTGGAGAAACCTCATAATAAGCTCCCTCAGTCACTGCCTCAATTCGTTGGTAATCTGTGGGTTTGGCAGCAAGAATTTTCTTGGAGAGCGCTTCGATTGTTGGTGCCCCAAATATATCTTGAGTTGAAATTTCGATATGAAAGACCTCGTTGATTTTCGCAGTCAACAGGGTCGCTTTCATCGAGTGCCCACCTATTTCAAAAAAATGATCGTGTATACCAATCGGAGAAATCTCCAGCAGATCCTGCCACATTTCGATCAATAGCTGCTCCGTTTCATTATTGGGCCCAACGTGCTGTAATTCTTTGCTAGAATGCTCCCCTGGTTCAGGTAATGCACTTTTACTAACTTTGCCGTTTGCTGTCAGCGGCATCGCATCCAACAAGAATACATGGGCTGGTACCATATAATGAGGCAGGCTTGACGACAGATAGTCTTTCAAAACATCTACTGTAACCGATTCCCGTAAAACGGCATAAGCGCATAAATACGGATTGTCATCTGTTCCGTTAATCACTACTGCTGCCTCTTTTACCGCTCTATGAGCCAACAATGTGCTTTCAATTTCACCTGGCTCAATCCGGTAGCCCCTGATTTTAACTTGTTGATCTGCGCGGCCAAGATACTCTAGCGTTCCGTCAGGTAACCATCTCGCTAAATCTCCTGTTCTGTAGAGCTTCATATTGTCCAAATAAGGGTGTGGGATAAATTTCTGCGCCGTAAGCTCAGGACGATTGCGATATTCTCGCGCCATTCCTTTACCCCAAACGCATAATTCTCCTGAAAGCCCTATTGGCCGCAACTGCAAGTATTGATCCAGAATGAGAACGCCCGTATTAGGAATCGGCTTTCCAATACACCCCACTTCTTCAGGCCCCATATCTCGTAACATCGTTGTAACTACACTATTTTCTGTTGGACCATACTCATTGAACAATTGAATGCCAGGATGTTTGGCTTGGCTGGCTTCTATCAACCGTTTCGTTGCTTTCTCACCGCCTAACGTTACAACCTTGAGAGACTTGGCTTCATCTGGAGTCAGACCCTCTATAACAGACATGTACATGGAAGGAGTACACACGAGATGTGTAATATGATTTGATAAAATTAAGGTCTTCAGAGCCGATAATTCACTCAGTTCCTCATTCGTAGGCAGCACTACCGTACTTCCAGACAACAGCGGAGTAAAAAAGGCACCCACAAAAGCATCAAATGAGCTAGACAGCATTGGCAGGATACGGTCTGCTGCTTCTAGTGCATATTCATTTATTCTCCAAGACAACGTATTTAATATCGCTCGATGCTCAATACAAACTCCTTTAGGAGTACCGGTTGAGCCCGATGTATAGATCACATATGCCAAATGACTTGAATCCGATTCCCACTTTGAAGACAACTTGCTTTCTGTTTTATACCACTCATCATCGTCCATATTTAGGACTAAACCTTCATAAGTTGTAGCATTGTAATTAGATGAGTCATTCAACAACAGGAGAGCAGCCCCGCTATCCTCAAGCATAAAGTGAATTCGTTCTTCTGGATAAGAACTGTCGATTGGAAGATAGGCGCCACCGGCTTTTAAAATAGCCAACATACCAACGGCCAAATCTAATGAACGGGCCGCCATTAAGCCGACTACAGTTTCTGCCCCTACTCCCCGCTTCATTAATGCCCTCGCCAGCTGATTTGATTTCTCGTTCAGCTCTTTATAAGTAATCACATGTCCCTGATGAACTACAGCTACATGATCCGGACTTTTGAGAGCTTGCTCTTCGAATTGCAAGTGCAACGTTTCTTGTCTCTCCACTATCGATGAAGAGAGCAGATCAAAAGTGTTAAAGCCGTGTATTAGCTGCAACTTCTCTTCCTCAGGTAACCATTCCAACTTCCCAATCTCGCTCCAAGGTTGTTCTAAAATGGAGCGTAATATTTGTATATAGAGGCTAGCAAGGCGATCAATCGTTTCTGATCGGAACAATTGGGTACAATAATTGAAGCGTAAGGCTAGACCCTCCTGCCATTCGTCAGCACTTAGTACCAAATCAAATTGGGAAATCCCTGGATTGAATTCACTTGGATGAAATTTTACTCCATTGGCTTCAAGAGAACTCATTTCAAAATTCTGCATGACAAACATCGTATCAAACAAAGGATTGCGTCCTTGGTCACGGCGGATATCCAGTCTCTCAATCAATGCTTCAAAAGGATAGTCTTGATAATCCATAGCTCGCAGAGTCGTTTCCTTGACCTCTTGCAAAAACGAATGAAAACTCCGCTGAGGAGACGGACGGTTCCGCAAAGCTAACGTGTTAACAAACATTCCTATCATCGTTTCCGTGTCCGGATGCTGGCGTCCTGCCACCGCTGTTCCTACAATAATATCTTCCTGACCCGTATACTTTGCGAGCAGTATATTGTAAGCCGCAAGCAGGATCATAAAGGCCGTAGTCCCCGTATTTTTGGCAAGTTTCTTTAATTCCTCTGTCATTGCTGAAGTGATGTTATACGACAATACAGCCCCTTCGTAGCTTTGATGTAATGGTCTAGGGAAATCCGTAGGCATTGCCAGTACAGGTAATTCTCCGTTCAAAACATTTTTCCAATAATGTTCCTGTTCAAACAAACGGTTGCTGGTATATTGTTCCTTTTGCCATACAACAAAATCTTTATATTGAATTTGTATCGGAGCTAACATTTCACTCCGATACAGCTGTACGAGTTCATTAAGGAAAATGGATAACGAAAGCCCATCTGCAATACTGTGATGCATATCCATGACCAACATATGTTTATTAGCTTCAAAGCGAAACAATTCTGCTCTGAAAAGTGGCCATTGGCGCAGATCAAACGGACGGACAAACAATCGACTCATCTCGTCTGCATCTTTCTCCAATATTTCTGTGACTTTGATTTCAAAAGCCGGCTCATCATGAATGACTTGTACAATTTCGCCATCCACGATATTAAAAGAAGTACGAAATGATTCATGACGCCGAATCAAATCCAGGCAAGCCTTCTGAAGACGGGGGATGTCTAGATCCCCATCAATACGCACCTGGCCCGTAATATTGTAAGCTGTACCTATCCCCATATCCTGCAAGACAAACATACGTCTTTGGGCATCGGACACTGCATAATGCGTACATTCTTCGAGCTTTTTAATAGAAACGGCTGTACCTTGTTTGACTCCTTCGATCACCTTGGTCAAGGCCGAAACTGTCGGTGAATGAAAAAGTACATTCAAGGGGATTCGTTTGCCAAACTCTTGATGAACTCGGGCAAGCAAGAGAGTCGCCTTCAACGAATCTCCTCCTAGATCAAAGAAATTGTCATCAGATCTAACACGATTCAATCCCAGCACCGTTTCCCAAATTTCCCCTACTTTTCTCTCCGTACTACTAACTGCCTCACCAGGTTCTTTGCTAACAGCTTGTTTCATAGTAGAAAGTTGCGACAAATCTACATATCCCTGCGAATTTAAGGGCATGTTTTCAAGCTGAATGATCTGTTGAGGTACCCATTGGTCTTGCAAATGATTTCGCAATTGCTTGCGTAGGATTTCCTCTATTCCATCATTAATACTCGTAACATATGCAACCAAATGGGTATCTGCTCTGTCCTCTGTACTCTGAACTATCACTTGGCACTCGCTAATTTGTGGAATAGAGGTAATAAATCGTTCAAGCTGTTCAGTATATATGGCATGTCCTTTTATATAGGCTCGCTTCTGAACAGGTCCCAACAGTCGCAATTCACCGTTTGCGGTTCGCAAAGCCAGGATTCCTGTCGGTAAATACACTGAATTTTCGGAAGGAGATTCGTTTTCCTGTACTACATGCAGTTCCCCGATCGTCCCCACAGGCGCAGGTTGCAGATAATGATCCAGTAAATAGATGGCTCTTGGTGAATCGTTGTCCGTGATGCCGCTGGATTCGAGTTCCACATAGTCCCTGTAGTTTTTAACCCCATATTTCAGTTCATCCTGATTTAAGAGGGAGATATCTACAAAATCCCGTTCCTGCCCATCAGCAATCGTATTCAGGATGTGTAAAAAATACTCTGCCCAAATCTGCATTGTTTCCGGTGCGGCCAAGCTGGCTTTAATATCAAAATCAAACCAAAGCTCTCCCTCGACCTCCATCACATTGAGAAACATGTCATATTTGGAGTACAGGATCGGCGTCGGTATCAATTCGACGTCCAGTCCATGAAAATGAAAATTCTGCATTGGTCGATCCATATTGAAGATGACATTCATCTCAGGTATCCGTATGTTCTCAATACGCTCAATCAGATCAGCAAAAGAGTAGCTTTGAAGCGGTTCGACCTCCTGCATGACTTGCTTAACTTGTGCCATATACTTAAATAAAGAATCTTTACTGGTAATATGGCTCACAATCGGCAGCATGTTAACACAGTTACCGATCAAATTAATTTGTTCCATTCTAGACTGTCCAGAGGTAGGAATCCCTACTACTATCGTTGTGTTTCCAGTTAAGCGGTGCAGAAACACCTTATATGCACTCAGCAGTGTAACAAACAAGCTGTTACCCGCTTTAATGCTAAGCTTTTTCAACTTTCTCGCCAGCGTACTGTCTGCCCGAATATTTATTCTTCTTCCTCTATACGATGGTTTCTTCATGCCACCGTCCTCAGACGGAATGTCCATGGCGACAGGGACGGAATCCAATGTCCGTGCCCAGTAAGAAACTGCCTCACTCACTCCTGCATGTTCTAGCTCCAACTGTTGCCAAGCTTGAAATTCTCTGAATTTTGGCGGTACAGGCAACGTGACTATATTTTCACCTTTGCAGAAAGAAGTGTAGGCTTGCTCCCATTCACGGATAAACACTGCCATCGACCAACCATCAGCAACAATATGATGAAATGTGAACACCACAATATGTTCTTCCGGTTGTAAACGTAAAATGTGAGTTCGGAACAGCGGATCTTTGGACGTCAAATCAAACGCCCTTTTTCCCTCTTCTTCAAACCATTGCTTGACCTTTTCTTCGTGCTCTGATGGAGGAGATCCTGAGAAATCACTCAGTGAGATGACCACATTCACGTTGTCAAGAACATGCTGTTCTTCGCCATCGAGGTCAATAACCGTCCGTAGCGACTCATGCCGGTTCACAATTGCTTGAACTGAACGTTTTACAGTATCAAGCTGCAGTTGACCCTGCATCCGCAAGGCTGCTATTTCATTGAATGCAGTGGATGAATCACTTCTGGATTGCGTAGCAAACCAAATTTGCTGCTGCTCCTTTGTTAAAGGGAACGATGGGGATTCGATGGGAACCACATTATTTTTTCGGTTTCCATTTCCATCCGGTGATGGCGTATTGTCAGGTAAGAATCCCGCTTTTCTCAATTCCTCCACGCTTTCCTTTACAGCCTGTGTAATTTGTTGAAGGTCCCCATCTGTATGAGCAGTCGATAAAAAGCAATTGCGACCTTCCCAAATGTAAATTCCCTTGTCAATCAGCAGATGGAAAAAGAGCTCAATGTCGCCAAACGAAACAAACCGGAATAGTGAGCCATAGTTCACCATGTGGATAGGTACACTATTTTGTTTAAAATAAGTATTCAGCTCTGCTACCCATTCGTTGGTTCTTCGGTTCAGTTGTTCCTGAAGATTCGGCCCTTCAGACTTCAAATATTTCAAAGTCGCTAGAGCCGTGTGCATGGTCAGCGGATGTGTGCAGAAAGTACCGCCTACGAATGTTTTAATATTCGTATTTTCCGGATAGGAGTCGTCTCCGAACGACCACACACCTCCATCTACAGTGTCCATAAACTCTGAGCTTCCGGCGACAATGCCAACAGGCATACCTCCACCCGCCACTTTTCCGTAAGTAACTAGATCAGCTTTAATTCCAAACCAGGCCTGAGCACCTCCTGGATGAATTCTAAATCCTGTAATTACTTCATCAAAAATAAGTACCGTTCCCGAATTTGCTGTGATCTCGCGAATTTGCTTCAAGAACTCCTTTGGTTGCAAATCCGGTCTGCGACTCTGTACAGGCTCAACCAATACGGCAGCAAGTTCATGTGCATAATGTTTGATAGCTTTTATAGAATCCGGGTGATTATAAGGGAGTACAATAACATCCTCCATCATGCTCGAAGGAATTCCCGGTGCCATGGGTAACGCCTCTCCTCCGCTTGAGTTCGGATCGGACACAGCCAGTACACCATCGAACGTTCCATGGTAAGAACCAGCAAACAGCACTATTTTGGAGCGTCCTGTAGCCGCTCTAGCCAAACGTAAAGCAACCATAACAGCTTCTGACCCCGAATTATAAAAGGCAACCCGCTCCACACCTGTCAGCTCGCTAATCAAGGCAGCAACCTCACCTGCTGTATTTGACATAGGGCCGATCGAAGGCGTACGGTCGTGCACATTGCTCCGCAAAGTATCGGTTAGCCAAGCTGGGTTATGACCCAGTAAATGAACCCCGAAGCCCATAGTTAAATCAATATACTCATTCCCATCCACATCCCATATCCTTGAGCCCGAAGCGCTCTCTGAAATGATAGGATATACGATTTCTTTCCAATAGGACCGGAACCCAGACACATGACGATTATTAGCATGAACCAATCGACTATCCTGGGTGTATTTCTTGGACCCGAGGGTTCGTTGAGTATGTCGTTTAATAAAACGCTGTAAGAAATCATTTTGCCGCGCACTGTATCCACTTTCCTCACCGATTAGTAGAGGTTGATAGGGTACAAAGGGTTTGGATTCAGTAGTTGTATTCACTTTAATTGTAGAAGTGATAGGCACGTCAGTTGCCACAGCATGCAGAGATGTAGGCTGAGCACTGACTGTATCTTTGTTTGTTGTTAACGATGCAGCCTGAATAGTTCCCCCTTGACCGCCACTAAGCATCTCTAGTTGTTTGGTCAACACTTGAGTAAGTCCAAGTTGTTGGTTGTTCAGTAATTCAATTTGTTGAGAGAGTAACTTTTCCAGGCCACCAAACTCGAACGAAGACTTTGCAGCAACCGTATTTTCTGGATTGACTTCTGTCCGATCATCGACCGTACTTAGAGCATCAGCAGCCGCTACCGATTGGGTGGTATATGTCAAATCTGAAATAAACGTTGTTAGACGATCCAGGTTTGTAACACTTTCAAAGAAGTGGTTCATGGGAACATCCACATTAAATTGTTCTCTAATTTCTTTTTGAACTTGAACTAGCATAATTGAATCCAAGCCCATTTCGAGAAAATGCATCTGTTCATCCAGTTGTTCCACCGTAAAACCGGAAACTTTACTGATTACATCTTTTAATACTTTGGAAATCTTCGCTGTGTAGTCTAGCTGATCTGTAGCTTGCAGTTCTTTTGGATACGCGGACTCCATACTTTTCTCCTCCCTGCCTACGTTACTTATCTGCACTACTTTTGGAGTAAACCAGCAACGATTTCGTTCAAAAGGGTACAAAGGCAGCGACTGGATTATTTTGATATCATCCGCATAAAGCGCTTGCCACGGAATAGCCATACCTTTGACGTACAGTTCACCCAATTGGCGTAGAGCGTGAACATCTGTATGTGCACTTGCTCTAATGGCTGTAATCAATCGACCTACCGTATCATCTTTTTCCCGTTTATGATCAACGCTCTGTTTATGAGAACCTATATACATATCAGGCGCATTCTCTTGTTTGTTCCCGGAAGTCCATCGCTCCAACTTGTGTAATAAATCCTCTGGACTGGAAGTAATAACTGCTAATTTATGTTCCATATGAGCTCTGCCGATATGTGTGGTATAGCACATCTGCTCCAAGGAAACCGCTGGATTTTGGCGTAAATAGTCCACATATTCCTCAACCAAATGATGCAGACTTCGCTCATTTTTTGCAGAAACCGTAAAAAGATGAACGCCATCCGGCGTGTTTACAGAATCATCATCTGTTCGCGTTTCTATAAACTCTTCCATAACAACATGAGCATTTGTTCCACTGAAACCAAAAGAACTTACTCCGCAGCGAAGTGGGGCATCATTTGAACTTAAATCCGCTACTTCTGTCGTTAAATAAAACGGCGACAATTCAAAATTAATACGGGAACTAGGCCTCTTAAAATGAACCAACGGAGGATTCTTCCTCGTTTGCAGCATCAGAACTGCTTTAATAAGACTGGATATTCCTGCTGCTTCAAATAAGTGACCAATATTGGGTTTAACAGAACCGATTGCACAAAATTGTTTTTTATCCGTATATTTTTCAAAGGCTTGTGTCAATCCCGCGATCTCAATAGGGTCCCCCAGTTTAGTTCCCGTTCCATGAGCTTCGATAAATGATAGAGTTTCCGGGTGAATAGCCGCATCATTCCAAGCGGCCTCTACCACTTCTGTCTGTGCGGAAGGACTAGGTGCAGTAATACCTACCGTTGTACCATCCTGATTCACCGCACTTCCTTTAATCACAGCATAAATACGATCTCCGTCTTGCAATGCTTGATCGAGAGGCTTCAACAGGACCGCTGCAACCCCTTCTCCCACACCTGTTCCATCCGCCTCTGCATCAAAGGTACGAGCTCTGTAATTTGGCGATTCCATATCTAGTCCCAGCTTCACTGGTAATAGCATCGTTCGGATTCCTCCAGCAATTGCCATCTTACAATCGCCCGTCGCTAACGCCTTACAAGCCATATGAATCGCGACAAGTGAAGAGGAGCACGCCGTATCCACTGTTACTGCTGGACCTTTCAAATTAAGAAAGTAAGAAATTCGACTTGCCAGCACTGACGGTAAATTCCCAACAATATACTGGTGAAATTTGTCCGGTTCTCCTTTAGAGAGCATCCGCTCATAATCGTAGCCCACTTTTGAGAAGCCGACGTAAACTCCTACCTTTTGTCCGTGAATCCGATCCCCTGCATAGCCCCCATCCTCAAGTGCATGCCATGCGGTCTGAAGGAATAATCTCTGATTTGGGTCCATATAGCTTGCTTCCACAGGACTCAGCTTGAAGAACGCATAATCAAATTTATCAATTTCTTCTAGGAAGCCGCCTTCTATGAACTCTTCTTCTCCCTTCCTTTGATCCACAACTGATAAATAATCGATGGCGTCTTGCTTACGTTGAGAGCTTAAGTTCCTGATACAGTCATCGCCCTGAACAATATGATCCCAATACTGTGACACAGATGAAGAACCAGGTAAGTCCAAAGAAAGCCCAATAATAGCCACGTCCTTGCTATGGTTGTGATCCGTATCATCTGTAGGAATATGCTGTTGTTCAGAATCGGCAGGGCTCGCCAAAAATTCTGCCAAGTGAGCTATTGAGGGGTGATCAAACAAATCGGTAACTGCAAGCTTAATCCCCAGCTGATTTTCAATTTTGTCTGTAATCTGAACCAGTTGTAGGGAATTGGCTCCTAAATCAAAATAGCTATCTCTCGTATCAACCTCTTCCCTAAGTAATACCTCGCAGCAAATATCGTGAAGTACTTTTTCGATCTCAAACGAAAGTGTAGGCAATTTTTGATTTTTGTTTTCTTGCTCCATGATCCCTTTTAAAACTATCGAAGTCTCCTGATAATGTCCCGCTTCATACTGAGCCGCAAGCTTATACCTCTGTAACTTCCCACTGGTCGTTTTGGGCATTTGCTTAATAGGTATAATATCGTGAACCGCCCATCCTCCATGACGATACAAATGTTTTTTTAATTGAGATGCAATTGGAGAAAATTTTTCTATCGTCTTTTTGGATACGACAAATACCACAATTTCCTCTGATTCCATCCCATTTACACGAACTCCACACGCCGCCACACGATTAAGTTCGACTCCTTCTACTTCCTCAGCGATACGCTCGATGTCATGAGGGTAAACGTTCTGTCCATTTACAAATATGATATCCTTTGCTCTCCCTGTGACGACTAATTGACCTTCACGGAAGAACCCCAGATCGCCAGTTCTCACCCATCCATCTAATGTCAAAAGTTTGGATGTCGAATCTTCGTTGTTATAGTATCCTTTTGTAACATTTTCACCTTTGATTTGTATGTGCCCAATAACGCGATCTGCGACTTCTGCATCCTCGTCATTGCATATTCTGATTTCACAATAATCTAACGACTGACCGACCATAACAAATGGCAGAGCATTATGAAAAGTCTTGTCTACCTCCAAGACGGACTCTCCAATGTTTAAGTGCTTACGATCAACATAAACGGTTATATATTCAGTATCGATTGGCGGGATAGCAACTGCAACCGATGCTTCTGCTAAACCATATGATGTTCGCATAGTCGTTCTTTTTAATCCAAAAGGAGCTAATTTGTCAAGAAAGGTGTCACACAATTCAGGAGAGATAGGTTCAGCACCATTGATGATGGCACGGATCTTGGACAGGTTCCAGTTCTTCACTTTTTCAGGTTTGAAAAATTGCATGAAATACTTATATCCGAAGTTTGGCGATGAAATAATGCTTACTTGATGTTCACTAGCTTTTTTTATCCAAAGTACTGGCTGACGAATGAACAGCGAAGTCGGCATAATGAACTGATTCACTCCAGCAACTAATGGGGTAATATGATTGTAAATTAAACCCATATCATGGGTTAGAGGCATCCACTGCAAGAATGAATCTTGCTCTGTGACGACTGTCCTATTTATAATTCCACTTGTGTTATGAATGAGATTATGATGTGTAAGGATGACTCCCTTAGGATCACCTGTGGAACCGGAGGAGAACTGAATAAATGCTATATCCTCCATCTGAGGGGTGTGTATCTTTGCAAAGGATTGCTTGGGTTGTTCATGGTCTTGAAGAAGTAATTGATGACGATGGCGGATATTTTCGAATAGGTCATCTTGGTTGCTTTTCAATGTATATTTCTCAAGGTCTTTTAATATTTTGGGCTCGATGAGTAAAAAAGGATCGTTAAGAACATCCCAAATTTTAAAAAGTTTCATTCTATGCTCATCATTGTTACCGATGCTGACAGGTACCGGAATCATGCCACCAAGAATACAAGCCCAAAACGCTTTTACAAAATGGCGATTATTTTCTATTTGAAATACAATTTCCTGTCCCTGCCTAACTCCTGCATCCTGAAGATTCCCCAGAAATGCTAGAGCTTCCCAATATAAATCTTTATAAGTAAGTGTTGTTTCGTTTTGATCCGATTCAATAAAAGTAATAAATTTATGATCACACTTTCCCCGTTCTGTAATAACATCAACCAGTGTTTTGAACCTATTTGTATACATGCTATTCCCCCGTATATCGTAAGATTTATTAGCTTCCAGTTAATAAATTTACAATCTCCAACATCATTGATGAATCTTATTTAGAACATACTAAGAATCGTCTGTTGTTCTTGCTCGGGCACTTGCTTGGTAGTGAGAATAGTACGAATTAGCTCTAACACCTCTGTTTTAGCCGCATTATAAGCGGTGTCATTTTTATGACTTTGAAGTTGAAGTTGATTGATCCGATTTCGAATCTGCTGACTAGGGTAAACAACCCCCTCCATATGTTGTTTGTAATCCCCATTTCGATTTCGTGCAATAAGCGCTGCTGCAAAGCCTTCCTCCAGACGCTCAAGTGCAACTTTGCGTGTACTTTGCTGCTTACTTAGCCACTTGTCCACCTCTTTTAAAGAAGAACTGGTATTAACAGAAAAAGTGGAGATACTAGGATATCTTTCTTTCATCAGCTGTCCAAGTACTTTTCTCGGACCTAATTCTAACGCAACGGTAATACCGTTCTGATATAAATAATCCATCGTATCTGTCCAGCGTACGGGGCTTATCATTTGCTTGTATAGCAAGTCATAAATCGAGAATTCATCATGTGGTAAGGCTGTTACATTGGAAACAACCGGCCACCTTCCCTTGTGTAGCGGGAATTTCTTTAGTTCTACGGCAAGCTTATCTGCTGCAGGCTTCATTAGAGTACTGTGAAAAGGCCCGCTTACTGTTAAATAGTTAACCTTACTATGTTCTAGACGTTTGATTTGCTCCACTATTCGAGCCATAGGTTCTGTATGTCCCGATAGCACGTACTGATTGTCCGAATTGTGACATGCAATAGATATAACATCACGATCCGTAGATATCTCTTGACATAAGCTCTCCAGAATAGAAGCAGAAACATTCGCAACAGCAACCATAGTCCCTACCCCGTTAGCTGTAGTCTGCTGCATGAGCATTCCTCGTTTTCTCACGATTTGAAGTCCATCTTGAAAAGAGAAAAAACCGCTGCACACCAATGCTGAATATTCTCCTAAACTATGCCCGGCCAACAGTTGAGGTTCCAGTTCCAGTATTTCTCTGCTAGCATAATATGCAGCAAGGCTGGCAGTAAGTAAGGCTGGCTGGGCATTCATGGTCTGAAGAAGCTCTTGGGAATCTCCCTCAAAACAAAGTTTTGAGAGTTTTACACCTAAGGTATCATCCGCTTCTTCGAATAAACGCTTTACCACATTAAAATTATCCCATAGTTCTTTACTCATTCCTACATATTGCGAACCCTGCCCAGGAAAAATAAAAGATACTTTATTCATCTGAAAACCATTCATCTGAAAACCTCTTCTCCAGTGAGCTTCCTGAATATGTGTACTTTTTAAATTTAACTTCTGTTGCAAGTTATAACCTTTATAGTATTAAAGCAGAAATTGATCGACATAATTAATGAAAAAAGGAATCATTTAAAAACAAATTAATCATATGTAATCACCGTGTACTAGCATTTAATCAGCTTGTATTAATAATTTATAAATCGTTATTCCAACCCATGTTCTACTCCTTTTACGAATTAAAATAACGATTTATTTCAACAAAGTCAATGAATAAGTCAACTTCCAAATGTTACATTTTTGTAAATAAAAGGTCGCAAAATGTAGAAATTTGTTGATTGTCATTAGATAAAGTCGTTTTCTTGAAAGAATAGCTTTTTTCATTATTTTCACTACATAAAAATAAATAAAATTAAATTATGCAATTGTTAAATATTTTTAAAAGATTGATATAATTACATTCTTATTGTATTTTCACATTTATCCAAATTATGATAATACAATCTTTTTTTGAACCTTGCTCTTAAGCTCAGATTACTCTACATTTGAAAAAATAAATTAAAGACACGACATGAGTCAGATGTCCTTTATTCCATAAAGTTGCTGCTTAAATCATAAATACGATGTAACAATTAAATAACTCAAATATAATTTTAGAAATATGCGCACGAAAAAATCTACAGATTTTACCAACTGATGAGTTTTGCAGTCTTCCACTGCCGCTCGCTTAGTCTTGAAAAAGTCTGTAGATGTGATAGATATTGCTATTCGCTTTACTAAAATCATTTCCCACTCAAGTTCTAGTTATAATCCTCCCAATAGCGATACTTCATTTCATTCTCACCTTTGGTGACGATGATCATGTTCTCCACATGCCCAGTTTCTTTATTTGTTCGGTAGATCATGGTACGGGTTTCTCCCTCATCGGGGACAGAGAATAGCACCTTGTCACTGATCATGCCGCCACCAATGCCGACAACGTGTTCTCCCCAGCCGGAGGCTGCGCTCGAACCTGCTCCACTGACGCCAGTCCCGCGCGACAAAATAAGACCTATTCCATAACCGGTAACGGTCTGGGCCGTTTTACCTAGAGCGTGTTCTCCAGCTGATTGAGTATGCTTTTGGACCCAGTAATCGTATTTGTCCGTATTTTGCTCATAACTTATAATATTTCCTTTTTTATCTAAGATATATCCGTTTTACTTCCGTCTTTACCTGTCAGTTCAGTGACGGCAACAAGAGAATCGGATGTGATCTTGGAGGGCGCTCCTGTATTATAATCTGTACGGATAACCGAGTCCTCGTATTGCAGCCGCAGGACATTCATCTGGTCGTGGATCTTCTGCATGACCTGCTTGTCGCCGATGGTCTCTGCGTTTTTCAATAGTTCCTCATATTGATGATATTTATCCGCGTCTGCCTGCTCCCACTCGTCTATATTTTGGGGTGAATCCACGATATCTCCAGTATGATTTCCACCCTCTCCGCTGCCCGCCAGCGCTGCACTGGCGTTCATCGCTGCTGCCAAGGCTGACCAGAAGCCACGTGTGCTCCCACCATCCGCATTTCTAAACTTCAAAGCAATGCTTTTTAGCTCAATTTCAATGGATTGAACCTTATTTAATATAGAAGAAAGCGTATATTTAGCTGTACGATAGTCATTATAAAAACGATTTCTCTCCATACCATCCCACTGGCTGTGAAGGTGGTTCATTGTGCTATCCAGACCGTTTAGCTGGTTATACAGTATGCCGTGGGCATTGGCAAATTGGGAGGCCACGTTATCCAGCTGCTCCGGTGTGACTTGGATTTTTGTCATGGTGATCACATCCCATCTTCGAAAATAGGAGATAGACATTATAGTTTACAGTAATCCTTATTTCATATTGTAAGCTATAGAAGTCGGACATTCATGAGGATTTATACGTATTTGTGTATTCAGAAGCAGTTCCTTTGATATAATGAATCCATATGAGTTTATTTCGACAATATATTATTGAAAGTCAGGTGTAAGGACATGTCAGACAAAAAAATTATTTTTTTCGATATCGACGGTACATTACTGGACGATGACAAGAAAATGCCGTTTACCGCCGAAAAAGCTGTCTTTGCTTTGAAAGAGCAAGGCCATGAGGTAGCCATCGCAACAGGACGTGCACCTTTTATGTTCAAAGATATCCGTGAGCAGCTAGAAATTGATTCCTACGTTAGCTTTAATGGGCAATATGTCGTGCTTCGCGGGGAAGTCGTCGCTACCAATCCGCTGAATCGTGAAGCCTTGCAAGCAATGACCGATCTGGCACTCACCCATAATCACGCTCTCGTATATATGGATCATCTGGACATGAAAGCCAATATCCCTAACGATGAACTTGTGGAGAAATCGGTCCAAACGCTTAAGGCCAAGATTTCGGTTGGATACGATCCGCTCTATTTCCATGGGAGAGATATTTATCAGACGCTGTTGATGTGTACGGCAGAAGAAGAGCCTTACTATGAAGCGGTGTTCAAAGCATTTGACTTTGTACGCTGGCATCCAAGTTCAGTGGACGTTGTCCCTCACGCTGGCTCTAAAGCAAAGGGAATCCGCGAAATTACGTCCAGACTGGGCATTGCCGCTGAGAATCAATACGCTTTTGGTGATGGATTAAACGATGTGGAGATGCTAACTACTATACATAACAGTGTCGCGATGGGGAACGGCTGCGATGAAGCCAAAGCCGCAGCTAAAATGGTCACAAAGCGCGCTGATGAAGACGGTATTTTGTACGGACTGCAAAAGCTTGGTTTGTTAAGCTAACTGGATTGCTGACGGACTGGGCATGTTTCAGGAAAAATTAAGTCGGTTTAATGACTTAGATATGAGAAAATAGGAGGTTGTCGTTGGTATGGAAACGGAAGGCTTACGCAATGTCGAACAGCTAGCCCTGAAGAAATACAAAATTTACAAGCAAAGCCTGCTCCGGTATTTGGCGCGTTCCATGCTGGCGAGTATGTTTATCGGATTCGGCGTTATTGTCGCCTTCAAGACGGGCAATTTTTTTTACATGGAGCATTCTCCATTCACTTATCCCATGGCGGCGCTCACGTTCGGGGCAGCCATCATTCTGATCGCGTACGGCGGCGGGGATTTGTTTACTGGCAACACCTTCTACTACACCTATGCTGCACTCCGTAAAAAGCTGCGCTGGGGTCAGGTGCTGCGGCTATGGACTGCCAGCTATGGAGGCAACTTGTTAGGTGCGGGGGTTTTCGCACTCCTTATATACCTGACAGGGCTGTTTGACTCCTCCAGCGTGAACTCCTTTCTGCTGAGCGTAGTTGAGCATAAAATGGAAGCGCCTGCAATGCAGCTATTCTTCCGCGCAATTTTGTGTAATTGGCTGGTCTGCCTCGCCTTTTTTGTGCCGATGTTTATGAAGGAAAATGGTGCAAAGATGTTCGCTATGATGCTGTTTGTATTCTGCTTTTTCATTTCGGGATATGAGCATAGTATAGCTAATATGTGTACTTTCGCCATTGCGCTCGTGCTGGATCATCCGGGTACGGTCTCTGTCGCTGGCGTCATCCATAATCTCGTTCCGGTAACGCTTGGGAATCTGGTAGGTGGCGTGCTGCTTATGGGGGTTATGTACTATTCGGTCAACCTCCCGTTTTTGGACGAAGAGGAACACTAAAAAAAGAAGCCATGGAACCTAAGTTCCATGGCTTCTTTGCATTAATTCTAATAATAGCGTATGCAGTGTCTGCAGGTGTTTTTTTGCTGTTTATTCTGCTTGAGCAGGAAAATGGATAAATTCCTCCAAATCCTTGAACAGCTTTTTGGGATTGACGTTGTCAGGTACAACCAGAGTTAGCGGCTCATCCAGCTTGAGCACATACATGCCTAAAATGGATTTGGCATCTGCCATGCCGCTTTTGCCATGAATCCAGATGTCATACGTATAGTTGGATACGATTTGATTGATCTTCTCAATATCCTTAACGTTTTTTACCTTGATGGGTGTCATCATTGCACAGCACTCCCCTGCGTTGAATTGGGGCTTACGAAACAAGCCTTAACATCACTATACCCTATTTATAAAGAACGTTGCACAAACTTATTTAGAAAATGACATGCGGCGCGGAGCTGACCTTCCAGTAGCTACCGACCTTTTCAAAATTCACGGTGATTTTCTCGTTCGCCTGCTTGGTTTCTGCCGGATAAGGCACGGTCAGCAGGTAGCTGCGCTTCACCGGAGTCATGGTTACCATTTTCGCCGTAGCCCGGCTGAACTCTAGCAAATTGCCGCCATCTGCGTTCAACTGAGCTAGTCTGCCGTTAACTTCAACGAAAAATTTACCGACAAATTGCTCACTGGCCTGTTTCGTATAAGCCTGCGTTAGATAGTTGATTAATTTGGTCTTCGTACCGATGTCCTCGGACAAATAGCGGTAGCTTTTACCGTTCAACTGGAACGCTTGGCCCAACGATTTGCCACCGCTGATGGCATACTGATAACGAGACTGCGCCTCCAGCACAAGCGGAATCGCACTCTCATGGTTCAGCTTGTCCAGCTGGGTTGGATTCACGCTAGTAGCTGTAGCTGCGGCTGGCGCCGAAGTAGATGGCTGCTGCGGCTTGGACGGCTTGGCAGTCGATGGTACAGACGGAGCTGCCGCTGGTGCTACCGACGCGGATGGGCGCGGTGCTGGTGCAGACGGAGCTGCTGGTGTGGCCGCTTGGACGGAACCTGCGGCTGGGGCAGTTGTTGCTGGAACTGACGGCGCTTGCGCAGGGGCTGGCGTCGCAACAGACGCTGATGCTGCTGGTGCAGGCACCTGGGTCGGTACAGTTGCTAACGGACTAGCAACGTTCGGTTGCGCCGCATTCGCGGGACTGGTCACAGCGGGTGCAGCAGCGGCGACCTGTGCCGCGCTCAAAAGTGTGGCCGCAACACATAGTGCGGATAGTTTCGTATTTATTTTCATACTCAAATACACCTCCATAATCATATGTCTGCATAAACTGCACACGTTTCTATTATAAGAATTTCGGTGCTCGATTAGGTTGCTAAATTGTTTCTATTTGCCTTTTTTTGTTCATTCTGCACGAAGTTTGTCCGTATTTGCCGGGAGCGTAGGTTCTGACCGTTTCTTCTGCTTTGCCTCGATCTCTTCCAAGGATCGTGACATTTGCTTCACAGAACGGTCCAGCTGCTCCAATCTACGGTTAAGGGTGACGAGAATGTATTTTAACAGAATCAGGCTTAATGCTGCAGGGAATCCGACATTAGTTACGAGCTCGATCATGCTTTCAGTCGTTAAAGAACTCACAGATCCCGCCTCCTTTATATACACATATATTACCTTTGTAGGAACTAGCGTTCCCATTTATATGGAAAACATACGTTCCCCTCTGCACCCATACCAAAAAGAGCCCCGATTAGCATGGAGCCCTTTCTGATTATATTCATTTAACCAGCATTCAACCCACTACCGAGCTGCATATCAAGGAGTGTATATGTTCGGCTGCGGGGGCTTGGACATTCCTTCTCCCAGATAAAATCCGGTGTGCGGGGGCTGATTATAGGCTACGTTCTGCCAGGCCACACTCAGGCGATACACCGGATCATGCATAAGCGTGTAGAATCGGTGTTCTGACTCGTAAGGTGTTGTGTAGATACGCAGCGCCGAATTATCACTTTTGCGCCAAATGACTTCCTCCCGCCAGTCACCGAACAGATCAGCCTGCAACGACGGTGTTCCTTTGGTTCCGTTATTGGAACTCGTCCCTGTGGCCGTAAGCAAGTTGGAAGTCGTCGAGTTCGTATAGTTCCACTTGTCGATTTTACCAGCGTTTGAGGAGGTATGATCCAGCAGTTCACGCAGCAGATCCCCATCCCACCAGATACCAAAATTAATAGAAGACGGCGTCGTGTTGGTAATGAGCTGCCCCTGGGCTGAACGTAATCCGACGCCTGGTGCCCATTGCTCATTCCCCTTCGTACGCGGATCAATGTCTGCCGACATGCCTCGTCCGGTATCCTTGCCTGTTTTTACGCCCCATAAAATGTTGCCATTGCGCGGATCGTACATGGCTGCTCCGTAGGTGGCATTTTTATCCTCGTTTACCTTAAATACTTCATATCCTGAACGGTCTGGGTCCAAATCCCCGACATGAAGCGCATCTCCATGTCCCATTCCCGTGTTAGCCAGCTTCGCTCCGTTATCGTCTACAACCAGTGAGCCATACACGATCTCATCCTTATCATCTCCATCCACATCTGCCACACTCAAACTGTGATTCCCCTGTCCAGCCGTCCCGGCATTGGTGGAGCTGTTGCTGTCAAAGGTCCAGCGGCGGCTT
Organism: Paenibacillus sp. AK121; assembly: GCF_019042715.1. Classification (NCBI taxonomy): domain Bacteria; kingdom Bacillati; phylum Bacillota; class Bacilli; order Caryophanales; family Paenibacillaceae; genus Paenibacillus; species Paenibacillus sp. AK121. Next base: position 81,000 of record NZ_JAHPJM010000008.1, read on the forward strand.
AGATTGCCGTTCCGCCAATCATATGCGACTAGAACGGTACGCGTGTAGTAACCACGTGCCATTACTATGCTGGGTCTCACGCCATCCAGATAAGCAACCCCGGCGAGAAAACGATCCACACGGTTACCATAATTATCTCCCCAGCTGGACACCGTTCCGCGCGGTGGCACATAGTCAATCGTACTAAGAGCCTTGCCTGTATCACCTGAGAACACAGTTAGAAACTCGGGGCCCTTCAAAATATATCCACTCGTGTTGCGATGATCAGCCGAAGCGTCGCCAATCTTTACACCTGTACCATCTACCGTGCCGTCTGCTGTCTTGCATACGACCTCTGCTTTACCATCTCCATCAAAATCATAGACGAGAAATTGCGTATAGTGTGCACCAGCCCGAATGTTCCGTCCCAGATCGATTCGCCATTTGCGTGTTCCATCGAGCTCATATCCGTCCAAAAATACATTTCCCGTATACCCGGATTGCGAATTATCCTTAGAATTGGAAGGGTCCCATTTCAGCACAATCTCATACTCGCCATCCCCATCAAGATCCCCCACACTGGCATCATTGGCATTATACGTGTAGTTCACATGATCCGGGGTTGTACCTCCCGCAGGCTGCTGTATGGGAACGTCCAGATAGTTGCTGTTCCATGCCTTTACCGCTGGAGAAGCGGCCTGCTCTGCTCCGTTAACCACGGCACGAACGGTATACGAAGATGATGTCGTACCTGCCTTGTCCAGAAAGTTGGTTCTCGATGTAATCGGCGCATCGTTCACCTTGCTTGCCCCTCTGTACAGATTGAAGCCAACCGAATCCGTTTCCGTACCCAATAAACGCCAGCTCACCAGTACACCCTCTGGTACCTTCACTGCGACAGTTCCCCTGTTCAGCTTCTCCATTTGCCTTGTAGAGGCAGCTGAGATTGGGCTATCCATCGGAGTGACCACTCCACACAACATGACACCGAGACAGAGCAATACAGCATGCCGAAACCTTTTGTCCATCTGATCATTAGCTCCTTTCATGGTTTGTATTTTCAATAAATTTATTTTATCTGACTGATAAGTTATTGTTGTTTAAATCTTATGATAGCGCTTACATAAATGTAAAGGGACGAATTCGTCCTTTTTGTTCAAAAATCCGGGCTAATACTTTAAAAATCAGAGGTCCATGAATAATCGTTCTTCGTCAGCTATGCTTTGGATATCCTCTGAGCTAATACTGATATATTGATAGCCTTCTGCCTGCTGTTTTTTCAATGCCAGTTCCTTCATAAAACGTGGGCTACCCTCTCCGGCATCCTCGTCATACACAAGCAATAAACCGTCTGTTTTGCGGAAAAGGAGTTCATCCCGTGCCTTGAGTTGCCATATTCCCTGATACGCCTGACGGCTAACTACTCCCACATAGTCAACTTCGGCACAAATCTGCTGAAAATATTCCTTTTTATCCTCCTTCCATTTTTCCTCCATATTTTGATAAGCCATCATAATAGAGCATTTTAGGTCGGGGTATTGCTGTTTTAATGCAATGACGACCTCGCAAGCCCACAAGTCCACCCCGTATTGGCCGGGGGTAATCACCCATTCCAGCCCATCTTCGATCAGGGGAATCAGCCTGCTTGTAATCGCCTTTTTAATGTATGGAATGCCTTCGTGCTTTTGACTGAAAATATTCAGCTCATGGGCACGATAGCCAGAAACGAGCAAGTTTTTCATCATCTCATCGTCCTTCTGAAATTATCATAAAAGTTATTGTAAAAACGAACCTCTGCCCTATGGGCTAAAGAAGGTTCGTCTTTTGGGAATTTAGTATTCAATCAAAATTACTTTATGATGCTTAATGAATTCCTATCACGCCCGCATATCACCCCTCGGAGTTTACACGCCGATCTTGAATTCTAACATTGCTACTCAACACACCAGCATCGCTACTTATTTTAAACGACGGGTAACTAGGATCTGCCTCAAGCCGCATTCTGCTATCGAACTGCTGCTCCTGCTGCCGATCTACCCAAAAAGAATAAGAATCGGACTGAACTGCTATATCGGTTGCATTCGGTGCATCGATCACCAAGATAACAAGTACGCCGTTGCATCCACAATCTTCTGTATCATAAAACAACTTGAACATGCCTGGCCGTCCTGAAAGGACCATCGCTAGCCTTTCAACCGACAAGGAATCCAACTCTAAATGTATACTCATGAAATGAGCTCTCTCCTTTGTAATTGAGATGTTTGGACATATTTGGACTCAACAACTTCAAGAAGTCTAAATATAAACTATATTTTCATTATAATCATCTCAAAACTTTAAGTACAAGGAGATCATTAATGATGGCATTTATAAAAGAGACCGTTTGTTTCTTCGCGGAGATTCTGCTGAATGCATATCTCTAACTTGGTTCCTTTGTGCCCAACGATTCAAATCCACCCTTACATTTGTATTAATTTGTTTGGTATTTATCAAGTTTGAACCATTTTTGAAATTCACTCTGACTAATTTTTTTAACAGATTTCACCTTTTTGCTGTCCATGGAGTATCTGTATAATTTCTTTTGATCAGATGGATACTCACTTATATAGTCTAAACTTTTTCCATCTTTATGCCATAAAATCAGGCCGGTGCTAATATAATCCGTTTCTCTAGGAAGATATATAAAGCCATCCTTCTTCGTATTATAAATGGCTAGGGAGCTGCTTGATGTATCACCTAACGAAAAGGCAATTTGATCTTCTTTTGGTGACCAATTATAAGCAGTAATGGATTCTACATTTTTTTTGCCTTTAGCCTTTAATAGATCATTTACAATGGTAGATTTTCCGGTTGTAAGATTGATTAGTAATAACGTATCGCCTGCACTACGCTGTGCCTGTATAGCCAACCAGGTATTAGAAGGAGATAATACTACACTCGATATATCACGCAGTTTATCATTATATCCATCTGTTTTAAGGGTGTAACTCTTTTCTCCTTTTTTGATCGTTATGGATGTAATGACACTTTTCTCGGAACTCGGGACATTTTCCAGCTCGACTTTTTTTGCCAATAACGTAATGTTTTTTTCCTTCCACATTACTTGATCTGGAGTCTCGTTCTTTTTAAACTTAGTTATGGACTGATATACAGATGGATTTACAGTATTAACTGAACTTTGAACATAGGTATTAGGCTGTAATGTACTATTAGCGTTAGTGATAGAAAAGCCACTTATACTTCCCACCAACACTATACTCGACAGGAAAGCAATAGCGTATTTTAATCTTAGATTTTTCATTTTAATGCTCCTTTGCAAAAGTTTATTGTTCTTAGGAGTCGTTATTGAAAGAGAAAGGATAGGTGAATCTAAATATGAACAAACCTGCTAAATTTATTTCTATTCTTATATTTTCTGCGAGTACTATGTGTATTAGGTTTTTCACCCGATAATACGGTATACCTTCTATTTTGAAAAGGATAAAGATAATGGATGGACAATTGTTTCCATTGACTGATTAATCATTCGAATCGAAGAGAAGACGTACTGATAAAATCAGAACGTCTTCTCTCCTTTAAAATTTATTTGAACAAGTTCTGCAGCAAGAAGCGTACACAAGAAAACCAGCTAATGTTTGTCATGAGGGTCCACTTGTACAGGGAAAATAAAACATTAGACTGACACACCTAACTTTGAAAAGCTTTTATATACCAAGCATCCATAGCAGAGTGTTCAGAACCTGGTAGAGGTTCATGTAAAAGTGTGAATCCAAACTTTTCATATAATAAACATGCAGTTTTTAATTCATGCATTGTTTCTAAATAGCATTTTTCATAATGTTTAGAGGCAAAAGACGAAGCTGTTTCCATAAGTTTCTTGGAAAGCCCTAAACCTTGAGCTTTTGGACTTAAGTATAGCTTTTGTAATTCGCAAACTTTATCATGTTCGTTAAACGGCGCTATACCAATTCCACCAACAACTTCTCCCTCCATTTCTACTACCCAATAGTTCGCATGTTTTAAATTATTATAGTATTGGTGTAGGTCATTAAGTTGAGGGTCAAAATAAGCTGTTCCAGGAATCGCTAATCCAAGTGATTTTAATGAATCTTGTATAATTTCTTTTACTTTTGCATTGTCTTCTTTTTTCATTTCTCGAATAACCATATACGATCTCCTTCAATTAAATCTAAAATTCGGGAGCATACTGCCGGTAGTCCTTTCGGTCTGTGGTTCAGTATTTCAGTTCGTGATTCGCCGGACAAACGAACATATTTCGCTCGGCGTCAAAGGTGAATTTCCACTTTGGAAACAATCCTTGCTTGGGATGAAATCTCCGGTGAGCAATCACCGCAAGGTCTTCCAGCTTTAAAGTCCTTTGCAAATTGACGTTGTTAAATAACCCGAATCAAGTGCTACGGCTTCGACCTTAAATTCAAAGCGTTTTTGCTGGCGGCCAAAAGCGACGACAAATAGGGCACTTATCCAAAGAAAATAAAGTATTAGACTGGTACGCTGAACCATTGCTTTCGGAAGAGCAACAAGGAACATAAGCCGCAGCTTCGCCGCACAGCTCGCCGATGTCACCGGTCGCGCCCAATTCGGCGCTCTGGGAGAATAACAAGAGCACGCGTTGCAGCTTCACGCATCCGGCCGATGTCATTACAATCTAATACTCTATTTTTCCGAGTTTAACACTTTATTTTCTTTCAACACAACTAACATACTAACAGAAAAACACGCCAAGGACATGGTCGTGTTTTTCTAAAAACTGAACGGTATGATCGTTTAATATGGTATATCATGATCTTGCTGTCATGATCAACTAATTCAGATGGCCTATCCCGGATTTCCACGAACGACGGTAGCCCATACGAAACATCGATAGCCGTATCGAACTATCGGCTGACGTATCCCCCTATGTCAGAACAAGGGAGAAACCTTCTCTGAAAACATGTTTGTATCAAACTATGCCATGCATGAAGGACTTCCAGTTCTGCTAACGAGAAAACGGAACTCCCACCTGTTGTCTTACGTTTTTTGATGGAACACCAGAAAATGAACGCCTATCTTGTTGGTTCGGAATCAACCATTTCCCGTGAAGTAGAGGCGAGTGGGACAGCACCTAGTTCTCCCCCGGCTATCATCATCTTAAAACACCTATTAAAATAGGCCGCCCAAATTTTGGGTTGACCTAATAATACGAAATCATACTTGAGAGAAAACCGCCTTTTACTCATATCGAAATCAATCTTTAATAAGAAGCTCGCCTAGCCGCTGTTGCAACTGGTGGGCATAGAACGATAGTTCTGCTTCAGCGGCCAAATCCCGCAGCAATGCCTGGATCAAAAACGCTCTAGGTGCCTTATTTTCCAACTCTTCCTCAAGCAACACGGTCACTTGCTGAAGTTCCTTCTTTCTGGCATTTGGGATATATAGATCAGGAATGATCGACAAGATCGCTTGAAACAAAACGGAAATCCTCGCTGAGCTTGTCGGGACAAGTGACTCTAAATCCACTTCCTCATACTCTTTCATGAACTCATAGGTTAGCAGAGGCTGAGGTGAACATTTACTCAAACCTTGAACCAAATCATCCATACGTTCCGCGATAAATCCTGCTAGTTTTTCGACGGTGATTGGTTTGTATGCGAATAGCAGATGAAAAGTATACTCCCGGATCATGCCGCTAAACATGGCAGTTACGTCCCATTTCCAATCCAATATGGCAGAGCCGTATTGGCGCATCAGCAGGTTTTGGTAATAGCTGAACATCTGAATCTGAATCTGATGAATGAGGGTAGAGATGTTGTCGTTGCTCGCCGAGGGAAATTCATTGTAATCTCGGGAAATATAGTAGCCGTGACGGCCAAAGAATTGGAACAAACCCATAATTTCGGCCAGATACGTTTCCCGGCGCGGTAATGCCATTTTCCGAATTCGCTCCACCTCATCCATCATATGCTGCTGGCGCTGCTTCAATATACTGACGAACAACTCTTCCTTGGACTCAAAAAATTTATACAAGGAACCTTTGGCGATACTGCAATCGTCGGCGATATCCTGAATTGAGGTCGCTCTATAGCCTTTCTCCATAAAAAGGCGGATAGCAGATTGGACGATTTTTTCCTTTATTAAACTCATGCTTATGTCTCCTTATCACTTGTTACGGCAGATGTGATTTTTTCAAAGTTCCTTGATCAAGTATAGCCAATATCCAGCGAGCAAAAAAGAAGGCGTCGTGCCAAAATGAGGCGTCCGATCCACTCCATGGTACTCAGTAAAAGCGTTCTCCCTTACATTAGAGCAATACATAGCATACAAATATGGAGTAAGACCAGTACATAAATAAGCCTTACAACAGTGTCAGGCCAATTTCGGATTATGAGCAACACGGTCATCAAGGCTGGAAAACCAAAAAGACCGCCCCATCGACTGACGAACCTGTCGGCTTGTCCATTCATGAAATGAACAGGGATCTCCAGAGGAGCAGACCAGACCACTATCATGGCGGCAAGCCACGCAAGCACTGTGACAAAAACGGGCGTTTTAGGATGAAAGAGAATCTTAATCAATGCGTTGCCTCCTTTTGTTCTATCTTATTTGGGAGTAGTAAGCCAGAAAGTCCAGTGCCAGTCTACGAATTCACCCAACCGGCCGGATAGTACCATACTTAGCGCGGGAGCGAGAAGCATTGGAATCCCAAGTAAACTGATGATCGCCCCTCGCTTGTCAGGTGGAGCAAGGCGATATAGCATGGCCATTCCAATCGGGGAAACCATGTCTCCTCCTAAACCTTGAATGATCCGAAAAAAAATCAGTTGTCCAGAATTTTGCGCGAATGCAGATAATATGGAACCTAACATGAATAATCCAATAGAACAAAGAAACACCTTCCTAGCACCGCATTTGTCCGAAAGCCATCCTGCCAACGGAATGACCGCAGAAAGTGAAAGTGTATAGGCGTTTACCGACCATTGAGTGGTCTGGAGCGAAACGCCAAATTCCTGATCCCAGGTCGCGAGGGCCAGGTTAAGAGCTGTGCTGTTCAAAATCACCATAAACGTCCCTATGACGATCGCAAGCGTTGGCAAAAAATATAGACGGAATATAAATGACCCTTCCTTAGAAGATTCGTCAATAACTGCATGATGAGACATATACAAATACCTGCTTTCTCTAGAAATGAACGAAGGTTGAGGACTAAGCCTGCTTCAGTCTAGCCCGTCAAGACCCTATTTGACCAATTAGTTTTATTAAAAACTTTTAGGTTTTCAACTCATCATATCCTTGAGAGCCAGGTGTGTCAATCCTCGATATAAACAGATTTATTCGGATTATGAACTATTAGTTCTTTACAAAACTAAATAGTCAAAATAAGATAAATGTCAGGGTCGAAATATACAGCATTGATTTAGTCATGAAAAAACAGGGATTTATAAATGAACGGAAGGAAAAGAATATGCAAAAAAACAATCATGAGCATACCGCTGCACTCTATTTTGATGGCTTGACCAACTTCAGGCATTTCGGAGGCTATGCCACCACGGATGGGAAGAGAGTAAGAAAGGGAATCCTGTTCCGCTCCGACGAATTGTCAAAGTTATCGAGAGCCGACATGGCACGAATGAATCAAATCGGCCTTAAGCTGATTTGCGACTTAAGAACGGAAACGGAGCAGAAATCGAACAAGAGCCGCATGCTGAATCAGGGAGTCGAAGTAAAGAATTTGGCCATGCAGGATAAAAGTCAGGAATTTACCCGTCTCGAATTTATAAGGTATTTAATTAGACATGGCAAGGATATCGATTTTGAGCAAACGATGAAAGACATGTATGATCATATGGGGACTGGCTCTAAGTCTACGTTACAGAAACTTTTCACTCTGTTGTCCGAAAAAGAGAAGTTTCCTGTCCTGATTCATTGCACTGGGGGCAAGGATCGAACTGGATTCATCGTGGCGATTATTCAGCTGTTTCTGGGAATTCCCTACGAAAGCGTGCTTGAGGACTACTTGCATTCCAATATATGCATCGGGCCACGTATGAAAAAAGCCGAGAAAATGATCCGACTGATGAGCTTTTACCGAGTGCCTGCAGAGCGAATCAGGCCCATGCTGGAGGTGAAGCGTGATTATCTGGAGGACGTGCTACAGGGAATTATGAGCCGGCATGCGAACATTGAAGGATACTTGAAAAACGAATGCGGCGTTTCGCAGCAGCACCTGGAACGCTTCAAAGAGCTCGCTCTAGAGTAACGAAATTGAAGTTACCTTGTCCAATCTACTATGGGGTATTCTGGTATTTAACCGAGGACTGATCAAGGGAAACTATATGTACATTCACCGATGGAAGATAAAATTGACTCTATACTTAACTATAGTGTTTATAATTGGTGACGCGAAACAACAAGAAAAGATTTAGTGAGGGGATTTTAAATGATATACGTGGCGTGAGAGCTGTAAGACGGAACATCTCCTGCAGAGGAAATGAGCCTTTGTCCGGGAATGCTCGAAGGCAAGCTTGATGAAAGAATTGTTTCTGGGAACACAGTCGGAGATGAGGAATTTGTCTCCCAACTGGCTTTCACTACAAAGAGTAGAGGTCTCAGACCAATATACACAACTAAGGTGTATGCCTGCCAACATATTGATAAGTACCTTTCGGGTAAGCAATCCACTCATTCTGCTGATTAAAAACGGGCGAGCCGCATGTTATACCTTGTTTACGAACAAATGTCACGCCTTGAGGAAACAATTGATCCTGCGAATGAGGCTCTCCAAGCACATCTACCACAGTTCCATAATATTTTAGTACATATGCGACCGTATTAAATTCGCTTGGGTTATAGAGATGACCCTCTTGATTAAAATAGGAAACATTTGTAACATCCATAAAATCGTAAAAAGATGCTGTTTATGATCAGATACGGTATTAATGGATTAACCGGATATAGCGCTATGCTGGACACGTTCATGCGGTTCGTATTTTTCATGAATTGGTGAACCTCCAGCTCATATCCTTCTATTTTATGAGAGAGGTCACATTCTCGGTTGTAAAACAATTGCAGCACGATGCGACCGTCTCCACCATCGACATATTGTGAAAAGAACAAAAGAAATGTCTCCTGTGGTTCCTGATGAACCTGAAATATAGTCGCTCTGCCAGGCGGTACCACTAAATACAACGTGAATGTCCAGCTTTGTAACATCTTAATTACGTCAAAGTTGAGCTATAAGTAGAGCCAGTGACTGTATTCGCTTTAGTCACAATTGCTGATGTGTCCCCTTTCTTTTCCACATGAACAAAGCTGTGGTCCCCATGCTATACCTGCCAGCAAGGTCTCGATTAGCGCTTTCTACCATTCTTTATTTGTTCTTAATTCACCAGTTTCTCCCCGTACATGGTTCATTCTTTTGTTAGTGAAAAGATTTTATCATCCACTTCTGAACCGATTCTGAACAATCTTAAAATTTTATTTATTCGTAGTTGGAACTTGGTAGAGAAAAAAAGAGCACTTAACCAGATAGGGCTAAGCACTCTAAAATTTTTATAAACATGGATGTACAGACCCTCTCAGGAAGTTGTAGGCTTCCATTGAAAGGTAGCTGCTGACTTAGATGGAAGGGTTGATTTGAAAACTTGATTCCCCTGCCGAACCTTAAATGTCTTTGTGTTCTCTCCCGTATTGGCGGCAATCAGGATCAGCGTACCATCGGGGTTACGATAAGCGACCGTTTCAATACTTCCACTATAATGAGAAGAATCAATACGTACCGCACCAGGACGGACAAATTTGCTGGCATGTCCAATCGCATAATATTCTACATTTTTCGTAACGGCACCGCTTAACGGGTCGATGGTCACTACACCTCTACAGTTGGTACATCCACCATTGGTCGGACCGCCGGACGGGTCAAGTGCAATATTCCAAAAGAGGACATTTTGCGACCAGTTTCGGGGTGCGCCAATAATCAGCTTGGACATATCCCAGCTTAAATCATCTCCAAAGCCCGGACTCCATGCTCCTCCGCTGCATTCTGTCATATAAACAGGCTTATCCGGAAAAGCATTGTGCACGTCTGACATCGCTGTCGGCTCTCCTTTGTAGCAATGAAAGGCCGTTCCGTGCGTATAGCTTCGAGCCTGTTCGTCTCCCAGTACGGTCTTGGCATATTCACTCCCAGTATCCCAGTTATGGTCAAAGGCAATAATATGGGTAGACAAATCGTTTCGACTTAAAGCAGGGCCTAAATATTGCTTAATAAATTTCGCCTGCTCTACTGCTCCCATACTCATGCTGGGATACTTGGACGTGGTGAATTCCGGCTCATTTTGAATGGAAATCGCCTGAATGGGAATCCCCTCATTCGCATAGGCCTGTATATAACGAACAAAATAGTCAGCATACGCCTGATAGACACGCGGATCGGTATAGTCCAAATACCAACCGTTATATATCTGCTCACCATATTTCATCCAGGGCGGGGCCGTCCATGGAGTCCCCATAATCCGTAAATCCTGGTTTCTTCTCAGAATTTGCTTCAGCACATCGATCACATCCCGATTCTTGGCAATGGAGAAATGATTTAGCTCATAGTCCTTGCCTGTGGCCACATCATCGTAGGTATAGTTGCTAGGCTGTCCCTGTTCATCCACTGAATAATCTGATGCTCCAATGGTATGGCGAATATAGCTTAATTGAATACCGCCGGCTGTAAACAAGTCATTGAGCAACTGATCACGCTGATTGGCAGACATGCCATGATTCATCAGATATGCAGACGAGCCGGAAACTGCTGCGCCAAACCCTTCCATCGTCTGGTAACGAATATCTGGTCTAATCTCAACCGTCAGTGTATCCGCATTCGCTGCAACTTCGTTACTGTTGTCTTTTCTCCATGGGATTGGGGCTTGCTGTGTCAGACGATTCGCCGGGTCTGGTGTGGTTAGCCACATACTGACATTCCTTTCGCCTGCCGTGTTCACACCATTCTGCATAGCCAGACTGATCAGAATAGCACCAATCAAGATGATAGCTGCAACTATAAGCAGGAACAAGTCAGAACGTCGTTGTTTTGGGAGTTTCTTCATCTAAGGTCCTCCTCTCTCCATAATCAGACTGTCCCCTATATTTCCTTCTATTTCAGCTTTCACTTGGGTTTCCCTTTGCATACCTACTGAATGTTACATATCTATAGCAAAAAGAGAGCCGGTGCTAGTGCCCGTGCTCTCTTGAAATTTAACCACTTTAAAAGGAATATAACGGGATTACTTTTTTGCCTTTTCTGTAGAGGTTGCCGGAATCGTAACACTTCCTGTCAGTCTTGTATCCTGAGAGGAGCTGCCTACATAAATCGGAACTTCACCAGATGGCATAACCCATGCTTTGAATTTTTCATCCCAATAAGAGAGAGCTTTCGGGTCGAGCTCAATGCGAACCTTCTTCTCTTGGCCCCGCTTTAACTCTACCTTGGTCCAACCTGCCAATTGACGTGATGGGGTCTCTACATTGGTCAGAAGCTTACCGCTGTATACCTGCACAACCTCAGCTCCGGCTGTTTTGCCAGTGTTTTTTAATTTAAGGGAAATCTCGACAGAACTTGTACGATCGGATTTCTTTCCACTCGCATGCTGTTTTACCTTCAAATCACTGTACCCGAAAGTTGTATAGGATAAACCGTGTCCAAAGGAAAATGCAGGTTGAATACCCGATTTCTCATATCCACGGTAGCCTACAAAAATACCGTCTGAATAGTCACCGACTCCATTGACACCCGGAAATTTCTCCGGTGAGGATACAGGTGTAGACTGCTCGTTAACCGGGAAGGTTACTGGCAGCTTGCCAGAAGGATTCACATCCCCAAACAAGACGCGCGCTATGGCATTCCCTTGCTCTTGACCAGCAAACCATGCCTGTACGATCGCTGGAACTTTGTCCTGCCAGGTGTCCATTTGCACAGCTCTGCCGCTCATTTGTACCACAATGGTTTTCGGGTTGGCAGCGGCAACCGCACGGATCAGCCGATCCTGATTATTCGGCAGCTCCATATCGGAACGCTCCACATAGCCTTCACTCTCATACGTACGTGTGACCACAATCGCAACATCCGATTTTTTAGCCAGCTTTACAGCATTGTCAATCAGCTTGTCTGTCGTATCTGCCGGAGGCTCCCAGCCCAGACGAACCATACCACCAGAATCGCGACCATTCGTTGGATAATCGGCACGATATTCAATTCGTATCTTATGCTTTTCCCCCGCTTGGAGCGAGATGTTTTTCTTCGTTGTTCCCAGCTTCGTACCTTGATTATCTACAAATAGCTTATCATCAAGATACAGCTTGCTTGACCCCAAACTGGTTAATGACAATGCATAGTCACCATCCTTGGGAGCTGCAATGGCCCCTGTCCAGCGTGCAGATATCAAACCATTTAGTGTTGTTGGGGTATTAGGAACTTTAGGGGACTTCGCATTGAAGCCCTGATAATTATAAAAGCCAAGATTCATATTGACTTGATCATCATTGCGCACAAGAATCGGATTGCCTTCCATCTTGTTATTCGTCCAGTATTCGCCTCGCAGTCCCTGCTCAGCATCGCCATAAGTCGCATATCCAACACTGACATTCTCTTTCTGATCGGATGTGGTCAGCAACGAAGACGGAACAGCTGATGGACCTGGCATAATGTCTCCCGCAGAAATAGGGTCCGTGCCCGGTGCATACTTGACGGTAACTCCTTTGCCTACACGATTACGGATGCCTTCCAGCGGACTCACCGTGTACGTCGGGTTTACCAACGAACTGCCTCCGCCTGCCACTGTGCCGCTATCTGCATCTGGACCAATCACAGCAATGGATTTGAGTTTATCTTGAGATAACGGTAATACGTTGTTTTTATTCTGAAGCAGTACCATACTTTCCTCAGCCAATTGACGGGCTGTTTTACCATGGTCACGTGCATCAATTTGATTATTTTGAGCCGGGTGATCAAACAAACCTTTACTGAACATTTGCACCAGAATGCGCTTAGCCTTATCATCAATCGTTTGTTCACTTACCTTGCCATTCTTGACAGCATCCAGCAGCTGGTCTCCCCATTTACCATAAGGTGTTCCGGGTGTTTCCAGGTCCAAACCGCTATTTGCCGATTCGACTGTACTCAGATTTGCGCCATAATCACTCATCACGAAGCCTTTGAATTGCATTTCCTTTTTCAAAAGGTCTGTCAGGATGGTCTTGTTCTCACATGCCGATTCGCCGTTGACCTTGTTAAAGGAGCACATAGCTCCGCCCAAGTCTGCCTTGGCAATAGCCTCCTGAAACGGGCGTATGTAAATTTCATGTAGCGCACGGTCACTGACTTTGACATTTGTCGTGAAACGCTCCGTCTCCTGATTATTCATAAGGTAATGTTTCGCAGTCGCCAAGACAGGGTGGCTTTGCACACCTTTGACATAAGCGGTCGCCATTTGCGATTGCAGTAGCGGGTCCTCGCCCATAGATTCAAAGTTCCTCGATCCCCATGGAATACGGGCAATATCCATCCCCGGTCCAAGCACCACATTATGAGTCGTATTAAAAGCCTCGTCTCCAATCAAATCTCCATACTGTTTGGCAGCCTGGGTATCCCACGTTGCAGCCAATGCAATAGGGGCCGGCAACGCAGTTGATTGCTTGTCCTGCACATCCGGATTGGCGATCCGAACACCCGCAGGTCCATCTGCCATCTTTAACGCCGGAATACCCAACCGTTCCATCGAATTATTATAAAATCCATAATAATTGTTGACCTTACCAGTCACCAGATCTATTTTTTCTTCCAGCGTCATTTCTTGTAACAGCAATGCTGCCCGTTTCTCAGCCGACAGGGATGTGTTCATCCAAGGCCGATCTGTCCGGCTTCCTGCCGCTCCTGCAATATGCATAGGTCCGATCACAACAGCCGCAATGACTGTCATCATCACCATACGGAACAACCATGTTGATTTTACTTTCACGTTTGTAATTCCTCCTTGATGTTTGGTCATGAGGTGAATGCCTATTCAACGCTCACAGGCTTGCAAAGGCTCTCGACCCTGCGAGCTCCAACAAGAATCCAGAGCCACGGGGTAAGCAAGCAAGTCAGCAAAAGCCGCAATGGCTCAAGTGACACGTTTACCACCCTACCGCACATTTTCGGAAATTTCATTGAAAGTTTTTGGAAGAAAAATACTAGGACCTTCATTCTTTCTTATATAAAGAGAGCGCTAACAATTCAGTTAACTGATTATAAGATTACACTTTTGTAACTTTTTAATGACTGTTTTTTAACTATTTATAATCATAAAAAATGATCCATATGTCCCACGCTTTGACATGCATCTATGATCTTTTTTAGCGTGCGACCAAAGCCTCTATTTTAGGAAATTGGGAATACTTATGTATAAAAAAGTTCATATAACAAAAAAATCCAGGAACCTGAACGGTCCCTGGAAGCACTGTGGATTCAATGTGATTATTCAAACGGATACCGAAGTCCCCACTGTGAACGAATCTGATCCATCAATTTCATAATTCCTAATGATTCATCCAAAGAAATAGTAGAGCTTTCGAGCAAACCTTCGTTCAAGCAGCGCCCAACTTCTTCTGCCTCAAAAGCATAGCCTGTAGAGGAACGATCATCCTGAAAGTTTTGCGCCTCTTCACCGTCCACAACTAAAGTAGCCGATGTACCATTCAGGAACGACGGAATGTGAATATAGCCCTTGGTTCCATGGATATAAGCTTCATTCGTCAGTCCGAGACGAACTGCCCCATTAAGCATAGCTGTACGTCCTTTTCCATAATCCAACATGATTGAAAATGTCTCATCAACGCCCGTTTCCCCGATATGGGCGGTACTCCATACATGCTCTGGCTCAGGGCCAAACACCATCGAAGCAAAAGAAACGGGGTAAATTCCCGCATCTAATAATGCCCCTCCGCCCAGCTCGGGATTCAATAATCTTCCCTCCGGGTTCCAATCTATGCGAAAACCGAATTCCGCCTTCACCAACTTCACTTCACCAATACGTCCCGCATGTAGCCACTCCTGCACTTGGCGTATCGGAGGCAAAAAACGCGTCCACATTGCTTCCATCAGGAATAGCTTATGGTCACGGGCGTAACGGATTAGTTCCTCCAACTCTTTGCTGTTGACGGTGAAGGGTTTCTCACACAAGACGGCTTTGCCCGCTCGTAGAGCTGCTAGAACATTTTCTTTATGAAAAGGATGAGGAGTCCCTATGTAAATAGCATCGACCTCGGAATCTTGCACTAATTCCTCATAGCTACCATAAGCCTGTGCCATTTGATGCTTGGCTGCAAATTCGGTAGCGCTTTCAATATTGCGTGATCCAACGGCGTATCCTTCTCCATTCGTAACATGTTGCAGATCGGCAACAAACTGATCTGAGATCCATCCCGTACCGACAATTCCCCATTTAATCTTTTTGCTCATACTTGTATCCCTCCCAGTTGTATAGTTAACATTGGCTTACACGGTCTTCTTCATTCTAGCAAACACCTGTCCTAAACAAAAGAAATTCCTGCTCGGCGGCAGTTTGTATTGCAGCTCGGCAGGAAGGCAGCGAGGCGAGCACGAAGTCAGTTTTGAGCAGGAATTTCCTTTAGGATCGTCTTGGTTTAGGCCATTTATTGAATGGTGTATTTGTAAAACTTTTTATCTACTTTCATAACTGGAAAGCCCATTGGCAATTCATCAAGAGCTATACTAACAAATCCATTCTTCTCATAAAAACGATGAGCGGCTACGAATTGCGGTGTTGTTCCAAGATAGATTCCCTCAACAGACCGTTCCTTGGCCCATCCTATGGCATGCTGAAGTAATTGATTCGAAACATTAAAGGCTTTGCCTCTATAGTTTTGTTTGACAAACATCTTTCTGAGCGCCGTCTTATGGTTTTCGATATCTAGTAAGGCAACCGTCCCTACTACGATTCCTTCATGAAGAGCCACCCAGAAGTTGCCGTTACCATGCTGATAAAAGTTTTCAATATCAAGCAGATCAGGCTGATCTTCTTTAGTGATGGCGATATTATATTCGCTCTGTTGAATATGTAGAATTAAATCGACAACTTGCGATTGATACTCGGTTGCGTACTCTTTTAAAAAGATACTATTTACCATCGCTGTATTCTCCTATTATCGTCAATTGTGATGTCGTAAGCTTCCCTTCAAAACCAGGAACAACTTTTTACGCATAACTCCTTATTCGAGCTCGATTCATACCTGATATTAAATAACTCAACCTCCGCAGCTAAACTGAGCTTCCAATCTATACAGACGATGATTTGGAACCTTGTCTAGATGCGAACGTTGAGTTAATTATGAATTTCTCTATATTACAATTTCTATCCTACGCTTGAAGCTGTTCAAGAATTTGTGGGTCCTTGATTTTCTGATCCTCAGCCAGCAACGCTATTTTGGATAGAATCTCGGCTGTTCTTGGATCCTCATCCAGAAACGGCAGGAAGATGCGACCACGATGCTGCGAATGCACCGGAATAATGTGCAGTGCTCCCTTGGCTTGCTTGTAGACCCCACCGCTTCCGAGGTGCACCGCATACTCGCCAAGATTCCCATCTATACGTGCGTAATTCCCATCTAAGCGTACATTGCTAATTTTCAGCAGACGAAGGGATTCCTGTACAATGACCTTACGCATTTCAACGGTTGTCAGACTAGCCTCTGGATCAACGCCGCCTACATGAGCAACACTGACGACCAGATCCACGTCCCGCATAACTTCAGAGAACAGAACAGGTGGAACCTCCTCCAAAGGCACGCTCTTATATGTTGTCCGATCAAAGAACTGCACGGTCTCCAGTGTAGGAGCCTCAGTATCCGCTGGTGAGAACCAATCGGCCATGGCATACAGGTTCGCAATCAGATTCTCGGCATAGTACACCTTCTGGAGTCCGTCTTCATAGCTGACTGTCCATTGGCGACTTTTTAGTAAGGATACCGTTTTATTCGGCTGTACCTGATGTCCCGCATACCGACGGGAAACTGTCGCGTTGGCACGTTCATCAGCATTCAGCAGATACAGCTCACGGAACACCTGCTTAAATGGCTGGCGTATCTGGCGGTCGAATAAGTCCTTCTGGAATTCGCTCCAACGACCACTTTCGTACAAATGAAGTGGATGTGCAATAACCAACTTATCCTCTTCTCCAATAGTATGCTGTTCAGCAGAAGGAGCAGTCAACACTAACGTATCCCCATTAAAATAACCGAGGTGATCACCAGCTTTGAAAACCAGTGTCCTCACCAGCGGAGCAAGCACAGGATTGCCTAACAATCCTCTTAATTCCTTCACCATAAAGGTCGTACCAGACTCCATAGAGCGTTCCAATTCTTTGCGAGCTCTGCGATATTGATCTACCAGATCTCCTTTAAGCTCTTTCAACGCCGTAACATACTCATCCTTCTTGAAACGAGCCGGAATGGATTTCAGCGTCTTCCCTTTGCTGACAATTTCAATATCTGCCGTTCCTTCATCATCAATGACCAGTTGTATCGTTGTAGCCTCATCTAAGGCACGGGGCTCAAAATAAGAGCGGAGATCATCCAGCTTGCGAGCTTCCATGTCCCAGACGAGACGGGTTACGTCATCATAACCTGCATTACGTGCCAAATTCCCGAGCGCAATCCGTGAAACCAGTGCCTCACTAGCCTTACGCTGTGCCCCGAATTTCTTGCTTTGTTCCAGAAACTTCTGGATAAAATCATAACGTTCGCGGACATCTGGTTCAGGCGGCTCGGCAAGTGGAATCAGACTGTAGGTCAACAAATGGTCTTTGTTTCGCTTGTCTTCCACTGATTTTTCCATTTCACTCCGTTTCAGCTTACCCAACGTCGCATCCGCAAACAATTGGGATCGACGATGATTGGCTCCAGCCGAAATATACTTGGCACAATCGTACAGCAGATCAAATCGTTCCTCGCCCAGCGTCTCATAGGCCTCATGAAACCAGTGAATATCAAAGGCACCATCATTAAAATCCTGCGGAGCTATCGGTGAATAATGAGCTACAATCGTTTCCTTCTCAGCCGAAAAGCCTTCATTGATATGCGCATGGAAGTACCATGCTGCACTGCGAAGTCCTTCCCACCCGAGATAGCCTGCTACAATCTCAATCCATTGTGGGGCATACATTGCCGCCTCCAACAAACGTTTATCTGTAATTTTAGTGTTCTTCAGCTTCTCCTTGAGTAATGCAGCATCCTCGCCATCACTTGGATAACATGCCTTGAGCAAGTGGCTGAACGATTCTTTTTTGGTAATACGATCACCGTAGCCATACACATAACCACGCACGAACGTTTCCTTGTCGAGCCCCTCCAGAATACGGATAAAATAATTCATGCCTTCAATCCGGCTCAGACCCATCACCTTTGACGTGGCTTCGGTAGGCAAATCGCCTCGAACCAATTCAACCTCTAGCAGTCGATCAATAACCGTACGACGTATCTCCAAAAATTCTGGCTTGCTGGAAATCCATGTATTACGAGCATTGGTTAAGGTGCTCATATGCCTTCTGCTTTCACTACCGGCCAGCAGCTCCCGATACACTTCACCTACACTGATCAGCCCTTTTTCATAGGCTTTGAAGTGATCCTCCAGATCCAGCGGAGAATAAAAACGATTTTCCATGCCTGGCCATTCTGCGTAGTTCACAAAGGTATGGAAAAAACGTTTAAAGGACTCATTATCATGGACTCGCCCTTTCTCCAATGCCAACCACGGGCCGGACAATAAATGAAACATTCCCATATCCTCTGCAGGTCTATCCTTAGGCATACTTTGCATTAGTGAATTGAAGGCAAGGTCGATTACGTCAAATGTTTCGGAACCGGCTGTGTCCATAAAATAAGCATTAATTAATGTGCTTACCTGATCGGAATAGGTCAGCTCTGCCATCCACTTTTGAACCTCATTAATCCGCTCTAAAGGATACATTTGTTCGGCGAAGTCTTTACGCCATCCTTCTAGCAGCTTTTGCTTGCTTTGTTCTGAATAGCCAAAGTTAAATGAGAAATATCGATAGTAGCGATCCAACGTTCGGTCCATTGGCTCCAATCGATCATAAAAAACAAGCTCCAGCAGATCACGCGCTTCTATGCCGCTTTCCTGCAAATAACGTTCCCATTCCTCATAAAGAGGATATAAAGACAGCCTGGAATCTACTTCTTCATCGACCTGAACCAGTCGTAGAGGGCGAAGATTCGTCCCAATAGGCAATGTATCTTTGTAGCCTGAATAATACTCCGCTGTATATTCCACATCACGATGATGATGAACAAGCTCATCCAGTCCACTCAAGAACTGCTTGAGCTTCTCCAATGGACTAGCAAAAACATCGGCCATTCGGAAATCACCCAGATCAACCTTCTCTTCCAACCAAGCTTCCTTGACATTCGGATCGTACAAGCCAAAGCCGTTTGTCCCTGTATAAGTATCCTCCTGTCCCAGCTTGGACAGCAGTTGCTCCTCTTTGGCGGTGGGTTGCTGAATGATATCCGCTAAAGTCCGCAGATTTTCATACTGCTGGGCACGATCCGGGTCATCATATATCTTTGTCAATATTTCCAGTCCACCCAATCGTTGCAGTTCCGCCTTCGCACGAAGCAAGCGTTCCAATGAGCCAGCGAGCGGCTCTTCCGATTGTGAAAGCAACACACCAATGACACTTTGTCGCAACGAGCCTGTCTTGAGCTTTAATAAAGCTTCCATTTGCTGCATTTCTGGTTCCGACAGCGTCAGCTTGCGCGCCTTGGCCACAGCGAACTCACGGATACTCATACTTTTGTCAGACAAGCTGGAAAAAATAAAATCACGCTGTACCGCATCCTCAGGGTTCTGCACAAAATGATTCAATATCTCGCCGCGCAGATTAGGGCTAATCTGATCCTTTAAGGCTATAATTTCCCCAATCCAGGAAGCATCCATATCATAACCAGCGAGATACAGCATTTTTTGAATAGGTGCATCCGAGCGGTGATACAGGTTTACATAATCCAGCACCTTGGAAGGCTCGGTAGACTCACCCTTTTTCATATGTACAAACAGATTATGAAGTCGTTCAAAATCCTTACGGCGCTCCTCTTTGCTATCCAGCAAAGGAGTGCGCGCCACTTTAACGATTCGATCCGCGACCGTCCCGCCTTCTACCCATTCATAAAAATAATCAGTTGTATAGTTCGTCAGTATCCAATAGCGAAGCTCCGGGTCCGTCTCATCCAGATATTCTCTCGCAATTCCGAGGCGCAGATCCTTGTTTTTAGTATTAGACAGTACATACTGTGCTACAATCTTCTGGTATGCTGCTCCCTGCTCCATAAGTTGGCGAACCTGTCCATATAAATCACGTTCCTCATATACTGCCGTAGCCCACAAGCTCATATACAGTTCGTTAGCATTTGAGCTGGTCAGCCATTCCTGGCGCAGTTCAGTGCGAGTTAATGCTTCATATGCCTGCTCGATCAGCTGGCGAACGACCCGCCGATTGGCAGATTCCAAGCCCATGCCCGTCCACACTGCAAGTGCCCGCACTACCGAACTGTATCGAATGAAGCCTTGGTCGATGATCACCTTTAACAGATAAATGAGAGCCTGAGGAGTTCCTTCATCCATTTGCTCCACAATGCTTTGGCGTAATCCCTCTTGAAGCCTGGCCGCTGCCAGCAGCTCGCCAATCATGTGATAATTCTCATCTTGATGGCTTAGCAGCATGCCTTTAATCATATTGCGCGTAAGTAGCGCCGCCTGATTATCCCCATAAATAATAGCTTTTAGCGCCTCTAGCACCTGTGAATTGCCGTTGTCTAGCTCGTAAGCAATCCAATCACCAATCGTTTCCTGAATCCGGTAATCCCTGCCTGGTTCGTAATCCTTTTTCGTTAAATAATCCATTATAGAGAATCCGATACAGTCCATTCGGATCAACTGCACCATTTTTTTATAAACCCGGGAAGTATGAGCGGTAATATCAGAAGTGCGAAACGGTCTGCGCTCATACCCAGTGCTGTAAGGATATTCGGTCACATGCTCGGTTAGATGTGCAAACACATCGCCAGCTGTTTGTCCAATTAGAGAACGCAACACTTCTGCCAGTGGCTTGAACAGCGGTTCTCCGCTTTCTGCCGCCCGTTCTTTCAGTATTTGCTGACATTTGATAAATGGCTCCTCAACCTCTTGTATGTAATGAAGCTTACCCAGTTCCACAACATACTGAGCCAACTCCTGCTGTTGTCCACCCAGTTGCGTCGTGCGCTCTTTCAGTGTGGCGAAATATTCTTGCTCATTGTTCTCCTGATGCATATTTCGTCTCCTCCTCTACCATAGGCCTCCAGCCAACATTGTGAAGCGTATAAATACAATCTCATCCCCTGCATGAAGTGACAAAGGAGCGTCCAGTTCAATCGCTTCCTCATCACATACAAAAACCCTGTATAAACCATCCTCAAAGGCCTGCATCGCCGTGTTCACGGCAGCCTCAATATCAGGAACACCATCATTATATATGGAACCGAATCCAACTTTGCCTGTCTCGCCTTGTGCCTGAATTTCCTCTCCCGTGAGGAACGGAATCAGCGCGACACTCTCCTGCTTTTCCCGTAGCTTTTGAACATTCAGGGCAACGGTTGCTGTAATCAAATCTCGCAATGTTTCTGGAGTAGGGCTCAGCTCTATTTCCTGTTGTGCGAGTGCGGGTTTACGCTTTCCCAAACTTTTTACAGTTACAAACAGCTTCATATTGTTTCCCTTCCTTTTTTTATTGACGCTTTTGACCCGTTGTCAGCTGAATTTCTCGACCCTCCTACAAACATCGTTAATAAAACATAAAACGAATGTTTGTTCGTATATTTATTTTAATAGGTTCCTTATCATTACTCTATCACCCTTTATGACCAAAATTCACAGTGCTGTAATACACTAAAATCTTAAAAAATAAGACTTTGTACCCTGATTTCGATGAATTTTACCCATATTAAGGATGAAAAAGAAAAAGACCTGCACAAGGGAGACCATCTGCTCTTCACAGACTGCACTCCATTATACAGGTCAAATATCATCAAAAATAATGTTTCAATACTTATTTATTTAAAATGCTGGAACAACGCTATCCTTGTAATTGTCCTCAAAAAATTTGCGTACTTCCGGTCCGGTCATTCGTTTTGCCAGCTTTTGAATGGCATCGGAATCTGCATTATCCTTACGCGCTACCAAATTAATGGCAAAGTGCGTATCATCTTTTTCGGTAATCAGCGCGTCCTTCTTCGGTGTCAGACCGAGCGGCTTGGCATATGCGGGATACATGGCAGCCATGTCCACATCATCCAGCGACCGCGCCAGCATCAACAAATCCACTTCTTTAAACACAAACTTTTTCTTATTCTCAATAATATCAGCCTGTGTAGCATTATAGCCTACACCTTCTTTAAGCTTGATTAGACCGTTTTGCTCCATCATTACCAAAGAACGTCCGGTATTGGCCGGATCATTGGCAATGGCAATCGTCGCACCTTCGGGCAGGTCTTTAATGTTCTTGTATTTTTTGGAGTACGCGCCATAAATGGCGTTGTAAATCGGTTTTACCGCTACCAAATCAGATTTGTTGCTTTCATTATATTGTTGCATAAACGGAGCATGCTGAAAGAAGTTAGCATCCACTTCACGGCTTGCCAATGCGTTGTTCGGTTGGATATTGTCTGACAGCACAACAATTTCCAGATTGACTCCGTCCTGTTTAAGCAGTGGCTTCACGATATCCAGCACATCTGTCATCGGTGGGATCAGCGTGGCTACTTTCAAGGTCACTTCTTTTTGGGATGTTGCTTCTTTAGTTGTTGTTTCTTGTGTAGCCTGCTTCTGACCACCACATCCGGCAACCAGCAGCATAACCACTGCAAATAGTGTAAGTAATTTCAAGTTCGTTTTCATGTTGTTTTTCCGACTCATTCGATGATGAACCTCCAAATTAGTTGTGATTGGGAAGATGTTAATGAGTTACAGTATAGCCGCTTCGCGTGCAGATTGCTCTTCCGATCGCTGTTGAAATGGGATTCTCTCATTTAAAAGTGATGATAGGTTAGAATCCCATTTCAAAGGCGAACGCTGACGCTTCTCCAGAACAATTCTGCCCGCTCCGCTTTTGAGATACTGTAAGGTCATTTTTATTTCCCATAGTGGGTGGTGCAAGTGTAATGCCATACAACTTACCATTTACCGCTTGTCGATCCGGCGGGATATGGTGCTTCCGGTGAACTGGATCGTTTGTACGAAAATAATCATAACGACGATGGTGAACGCCATCAAGCCTGTTTCAAACCGCTGGTAACCATAGCGGATGGCAAAATCGCCTACCCCGCCGCCGCCCACAATGCCCATCACCGTGGAGTAGGAGATGAAGCTAATGGTGGATGTGGTCAAACCCAGTACAAGTCCGGAACGGGCTTCCACGTATAGAAATTTAAAAATAAGCTGGAGCGTGGATGCTCCCATAGACGTAGCGGCTTCAATCACACCCTTGGGCACCTCAAGCAACGATTGTTCCACCAGCCTCGAATAATAGGCGATGGCTACCACTGACAAGGGAACCGTAGCTGCCATCGTGCCCAGCGCCGTGCCTACCACCAAACGTGTAAATGGAATCATAAACACGACGAGCAGCAAGAACGGGAACGAGCGGATAACATTGACCAGACTGTTCAGTATGGTGAAGAGCAGTCGATTTTCATATTTTTGCCCTTTACCACACAAATATAAAATCGTTCCTGCCGGAAGCCCTAACAGTACAGCTGCTGCGATAGAAATCCCCACCATGATAAATGTCTCCCCGATGGCTTTCCATATCTCTGACTGATACTGTGCAATGATGCTTAGCATTTCATTCATCAGCTTCACCTACTTTTGCTGTTGAACCTACCGCAGCGTCAGCTACACGTTGCGTTGAAAGCAGCTGTCCATCCCGCATTTCTGATACATGGGTACAAATGTTGCGTACCACGTCCATATCATGCGTGACGATTACAATGGTAACTCCCAGTTCACGGTTGATCTCCCGTAACACGCCTAGAATATCCGCAGTCGTCTGCGGATCAAGGGCCGAGGTCGGCTCATCACAAAGCAGCACCGCAGGTCGATTCGCCAGTGCTCTGGCAATCGCCACACGTTGCTTTTGGCCTCCGCTCAGTTGTGCCGGATACTGTTCTGCCTTATCCGCTAAACCGACGAATTGCAGGCATTCGCGCACGCGTTCTGCTCTCTCTTTTTTCGCGACACCTGCCAGTTCCAACGGCATTGCTACATTTCCACTTACCGTCCGATTATGAACAAGATGATAATGTTGGAAAATCATCCCTATGGATCGCCGAGCTTCACGGAGACGTTTTTCCGGCATGCGAGCCAGATCTTCCCCGTTCACAACCACGTTTCCCTCATCCGGTCTTTCCAATACATTCATCAACCGGAGCAACGTAGATTTGCCGGCACCGCTGGCACCTATGATACCGTGAATCTCCCCCTCCTCCACTTGAAGGGACACGGATTGAACCGCATGAAATGGGCCGCTTGAGGTGGTATAATGCTTGTTTACCTGATGCAGCGTAATCATGAAACTTGGCCTCCTGATGATCCATTACTGCGGGAAAATGTAATAAGCCCGCCAGCCCAGGCGGGTCTGTACGAGCCGTCAATTCCCATTGCATTAATATACCACAGAGCAGAAATCGGGCAAAGCCTTTTGCAACAATTAACGTACATCCCATACCCCTACATAAGGAAAGCAGGTACCAAGTCCCCAAGCCAACATCAGCAGCACCACAAAATAAAAAATAAATATAATATCTACAGCCGAATAGCCGATCGCATAATAATACGTGCGCTTGGTTTCATTAGCAAAACCCTTGGCTTCCATGGCAATAGCAATGCGCTGTGCACGCCGGATACTTTGAGCGAGTAGCGGAATTGCGTACCTGCGGAGCGTGGCGTACATATTCCATTTGGACACATGCTGGTGTAAACCTCGAATACGGTGGGCATGTCTCAAAGCCTGAAATTCCTCCAGCATCATCGGCATCAACCGCATAGCTGCCAAAAAGCTGTATGCATACTTGGGAGGGAGCTTCCATTGCTGCATCAGTGAATAAAAAAGGCTCACCGGACGAGTCGTTAAACCAAACAGCAACCCTGCCGCGGCCATACTCAGTGCACGAAAGCCCAGATGCATGCCTCGGAAAAAGCTTTCCTGCGTAATATGGATCAGGCCCCATGTCCACCAGGTCGTCACTCCTTTGCCAAACATCATCATGCCTGTTGAGGTTGAAATAAACACCAATATAAAGGGAGATCCGTACAGGAGCAGCCGCTTCCATGGATGGCCTGACCAGACAAGCAACAGCAGCATAGCACATGCAACATTAAACATAACGTTCGGATCATGGATGACTATAACGATCACAAACAGCAGGGAAAACATCACGAGCTTTAGGCCCGGGTTTACACGATGCAGCCATGTTTCATGATGAGGAAAGGACAGGCTCATACTGTAGTTCCCCTTTCTGAATCCGCCATACATCGGTACAATATCGACGGACAATTTCCGGGTCATGCGTAACCATCACAATGGCCGTGCCTGCCGCTCTCAGCTGCTCCAACATATCCAGCATGACAAAGGTATTACGCGCATCCTGCCCAAAAGTCGGTTCGTCCAGCAGCAGCACTTCCGGCTCCCGGATCATAGCCGTAGCAATACTCAACCGCCTTTTTTGGCCCAACGAAAGCTGATACGGATGGCGTTCATCCAGCCGCTCCAGTCCGAACTGTATAAGTATTCGATCCACTCGTTCCCTACACTGTTCAGCTGTAAACAGGCTCTTGGGTAACGAATATTCCAGTTCCCTTCGTACGGTGTTCGCTACAAATTGCAGCTCTGGATTTTGAAATGCAAACCCAATACGCTCAGCCAGTTGCTCCGTATTGCCTGCCTCAGCTCCGCACAAGCAATAACGACCCTGCGTGTGAAGTAAACGCATCATAGAGAGCAGAAGCGAGCTTTTGCCAGCCCCGTTTTCACCGACCACGCCAATCCAGTCGCCAGGCTGCACCTGTGCTTGCTCCACATAAATGACTGAGCTCAAACCCCGGAGTCCGCTAAAATGTTCTAGCTCCAGCAAATCCGTTGTAGGTGCTGAGGTGGACGGACTATCCGTATGCCCTCCATCTTTCTGCTGCGTCACAGACTCTCTCCAACGCGGCGAAGACGATTCATCCCATATCCCCGGATACCACACGCCATACTCGGATAATGCCTGCCGATGCACATGAAACACTTCTTCCGCCCTTCCGTCCGCAATCATTTCTCCTTGATCAGAAAGCACCACAATCCGATCCACATCCTGGACAATTTCATTGATTTTATGCTCTACAATCACCAGCGTCTGGTCTGCCGAAATGTTGCGAATGGTATCCCATACCTGTGTCGTGCCCTCCTCGTCCAACAAAGCTGTCGGCTCATCCAAAAAAAGCACTTCCGGCTCCATAGCCAGCACAGAGGCAATCGCCAGCCGCTGTTTCATTCCCTGTGACATGCTGGCAATGGGCAAGTGTATATCATCCGTCGATAGACCAACCTGCATTAGCAGCTCGCGAATACGGGATGGCATCTGCTCCCTTGGAACCTGTTTATTTTCCAACACAAAAGCCAATTCCTCGTCTGCATACGACATACAAAACTGCGTGTCAGGATCTTGAAATACAATACCAGAGAGACTCGGGATCACGGCAGCATCGTATTTCATAGGCACTTCTATCGTGCGTGGAATCAGTCCGCTCAGCACCTGAAGCAGCGTTGATTTGCCGCATCCGCTTGGACCCAGCAGCAGTAGCTTTTCCCCTTTGCGGACAGATAAGGACATATTGTGGAAAAGCAGCTCTTGCTCACCGGGAAATTTCAAACGAAGACGGGTGATCGAAGCTACCACATCTTCGTTGGCCGCGCTCATCAATCCAGCCCCTTATAATCTTGTTCCGTTGCCGGTCTCAAACTTCGCGTAACTCCGGTTACCTCCAGCGCCTTAGCCAGATAGAAAGCGAATACCCCAGCAATCACAATACTGCCAATCATCCGAAATCCAATATACAAAACATAGTTCCAGGTCGATAGCTGATCAATATACCCATAGCTGAAGTCTAAAATCAAAGAAGTGACAGCCGCCCCTGCCGCAGCTAATGAAGCGACCCACAGGTTTGCGTTCCGATACAGAAAAGCCGCAAAGAACAGCTCCGCTCCCAAGCCTTGCAGCAGACCATAGTACAAGGTGGACATGCCCCATTCGCTTCCCAAAAAAGCACTGACTGTGGCCGCGGCCACTTCTGCCAAAATCGCAACTCCCGGCTTGCGAATGATAAGATAAGCGAACGTGCCAGCCATAAACCACATGCCATACATCAGTTGCTCGGCATGCAGACCAAATGGTTTCATTAAATCATAGGCAGGTCCCCATATTTTGTAGACTAGCCCGAACACCACGGAGATTACAATCGTGACCAAAATATCAGTCAGCTTCAACCCTTTCGACGCTTTTACACTCGTATTCATTGTTGATACGCTCCCCTTTTTCGTTAAAATAGGCCTTCTGGCCATAAAAAAAAGCCTGTCCGGAGCTGAATCTCCAGGCAAGCTTTATGCGCAGTCATAAAATGATCACCATACATTATCAGTTGTCGACATATCTCATATGCACAGTAGTCTACTGCACTGAAACCAAGCCAAAGTCAGGTACAAAACAAGACACGCTTGTCCGTCTGCAACTTTTTACAAACCCGCAGCTCATTAACTTGATATATGATATGAAACGAATCCATCGACTAGCCGCCGCCAATAGGCGGTAATTCTGTTTCTTGTATAGTGTTCTAGGTTTCTCTACGCTGGCATTACCCAGATCAGATTTCACGGTCGGCGGCAAGGGCCACCCTCTCAGCCTGACTATCTCAAGCTCCCGACAATGCTTTTTAATTCACTATAATATATACCACATCTATGGCTTTGACAATCCTATAATCCGAAGAAACGTTTGGCTGTTTCCGTCGTCGCGATTTCGATCTCCATCATGCTCCGGCCTGTGCACTCAGCAATCGTAGCGGCGATGTGAGCGAGATACATCGGCTCATTACGCCCTTCTTTGGGCTTCACAGGCAGATTACGCGGGGTCAAAAATGGAGCATCCGTTTCAATCATCAACCGGTCGAGCGGAATATCCCTCACCAACTCACGCAGATGCTTGCCGCGCCGCTCATCACAGATCCAGCCAGTAATACCGATATACAGTCCCATTTCCACATACGTATGCAATTCCTGAGCAGTGCCAGTAAAACAATGCACCACCGCTTTATCGACAAGCCCTTGATGCTCTCGTAACATAGCGACAAAATCCTCATGCGCATCTCGTTCATGCAGAAATAACGGCATATGTAGCTCACCCGCCAGTTGAATCTGCTCTCCAAACCATCGGCGCTGTACATCACGCGGAGAAAAATCACGGTTATAGTCCAACCCGCATTCTCCTATGGATACGACCTGCGGCTGAACCGCGAGTTGGCGGAGCTGTTGAATCGTATCTGTGCTGCAATTTTTGGCATCATGGGGATGCACGCCAGCTGTAGCATACAGCTGACCAGGATAACGCGCTGCATACTGAGCAGCCTCTCGACTACTGCGGACACTGGTTCCAGTAATAATCAACGGTGTAATCCCTACAGCCGCTGCTCTCTCGACCACCTGTTCCCGATCTGTATGAAACGAACGGTGCATCAAGTTCACACCAATATCAATCAACGGTGTACTCCTGTCCATCTCAATCCCTCCTTCGCAAACTACAATCTCGGATCAATCGGCTCCGATTCCAGAGATAACGCGGCCAGGACGCATTCATGAATACGCTCCACCGTATCCTTGCGGACAAAACGTTCCACGCCCTCCATGCCAAGCGCTCCTTCCATCAAGGCATGACGCTCCTTTTTGTTCGTTCGACGCTGCTTCAGACGTTTTAAATTCTCAGGGGCAAGATAATCCATACCGTAAATGATGTGCAAGTACTTCCGGCCTCTCACCTTGATTGCAGGCTGAATCATCTTGTCCCGATTCTTCATCAAAAAGCGTTCCGGCTTGATCACAATGCCCTCATGACCATCCTCTGTCATCTCATTCCACCAGCGAATGACCTCTTCCTCGCTTGTTTCATCCGTGATGATACGATACTCTGTCTCCATAAATATAGAGGACAGTCCTGCCAGCTCCCGGTTGTGCTCCATATGCCAAATATGAGATTGGTCAAAAAACGTCTGTCCGCTGTGGGCCAGTGTATGAAACGGTGCAATACGAATTTCATCCAGACCGTCCACATCCCAGCAATATTTTTGAAAAGCCTCTTGGAACGTTACGGTATTGCCATATTTCCGTTCCATTTCCTCCAGCCAGTCTCCAACCTCTCGGCCTGCAACCTTCGCCTGCTTCAGCTTGTCTACCAGCTTACTGCGATCCAGCAGAGCTGCTTCACCCACATGCGCATACTGTGCAGCAATCAGTTCCCGAGCCTTGAGATTCCACGGTACAATTTCCGCATCCAGCAACACAAAATCCGTCTGGTTCTGTTCAAAATATCCGGCATCCACTAGATCCGCATTCAGCTTCTCCAGCACCTGCTTCCCAAAGCCTGACTCAAAGAAGGGTCGTCCGCTTCGGGTGTAGATCGTGCCCAATGTCGGGTAGCCTACATATTCAACAGCAGCCAGTTCGTTTTTGAATAATAGCAAAATCGCCCGACTACCCATATGCTTTTTCTCAGCTACCATCGTTTGTACGCCTTGACTGCGATAATAAGCTAGCGCTTCACGCGGATGCTCCAGATAACCTTCCTCTTCGGAAACCTTGGGGGCAGGACTCATCGTGGGCGGAATGTACACCAGTTCCTCCATCGGTACCGTCACATGTGACACGGTATCTATAGCGGTTTTGACCGATTCTCCTTGAACGCGCACTTCGCCATACGATTCCGTCAGCACACTGTAACCAGCGATGAGCTTACGTAAATTCGGCGGGGAAAACCGTTTTCTCTGCCACCGGACAAGTGGGCTATCGGGATCATTCGCATAATTCTCATGAGCCGGAACGCTGACAAATTCCTTTTCCGGATAACGATAAGCGGTCAGCATACCACCAAATACCACACCTTGATCAATATTCACCGTCTGATTGACAAGGGTAGGCTGCGGTCTCGGATCATGTCCCCATACTACTATTTCTCCCGATTCATGGTCTACGAACCAATCTTTGCGGATTGGTTTTCCGTCTGCATCCTGACCTTCCGTATCTCCATAACGACAGTAATCAGAAATACGCGCCGACTGTTTGCCAATAAAATGATCCTTGATCCCCGCATGAGTCACAACTACGTGCCGCAACCCGTTTCTGCCGAAAATAAGATGAGAGGGTGCATGTAGTAGAAAATCCCTCAGCTCGCTTCTAAGCTGTTCCGCTGCTGCCTTGCCCGCTTTTTGTTCATATTGAACCATTTCCTCTGCGAATCGTTCATCTCCATGATTGAGAGTTACCTTTCTCCCATCAAGGTAACGACCGATTTTCCAGCCATGATTGCTGTCAATCATGTAGGCGAGTCCAGCGTCCACGTGCTTTTTCCAGAACTGCACCGCTAATAACGATTCTGGGCCACGGCTCATCACATCTCCGACAGACACCAGTCTTCTGCCTTCTGGATGATGGTATAGTCCTTCCGTATCTTCCATATATCCGAGCCGCTCTATCACTTCCAGCATCTCACGGTAGCACCCGTGAATGTCACCAATGATATCAATGCCTGCACCTATATCATGAAACAGCGGCTGAGCACGACGGGCAAAGTTAACCTTTTCTACATCCTTGTGGACATAACAAGCGTTAAAACCTTCTTCCCGGATACCGCGCAGGTTCCGCTTTAACAGCTGTGCCTGCTGCTTGACCCGTTGGCGGCCACGCGGATGCGCCCTACCTGAATCACGTTCCAGCAGCACAGATTCGGGCACATCCAGCACCAAGGCCATCACTGGTACATGCGCTTTGGCTGCCAGCTGTACATATTTCTGGCGATCCTCAGCATACAGATGAGTGGCATCCACAACCGTCAGCTTATTCAGACGACAGCGCATAGCCAGAATGGTATCCATCGCCTCAAACGCCTTGGCTGACATTTGCTGGTACTCATAAAACAGCACGTCCGATTCCAGCCTTGGAAGTCCGCTCCAGTCTATAAATTCCGTATCTCCGACCAGCTGGCGAAAATGATCTGAGGATACCACTTCCGTTTTCAATAGAATCCCTTCGCTCACCAACATGTCCAGTAAAGTGGTTTTGCCACTATTCGAGGCCCCTACCAACACAACCAGTCCAGCATGCGGTAGATTAATCGTTCGTTCGGATGAAATGCTCATGAATTCTTCGGCTCCTTTCTGCGCGTAAATACAGCCATTTGGGTCGGTTGTCCAAAGCCTTCGACCTCTTCTCCGATCCCTTCCAGCGCTAATGAATAGGGAGCTTCCTCAATCCATTGCTCGCATCGTTCACGAAACTCGCTTCTGCTCCATTCAAAACGGTGATCGCCATGCCGCAGCTCTTGCTGATCCATACGATACACCTCATTATATTCTCGATTGGGAGTCGTCACGATCAGCACACCCGGCTGATATTCTGTCACAATCGTATCCATCACCCGGTTCAGACGATGCTCATCCACATGCTCAATGACCTCACACAGGATCATCACATCTTTTCCCCGCAATTGCTCATCATAATAAAAGAGAGAGCCCATCATAGGTGTAGGGCGAATTGCATCAGCATGCCTTTCCAGCTTGGCAAAACGCTCCACAGCCCTCACCTGTGCATAAGCAGACGGCTCCACCGCCCAAATCTCTTCAATGCCCTTCATTCGGGCCAAGCGAGCCGAAAGCTTCCCTTCCCCTGAACCAAAATCTACGATTTTCTGTCTTCGGGGCAGCTTGCGAATCACATCCATAATGGCTTGATACCGCAGCTCATTGAGCCGTACAGTAGGCTGTTGCGTCCCTTCCTCCAGTGACTGTTCTTGCTGCTGATCCTGTTCGTGATTATGCTTTTGTTCTTGGACAGTATCCTTTTCAATATGTTTTTCAGTCCGTGTAGCAGCAGAATCAGATTGCTCAAATTGCTCAATCAGATTGGTAAAATGAAGTGTGCGTCGAATGATGAGCTCGCGTAGCGGATGCGCTGACAACCAGCCTTCACCGTAACGTCTCAGCTTATCAAACTCTTCTTCGCTAATATAGTAGTGCTTATAATTATCCAACACTGGAATCAACAGCAATAACTGACGCAGCGCATATTGCACCGTCTGATGACCACTTAGCGTGACATATCTGACGGTGCTTCGATTTTTCAGCTGAAAAGAATAATCCGCTTCCCCTCGTTCTATGGTCACTTGATAGCCCAGCGGCGCAAATAGTCCCTCCACCACAGCATCTGGCAAATCCGACGCAACAGGCCCAAACGATAACTCCAATGCAAAAGGATGCTTCACCCATGCTGCATAGTCTTCCTTGGGTTTGCCGTTCAGGGCCGTGCCAAGCGCGCCGCGAATATAGGTACAGAACAAGCTACTGGTTACAAACTCCCGGTCATTAATATACTGTGTAATATCATAGCTATCTGGACTGTTTTTGACCAAATCTATCGAATCTGGCGAAGCCTGAATGACGATTTCTGCCTCTTCCTCGGTAAACACGGTGTACACCATGCGTACACGCGCACCCTTTTCCGTGCGATCATACGTATTATAGGGATTTTTGGCAAGCAAATGCGAAATCATCCCGGCATTATTTCCGGTTGCTTTTAGCGTGATATGCATACTCTACTTCTCCCTCCCAACTTATGTTTTCCATACTTCATTCACCGCAGCGCGGAACATATCATCCAACTGCTGATCCCGTCCGCCCTCCATATGCTGAAGCAAAGGCGCCTTCTGTTCAAAGTAAGCCATTTGCTGCTCGATAAAATCATTCACCACCGAAAGCTGTGGCTCCACATCCAGCTCCTCGCCCGCTTTTTTACGTTCCAGCAAATGTTCGATCACCTGAGAAAGTTCGGTATCAGCCGGAATGAATTCCTCCAGCAAGTCTACGAATTCCATCGGAGGCATGCTGTTGTATCGTTCAATCCAGCCACAGGCCAGCAGCGGGCGCAGCACGTAAAAATACTTTTTAATCTTCACCTGTTCACCTTGCAAATAATCCCGATAATTTCCCCGCGCCATATTCAGATAATGGTACATACAGGACTTCGGAGAGAAGGTTAACGGCGAGATCGCACGAATCTGATCAGCCACTGAATACTGCTCCAGATAGGGAATCGGAGATTGCAGCCATTCCAGCAAAGGCGGATTGGATTTGCGAAACAAATTGAGCGCCTTTTTCAAATCCCAGCCGTTTATATCCAGCAAATCGCTGATTGGCCGTTCAATCACATCCCGCTTATCAAAAATAGATAAATACCATTCTATGGGTCTTACATAGATAAATCGTACATCATAGTCACTGTCCTGTGAAGGAAACCCCCATGCCCGACTGCCTGATTCACAGGCGTATACAATGCGCACCTGCTCCTCCTGCTCCAACGCCCGCAGCTCACGCAAAATCGTTTCGCGCATTTCCGGTTGAATGAAACCCTGCCCATGCTTCACATCTGTCATGATGTTCCCTCCCTTATCATTAAAGTAATTCCCGAATCTGTTCTCTAACCGACTCCTCCGTTTCAGCTACCGATAAGCGGCGAAGACGCTCTGTCGTTTCCTCACCCCACATCTCAGAAGGCCATTCCTTGAGTACATGAAGCGCTGCATGACGATTGGAGGTCACCGGACTCCAGAGTCCGGCAGCAACTAGCTCTTGCCCCATTCCTTCGTAAGAAGACAATTGCTGAAGCAAAATACCCAGACACTGATGCGCTTCATACTCCGGTCCAAAGCCTGGCACATCAGCAGGACCAGAAGCAATCTCTTCCAGAGGCAAGCGCTTTTCTGCAAAAGCCACCAGCTTACGAGCCCGTTGTTCATCCTCTGTCCTGATGAGTTCAAAGTACAGATTAGGCTTGACTGGGTATTGGCTTAATTGATCAAATAGCACGGGCCATACATCTAGTGCTAGCATTCGAGCTACACGAATGGCGTAGTGGAGATGCGGTGAATCTGCATGCTGTAGCTCCTGTTCTACCGGCTTTACCCACTGTGGATCGTCCATCATCTGCTGGCATATCGACGCGTAACGTTTACGCAATTCCGGCGTCCATTCATGCTCATAACGTGCCTCCCATGAATCGTCTTCTTCACCCAGAAAATCTGCAATATCCATGATGATCGTAAAATGCTTCACAGTCGTACACATGGCCTTAGCATGGCGAAGGTAGTTGCCTATGACCATAGCGGCATGCTCATAATCATCTATACTTTCCGCAGGTCCGCCTGCTGCCAGCAAAGCTGATAGAATATCACCCGCCCCGTCAAACAACTCCTGATCAATGTGCGGTACAGCGATGGCTGTATGCAGTTCGCCTTTATGAGCGCACTCATAAGCAAGATACTCATACATGACATTGTTGCGGAATCCTTCCCGTAATAACCAATCACGTATTTCCTGCCGTGTCGGCTCCAGCCGTTCTACTACGTGAATACGTCCCCAGCCATGTACCTGTGACGCTAACCTATACAACTGCTCGTTGGCCTGCTCCGAGATATTACGGATAGCTACAGCCGCATATAGCGTGAATTCATCATGCTTGGCTAGTGTTAAAATAAGCTCGTGGTGCTGATCCGTCTCCAGCAATCCAAGCAATGCAATGCCAAACTTCACCACATTACGATGTGCTCCGTGTTCAGCCAGCCAACGTGCTTCCTCATACAATCGATCCGGCTGAATTGCTGGATGCTCCCGCACCGCATCTAGCAGCGGATCAATCAGGCTGAGTGCATTTTCCTCCATCAAGCGTACATACGTCTCACGTCTCGTCTTCATCCCTGGCTTGCGGCATTGTCTGGACAACAACTGCGCCAGATCCTTAATTTTGTCAGTCTCTCCATCTCCGCCAGCGCCATGATGCCCAAACGCTCCATCCAGCCCTCCTGCCACCCAACGCATCTTGTGTCCTGCCCAGTATTCTTCATCATCTGGCAAATGATCATCCGTAAGCCTGCCCTGAGGGTCCAGTCCCTGCTTAATCGTTTCATAAATCGAAAGCTTACCTACCCATGGATATAACACTTCATTTTTGAATCGTCCAAACATGTTGCATCACCCTTCTGTTATGTATTGCTTCTTACTTATCGTGCTACCTTATATCCCTATAATCCTTTATTTTGGAAGTCATGAACATGGTGAAAGTATTACAAAGATGAATAAATTACCTTTTTCCTGCATCCCTTCCCTGTTAGAATAAAGGGATACTTATTTTCGGAGAACGGCTACAGAAACGGGGAATGCATCATGGCGAGAGAGAGTTTTGATAAAGAAATTCAATTCCTGCGTATGCTCACACTAACAAGCGGCGCTTATAATCGGCAGCAATTTGCAGACAGACTTGGCATTTCGGTACATACCTTTGATAAGACGATTCGGCGCCTCAAGGAAATCGTCCAATCCGTACAACAGCAGCTGCCTGCGGAACAGGGACATGATTTTAATGAGATGCTGCGCTTTAATTATTACGAATCCGCTGATCCATTGCTGTTATTTCTATTTCGGGCCAAATCGCTCAAGGAATCGGAAAGTGTCCGCTTATCCCTTCTGCTGACAGCGCTACAGTCACAGTCTATGACTACCATGGAACTGTTGGATGCTTGCTGCAATGGCCTGCCTTCCGACAGTTCACTGCCAGATGAGAAAACAATTCGTTCTGATCTGAAATATCTGGTCGAAGTCGGCGTGATTCGTAAGGAGCCTGGCGGCAGGCCCTATCGCTATGCTGTCCGCAATGATCTGGTGACAGAACTGACGGACGAGGAATTACTGGACTTATATGATTTTGTGGACATTATGGCCAACACCCAGCTCCCCTCTGTGCAGGGATATCTGTTACGAGATCATCTTAAAAAAGCCATGCGCCGTCAGCTCGGAGATCGTGAGATGGCAGAGCCTTTTTTATATAAATACCATTATTATTCACGCATTCTGGACGAAGCCCATATTCATCCGCTTCTGCATGCCATTCGGCAACGTCGCTGTGTAAGCTTTTTATATTTTTCGGCGTCCAAACGAAGCATGTACGGGTCACAGAACACAAACCCACGGTTTGAAAAAGAGACCGAAGGCCGTGAACATACCATTCTGCCCCTGCAAGTCATCTATGATCATCAATACGGACGTTGGTATGTGCTTGGTCATGTAGGCGGCAAAGGAATCATGAAGTTTCGAATGGAGGGCATGACTCAATTGGTGGAGGGCAAGCCTGTCCCAGAGCAGCTTTATGCCGACCTGTTAGCCGTGTTGGAAGAAAAAATGCGGTACAGCTGGCTTGTTGATACGGGTCGTCCCGTGAAGGTACGGGTACGTTTTTTTAATCCCGAAGGGGCAAAACGCAACTTTATTCGGGAACGTGTGCTGTCACAAGGACAATGGGGTGCGATTACGGAGGAAGAAAGTGAATCCTTTATCTACGAAATCACAGTGAATGGAATCACTGAGATTAAACCGTGGATTCGCAGCTTCGGATCAAGCTGTGAGGTATTGGAGCCCCAGCGGCTGCGTAAGGAATTCAGACAGGAATGGAAGGAGCTGCAAGCCTATTATGAGCCTGTTCGAGAAAATATTTAACTATCAGATTGTCTCACGGTTGGATGAATCGGGCGCTTTTGCTACCACCTCGCAGGAAAGAGTCTGGCTTAAGTCCATGCTTGCAGACTCGGCAGCGACAGAGGCTTTTACCCCGTCTACACTTGATAAGCTTCGGCAATTACTTGCAGACGACAAGCCATTGGAGGCCGATGGCAGCCTGCGCGAAAAGGCAGGAGTTCCTGCTGCTTCGGTTTATCATCCGCTCCTGCGTGAATTGCGTTCCATTCTGCGATCCCGTTCAGGCATCTGTATGACCTACAAACTGCGCAACGGACGCCTGCATGAGCGAATGTCCGGATTTCCCTATAAGCTGGAGTTTTCCATGGTCAAAAAAGAATGGAGTCTGCTATGGTATAATCGCCGACATCGCGCATTCATGTCTACTAAACTATCCAACATCGTAACCGTTACGGAGGATGAGATTCTTCCTGAAGAAGCCGAGACGTTTACCCAACGAATACTCGGTATACTGGAGTCACGCAAAGAACAGGGCATCATCGAAATTATTCCTGTATATAACGGTGAAATGTCTCGTATTTTATATGCTTTTTCCTGTTTTGAAAAGGAGGTCGAATATGATCAGGAAGCAGATACCTATCGTATTACGCTCACTTTCCAGGCAGACGAATGTGAATATGTGTTATCCAAAATCCGCTTCCTCGGCAAACGTGTCAAGGTCGTTCAAGGCTCTCGATTAATATCGCGAATGAAGGAAACAACAGCCAAGGCCCTCGCACGATACGAAGAGGAATAGCTGCTGAAGAAATATAGGATGAATCCACATAAAGGCCCTCCCTCCGTCTGCTAATGAGACGAAAGGAGGGCCTGTTAAACGAGTTATGGCAAGGCTTGTCCGCGTGCACTGACATACAATTGATACCATTCCTCACGGGTCATCAGCTCGCTCTGGCGTTCTGCATCCTGACATGCTTTGATTCGTTCAGGATTGGCGCTGCCAATGACAGGCTGAATCCGTGCCGGATGCTTCATCAGCCAGCCCAGGACGATCGCTTCACGTGTCGTCCCCTTTTCAGAAGCCAGCTTCTGCACCAGTTCTGCCGTCTTACGGATGTGCTCAGGCTCTCCTTCCAGAGAACCTCCGCTAAAACGTCCCTGCGCCAGCGGTCCCCAAGCCTGGAGCTGAATATCCTCAGTTTGGCAATATTCCAGCAATCCTTCGCCAAAATGTACATTCGTCCCTGCCTGCTGGTTCACGTGTACGGTCTGATCTATAAAATGCAGATGTGCCAGGCTCATCTCCAGCTGATTAACAATCAGCGGCTCCGTTAGGCTACGTTCCAGAAAACGAATTTGGCTTACATTCATATTGGAAACGCCAAAATGCCGGACTTTGCCGGATGTCCTAAGCTCGCTGAACGCCTTCGCTACTTCTTCCGGCTCTACCAGCGGATCGGGACGGTGCAGCAGCAGGATGTCTAAATACTCAGTACCCAGACGCTTCAAGATACCATCTACGGACTCCATAATATGATCATATGAGAAATCAAAACGGCCTGGGAGCGTGCCATCCGGCAAAAAAATGCCGCATTTGGACTGAATTACGATTTGTTCACGCAATCCGGGCTGTCCCTTTAAAATCCGACCGAAAATTTCTTCCGCTTTTCCCATACGATAGATATCCGCATGATCAAACATCGTAATCCCGATGGATTGTGCAGCTTCTACAGCTCTCTCCGCTTCAACGACATGCTCCTGTGTATACGGTGCATGGCTCCATTCTCCACCAAAAGGCATGCAGCCAAGCACCAGCCGACTATCGGAGATTCCACGTTTTTGTAAAGGCATAATTTTCATGTTGCTCCTCCTTTAACCCTCAAAGTATTCCTTGCTTCATCTACATTCGAATAGTGCGTGAAACCGCAAAAATCAGACGGAAAACATGTCGTTTTCCGTCTGATTTTTTATTTTAGTTACTTATTAGACAGCCCTTCTTATATGTAATAATCAATAGCCAACTTCAGCAGATAAAGCGCGAGCAAATGCAGCGGATAAAACAAATAGAAGAAGGTTCGTGGGCCTTTTCCCCTCTCTCCGTTATATCGGGATAGCAAAGGGAGTGCAAAAATACAGGCCCCGCCGATCGCAAACGGATAAAGATATTCGTTCATTGTGCTGGCGTTGATGCCCATGATGCTGAGCGAATCGGGAACAGCCCATATAATGATGACTCCGAAAATGAACATAAGCGCAATTATTGCAATAATCCATCCGTTGTAAATCTTCTGTTGTTTGCGAGCCACATAGAAAGCCAGAACCAGGAACACTCCAATCACACTCCAGTCTCCCAAAAGAGAGACTACGCAAAGAGCCGAAATCGCCAAGTATTTAAGCACAGGATTGGTCGTGTTGTCATAGAACCATATTGCCAGTAGGCCCATCAACAACGTTAGCATGATGTTTCCCGAAGTATACCAATCTTTAAATACCAATCCGTAAGGCACCACACTGGCTAGCCCGGTTAGAGCAAGGCGCATTGTATATTTTTTGAAGCTTCTGGTATGGATATATCCTTCGGCTACAAAAAAAGCCATGATAGGCAATGTAATTCTGCCTACCACCTGAAAGCCCAAAAAATCGGCAAAAAATAGCCCTCCAATATGATCAATTAGCATTGCCAATACTGCAATTAATTTTAAACTGGTGGCATCAATGCCTTTCACCTCTGCTTGAACGGATAATCTTTGTTCCATATTCCTCCCCTTTTCTTCTCGAAGGACTATGCCCTCCGTATCTATTCTATTCGTAAACAGGTCTGTTCAGGAGGCTCCGGTCTCCCATCTTATCTAAGAGGTGCTTCAACAATTGGCGGGAAACGGGAATAATGCGCCTTGCTTCTCCGGAATTCTGATTGGTTTGAAAAATGATCTCCTTCTTGCTCTTATCTATAGATTCCACCTTCATCAGGTTTACGATAAATGCCCGATGACACCGGAACAACCTTGGGTCCTTAGCCTCAATATCTTTCAGATCGCCGTAAAACTCAAGAGTTCTGTTTTCGGAAACCAGACGGATTTTGTGGGGAACACCGGTTGTTTCAAAGTAATAAATGCTGGAGAAGGAAATTTGAAATTTCGTAAATTTATTGTCGAGTATAAACCAATCATTGACATCCAACACAGGCTTTCTTTGATGGGCAACAACAAGAACTTCTCTGACCTTTTTTTCCATTTCATCCTGAGTAGCATCCTTGATAATGAAATCAAGAGCTGCTACCTTATATTGGAAGGTAAGCGGAGACAGATGACCGTGGGTAGTTACAAAGACAATATGCCCATACATATCATATTTTCTGATTTCCTGGGCAACTTCCAGTCCCTTCATCTGACAACCAGAGATTTCAATATCAAGGAAATACAAGTTATTCGCACAAGCTTTAGATTCAAAAAGCAGGAGATCCGGCTTACTGGTGGCAATGAGATTGCTGCAGCAGATGCCAAGTTCCTCGCAGCTTTTACGGACCATCTTTTCCATTATGCGCTGCTGGATAAACTGATCTTCCAGAATAAAAATATTCATGATGTCGCTCTCTTTATAATTAATGTTTGCGTGAAAAAATCCGGTTCCTTTTTGGTATCCAAAGTTACATACTTGTTGCTGCGCAGCACCTTTGCTATATTGTACAAGCCAAGACCTCGATTGTCCGCTTTCGTTGAAAAGTTCCGTTTGTAGAGATCATTCACCTTAATCCCGTCAAGTGCAGAATGATTATAAGAGTTTCGTATCGTCACCGTCTGAATATCGTCTTCATGGATCAGCACAATATTTATGGACGGATTGCAGGTCTCTAGTGCCGCATCGATTGCATTGTCCAGGAAACAAGAGATTACTCTGCAAAGGTCTATAATATCCATATACATTTCACTGATACCGCTATCAATTTCCAGTTTTACGTCAACTCCACGCTTCTTTGCCACCAGCACCTTGGATGTAATAATACTCTTGAGCTCACTCACGTCCAGATTAATCAGGTTATCCAGACTATAGGAATATCCGTTCAACTGTGAAGCAGTAGGTTGGATAGAACTCTCATATATCCGCTTGATCATCGCTAAATCCCCAGTTCTGATCCCCTCGTCCAGCATTAACAGGATATTGGTATAGTCATGTCTGAAGCCGCGGATGTCTTCGTACATTTTTTCAATCTCCATAATATAAGCCTCCAGCTGCAGGTATTGTTCCGTCTTGTTCTTCTCTAGCTCACGTTCACGCAGGAAGCGATACAGCCAATTGATCGTCATCAGGAAGATGGAGGTCAAGCCGATCAGCATCAACACAATCTTTAATCTGCTTGGATACGGATTGTTGCTTTCACACTCCGAATAGATAATGAGTCCTAGTCCGATGATCCCCAAGACTAAGATTAAAGAAGCTCCGACGATAAGCTTAATCCGATATATCTTCAAAAGCCTGACCGCCGGAGTAGGAAACAAATAAGACACAAGCTTTCGGAGCGCCAAGTAGATCAGCGGAGGTGAACAAGCGGTTAGGAAGGGCGCCGTCCATTTGTTTTTATATTCATAAGGAACCGCATAGCTGATTACCGTTATGAAATAACCCAGCAGTGTCGTAATGAAGATGGTAAGGATGGCGTAGAAGCCTATGACCCACAAGGATTCATATTTGTCGGTCAACCACCCGTATACTGCCAGTAGCACAAATAGAAATAGGTAAACAATCAGTCCGAAGTTATTCAGAGCTGTTATTCCGATAAAATAATACATGACTAAAAACAGCAGCAGCTTATAATTCATACGGAAAACGCTTAGACCATTGCCGCTGACCATATGATATATTACAAGATAGCTGGTGTATTGCAAAAAATAAATGCCGGATGTAATCATTTTTTGTTCAATTTCCAAACTTTTGGGTTGACTGGTTCATAGAACAATCCGAAACAAATCCCTCCTCCTTCACCTCTTTTACTCATATGCTCCAGTAGCTTAGCCTTGAGTCTCTGGGTATGGTTGTTTCTGTATTCTTTAATATTCTTGATATTGTTCATAATTGGCATAACTCCTTCTCATTATGGAATAGAATACTGGTGTGATGACAACTGCTTCAAGAAACAGCCCAAATATTAACCAAGGATAAAAATCTAGTGCGATGGCCACGAAAACAAACACTATACTTAAAAAGATAGCTTGTAATCTGCATGCTCTTCTGAACTTCGGATCTACCAATGGATTGCACTCCGTATCGGCCGGAGCGTATCTGACAATCAGAATGATAGAAAGCAGACAGAGCGTCGCCAAAAAAAAGCGGTTCCATTCTACTTCCTTTAAGAGCCAGGGAACAAACACAAAGGTCAGTAGACTGACCCAGGTGCAATGATGCGACTTGCGAGCATGCCAGCCAAAGGACTTTCGCCGGACCACTGTATAGGAAAGCAGCATCGCAGCGGTTTCGGCTAATACACCGAGCAAACAGGCACTGATCAATACAAGAAGTATTTTTTCTGTGCCAGCCAGTATGTTCTCCAGATAATAAAGCACATAAGCACGCTTCTCCGCTTCCAATTCTTCGTCTTGAAAGTATTTATCAACGATCCACGTTGACAATTGATGATACAACGCCACCGCCCCTCCCTAACTTAATTGTGCGGGAAGCTGGAATTGAACATAATCACGATATTTATCATGCCAACTCATTAATTCGTGATGCGTGCCTACCCCCGTTACTTCTCCTTTATCCAAAAAGATTATCTGGTCCGCTTTGTAGATGGTTGACAAACGATGAGCGATAACAATGGTCATTTTATTCTTGGAGAGAAGCTTGATAACATCATGGACGAGCTGCTCTGACTCGCTATCCAGGTTGGCGGTAGCTTCATCAAACAGCAGAATCTCATGGTCTGAAAGCAAGCATCTGGCAATCTGGATTCGCTGCTTCTGTCCCCCCGATAATTTGACTCCCCTTTCTCCAACAAAGGTATCCAAACCATCCGGTAATTGATAAATTACCTCCTTCAAGCCTACTGTATCAAGAGCCGCATAAATCTCATGGTCATCCGCGTCTCTGTTTAGGCCATATACCAGATTGTCTCTCACTGATCCTACCAGTAAGTCACTATCCTGCATAACATAGGATATTTTGCGACGCCATTCTTCCGTCCTAATCTTATCCAAATATACATTATTGTAATAGATTTCTCCATTATATTCTGAGTAAAATTTCTCTATTAAAGAAAATATTGTTGTTTTTCCCGAGCCGGAAGGCCCTACGATCGCTGTAGTGGTACAGCCTCTGAAGGTTAACTCCACGTTGGATAATACCGGTTGGCCCTGGTTGTACGAGAAAGAAACATTGGCAAAATGCAGGATATCCGAATTCTGATCATGACTTTTCATGTCCGGCACACTGCCTAACTTTTCTTGCTTCTCATCTTGTTGGTTATATATGGTATAAATTTCCTTACT
Source organism: Paenibacillus sp. AK121 (assembly GCF_019042715.1). NCBI lineage: Bacteria > Bacillati > Bacillota > Bacilli > Caryophanales > Paenibacillaceae > Paenibacillus > Paenibacillus sp. AK121. Next base: position 124,368 of record NZ_JAHPJM010000008.1, read on the forward strand.
TGCTCCCTTGGCCTTCTGATACTGCGAGAAAAAACTGCTGAGCTGGGTCAGAGGCGAAACCATTGTAAACAAATAAAAGATCATGGATACCAGAGTACCTGTAGTGATATGTCCAGCGGCAATGCCGGCGCTTCCATACCAAAACATTCCTACCAAAGCTAGCATGATGATAATTGTGACAATCGGCTCAATGACAGCTGACAATATTCCCTCTTTGATGTTCAAGCGAAAGATACGTCCAAGTATCTCCCGAGTATATTTCATTTCAAGCTTTTCCGACGTCGTCGCTTTAATGAATCTGATGTTATAGAGAATTTTGGATAACTCACCGGAAAAGTCTGCGGCTGCATCCTGTGCCTCAACCGCTACCCTATTCATCCTTCTTCCAATGGGATAGATTAGTAGCGCCGTTATAGGAATCAGAGCAACGAGTACACTCATTAATCTCCAATCCAACACAAATAACATGATGATGCAACCAGTGACCATCAGGACATCAGCCAGAATAGAAGGCAGAGTAATAGCCAGAAAATTACTTACAATAGCAAGGTCGTTCGTCATTCTGCTGATGATTTTGCCGTTCTCATTGTTATCAAAATAATTAACCGGCAAATGGATAATTTTTTCCCAAATTTTCAGTCGCAGTTCCTGAAAAAACTTGCTCCCCACATATCTGAGGAGCAGAGAAGACACAGCGTTTAAAATCCCTCCGGCCAGAAACAGCGAAATAAGCACAGCTGCGGTCTGGATCGTCAGCTCCATAGCTGAGATCTTATCGACAAGCTTGCCTGTCATGATCGGCAATACTAATGAAAAAGCGGCGGAAATCAGTGTAAATACGATGCTCCAAGCAAGCGCAAGCTTGGGCCATCTCGCAATTTTGATTAACTTCAGCAAGGAATGGGCCGTTTGTTTTTCTTCACCGATCTTTTTATATGCCGTGCTCTCCATATTCAATTCCATTATGGCTTAATCACCTATTTCTCTTTGTGATTTTCGTATTCTAGCAAAAACTTCATTGCCATTGTATAGACACCTGCGGCTATCGCTACCATGACAATATAGGAGAGCGACAGCTTGGTTCCTATCCAGTCCGTTTGATTGCTTAACTGGAACAGTAAGAAGCACACGGCGCTTCCGGCAAGAAACTCCAAAGAGTAGGAGAATTTCCGCCCTCTCTTCAACCTATCTAGTATAATATCCACTATAATTACAGCGGATGTAAGCATAAAAGAAATTTTATACAGCATAATCTTATCTTCAGCAACAATCTGCTGATCCTCAAAACTTGCAAAGTATCTGGCCAAAATTGTACCGATTACTAGGTATAATACGACAACTAGCACATTTATTCCGACACATTCGGCTGTGCTGTAGGTAATAGTCCCTTCGCTTCGTTGAACCAGGGTCGCTGCCAAGCTTGAAATAAACAGGATCAGAAACCAAATATAAAAATATGCATCCAGTTGAAAAGAGAGAAAATCGGTAATCAGTCCCACCATGACTGTAATAATTTCTTTTAATAAAATGAACATTACCGTCTCCTCCTGTTAGCTAAATACCAGCATCTGCTTCCATGTACTCAAGTTCTCATTATCACAGGTCAGCAGTGTCAGCAATACACCTGCACATCCATCGAGCAGCCCAACTTTATCGAGAGATAACGGATCATCGACGCTTCCCTCAAGGTCTATAAAAGGTACTCCCTCACCAGTATTTCGATATGATAACAAACGATGCAAAAATTCATCCTTAAACGGCATGGCTGCCGCACGGCTGAAATGGTGCTGAATCAGGACCAAGCCTGCATAGCCGTGACAGATCGTCGGTGAAATTACCTTTCTTAGCGAATCTGGTCTGGAGTAGACGGTATTGAACAATTGCAGAGCCTGCTGCTGCAGCGCTTTGTCCTCCAGGGCCAATCCCAGCCGGAACATAGCCACAGAAGCTCCCGGTGTGCCGTAACACCATGCATCTCTGTGATAACCTGGATTCCGACTAGTCTCTGCGGATTCATCCGGTGTGAACATATTAGGTATGACAAGGGTGCCGTTCCACTCCCTGATACTTCCGTGTAGAAAAGTCTTGGCAACTTCCAGTACTTCTCTCAATCCAGTTAACGGGTAGCGGCGGAGATGTGCAACGGCCAGCAGATTAATGGCTCCTGTAATTCCGTGCGCCATGCCAAGATTATAATAAATGGTCTGTTCGGGAAGTTCCTCGAAATGTCTCAGCTTGCCTACAGCATCCGTAATCAGTTGAAGTATCTTAAGGAGCACTGCATCCAGCTTCCCAACGTATCTGTCCTGGCGTTCCTTAACCTCCATTAATGTAGCTGCAATCCCCGTCCAGCCTGAAATCAAATCCAAGTCGCTATCCTCAATCAAAGAGTCTTCCAATTTCCCCCTTGTCTCCTCATAGAACTCCCCGTAGCTACTAAGAAACATATCCAGCGTCTGCGAGAGCACATTTGTATATCTTGTTGAACCTCTTGAACACTCGTTGAACAGATAAATAACGCCTGCTAGTCCGGTATACAGTGACAATGAATGGAACGGTATATTACCGATTAAACGCACAATCTCCTGATTGTACTTGAAAGCAAGCGCAGCCCACCCTTCCCCCGGGTAAACTTCATCTAGCTTATCCAGAAGAAGGCTGATCCCGGGGTATCCTGAAGCCAGCGATATCAGCTCCATTTCAGGGTAATCATGCATGGCGTGCTTCTTGATTAGCAGGGTTACAGTATCTATATCTTTGTAAATTTCTGCGCTTTGCCTGACTATTTCAGATAAATTTCCCGGGACTTGTTTGACCGCCATAAGCTCCTCCTCAATAGGCAACATGATATTTGCTTACCTGTAAATAATCTTCCAAACTGAAGTAGCATAGGTGTAGGGCAAGCTCTTCTTTTTCCCGGTCCAGGCCGAACACTCTGTTGCAGAACATGTGCATGATGCTGAACATAATATCATCGTAGTAATTGGTTCTGTCGTCAGCTTCCCGGATAGCCGTGAAATATGCAGCGTATTGCCGCAACCTGTCGTCTTTATCGCTTGCTGGCAAGGATATGGAACGGGTCTGTTGAATCCTTTGGAATAGCGCTTCTTTGTGTTCCCGGTACTCCTGTCTGAATTTCTTTGGATCAATAATCGCAGCCATAGCCTTCAATTGATCTTCTGCCAGCGGATACGCGCAGTTCACAACCTCAAAAAGTCCGGTGCAGCAAAATAACATCTGATCGGTTGCATTAATTGACCTCTTGCCTGCATAATAACCTGAAACTAGATAAGAATCGATAGCAAATAACCTCTCCGCTTGTTCAATGAAGGCTGTGCCGCCATACCGCAAAATTTCAGGCCGGTAAGGAACAACCGAATAGGAACTAACCAATCCGGACGAGGTTACAGTATTCAGGAAATCAAAAACATAGTTCAAGGCCTTGAAACGCTGATGCTCTACGCTTCCCGACATTTTGCACCTTAGCCTGATATGCGGCTCCTTATCTGCATACTGGACAAAAAAAACCTGGTCAATGAAGTACTCGGCGCTATTGTCCATGAATGTCTTAAATGCACTGCCCAGCAAATCGGTTAGCAGTTCCTGATTGTAATATACCTGCAGGGATATCCAATCCGAACCTGGATAATAAACAGCATTCACCGAAGAACTCAGCACTTTATTTAAGCTTTTATCGGTAGCCTGTGCAGACAATCTGTCTATCGGCAAGTACTGAAACATCGGACTTTTGCAAAAAAATACGCACTCCTCCATATACCGATTAACGGAAGCGAACAATTCTTTCTCCGTCTCCATAATAACAGCCGCCTTGCCTTCCGGATTCCGCGTATATTCTTTGTGCAAAAGCTTTCGATGATGATGGCGATCCAAATCCAGCAATAGCTTATTGTCCAGCTCCACCAAATATACATATCGCGGAATGTTATACTTTATGATCCAATTCTCCAAAAAGGCCAAAAACTGTTCTTCGCTCTGGAGCCGTTTATCCGCATATAATGTCCATTTTTTAGGGCAGATGATGATATTTTTATAGGTTACTCTCGGTGTAAAAGAAGAATCATAGAGATACTCCTCCAGATGGGACCATCCGGTCTGATACTGCAGATTAATATCATTCAGAAACCGGATCAGATAAGGCGCCAGCTCTGTATTGTACATGCTACTGAGTTTGGGAAATACCAGTTCGCCTGTTTCCCTGCGCTTTAGATAAAAGTATCCCGAATCCTCCACACCTACCAATAATTGGGAAATATCCAAATTCCGATTCTCGGGGAACGTGGCCATATCCATGGATTGATCCGGTGTTGGGCCTGCCGTCATAATATTAGTTATTTTGGGGCTGAATGGGTAAAATGAGATTTCAGCGGCGCTCTCCCCTGCTTTCTGATCCTTCGGGTTCCTGACAAAACGGAAGATTTCATCACGGCTATCTTTGTCAAACATGTAGGCAAATCTTCCGAAGCTCTGACACGCTTCCAATGATCCGGCTCTGTTGTTTAAATAAAACGTAACTTCACCTTGTTCATTCTCCATGCAGGAATAATACAAATCGAACGAGACATGGACATTCTCCAGACTCAATTCAGACAGCTGTTGGATTTTGGCCTCGTCAAGCACGATATCCGAATGATTGGCAAGCGCTTCAGTCTGCCACTCCGCAATTAGCGCCTTGAGCTGTCGGAACCTGCCTTCATCCTTATGCCTGTACTTATCTCCGTTCTGGTAGTGGCTCTTGTACTCTTCAGGTTTGCCGAGCCCCAACGTCTTACTGAACAACTGCAATAAAGGCACTTCTTCATATACTCCGTACTTCTCAGTAAATTGCTGACGATAGTCGGAAAGTGTATCCTCTTTCCTGTACGTAGAAAGCATGCTCAATATTGAAGCTACTTGGGCCAACGCTTGCCTATCGCTGTCCGATAAGTGAATTTCATTTGCTTGATTCAGCCTTACGTCTATTTTGACCAAGTCGCCCTGATAATCGGGAAGGATAAGCTGGACTAGTTTTCGGACAGCCTCAATGCCTTCGCGTTTGACCGCAGCAACTGTGATGTCCTGAATGGCATGTCCAACTCTCTCCAAAATATCTGCGTAATATGCTGCCTTGGGAGCAGCGAGCATCTTTAGTGTACGGATCAGATGCTCCAAAGGAGCGCTATCCCGAGGATTGGGAATCATCTCACTTACCAAAAAGCCTTGTTCTATCAATTGCTGCAAAAAATCTGTGCTGATCGTGTCATCCACGCCGAAGGCATCTTTTATAGCTTGCATAAGCTGCAGAAAAGTCTGCTGCTCTTTATCAAGGATCTTCATGATGAAATCTATGACCGGGGTTTTGAGAATAGATATATTCTCAGTGCTTCGTTCCTCCTGATCTGCTGCAAACAGAGTCTGATAAGAGATGACGAGCCTGTGATGGTCAATGTAAGAGGTGTTATTTACACTCAGTCTCAATTCATTGCGGACATCCGCATCCCCATGGAAAAGCCCTATTAAGCGGTAAATTAGGCTATAATCCGGAGTTGCCCAGACGACATGTTCTCCGGCGCCTCCCGTGTTTCCAAATCGGGAAATGCCTACTCCCGCGAACAGTCCAAACGGTGTTGGTCTACAAATTGCCCGCGAAATGAACTTGCTTAGACTAAGGATAAGATTCCGCTTTTTTTTGGACTTCAATGTTCTGCCTTGTTCCAGGCTTTGCAGTGCAGCGTAGGTCGAGGGGCTGGAGACATAAATGGAATCCATCAACCCCTGCTTCTGAACGAACCGTACAAGTCTGTCAAGATATTCATCATCGTCTAGTTGTTCATGATCAAATATCCGCGTATAATACTCCATGCCAAGCAACGTCTTCCGGTACATGTAATTTTCCGAGATTTCAAAGTTTTCCAACATGCAATCAACCTCTCATCTGTCTTAAAGCACGAATTGAACCGGCAAGGCTTACTTCATAATAATTCCGCTGAACATCAATCGGTCTCGCGCCTTGACGGAGCAGACACTCCATTTCTGTGCGCCCGGCATTCATCCCCTGCGCGATAAGCTCTCCGCTAAGAGAGGCAACAACTCCGCTGAATAAGGCGCTGGCAATACTCGTACCGATACCTACTGTGTATGCTTTGTCAAATCCCAGCACTTCGTATAAATAATCCTCTGTGTCGAAGCTTGATTTGGCAACCATTACCCAATCATTGTTGTAATTGATTTCATACTCATCACCACTCGGCGCAAAAAATTGGCCGCTGAGCGTATTACTGAACCCGGAGATATCCCCGTTCTTATTAGTTGATCCAATTGGGTATACTCCCTTTAAATTCGCAGGCACTCTGTACTCCTGCGTAATATCGCGTCCATCGTTTCCTGCGGAACAGACTACCCAGATGCCTTGCGCATTAGCGCAGTCAACCAAAGCCTGAAACCGATTGAACTCGAATAAGTCGACCTCATATTCTGTACGATAGCTGATGTTGATAATTAGATATCCTTTAGCAATACCTTCTTCCAGCGCTCTATACAACCATTCAAGCTTGCTTATTCCTTTTTTGTCCGTAATTTTGTAGACAACAACCGGAGCGAAAGGGCATATCCCCTTCAATATATATTTGCCAGTAACAGAGCTAACCATTTTTGTACCATGCCCGACGTAATCGCTTAGACAAGGCTCATAAGGTACAAATGACTTGCATTCTGCCTCAACTAGATTACCTTGGATCTCTGAGTGGGATTTATCGACGCCTGTATCAATAAACAGGATAGTAAGCGGCTGACCAACAGTTGCACCACAACTAAAATGATCGGTCAGCCGGGCTACATGCCAATTGTATATATTAGGTTTTATCATGCAATCTCCATAATGTAAGTAGGGGTAGCCCATTTCACTACCCCTGACTTACGAATCGCTTATGAATTATTTACAATTGGAACAAGAACCGGTACAGATACAGGTAAGAGTTTTACATACTGCTTTGGATACCTTAATGGTTGTCTTGATGATTGAAGCTTGTGGGCTAAGCTCACTGGCCTCATAGCTCTTTCTTAAATCAAGGTCAAACATTTGATCTACTTTCATTTTCCTCTTCCTCTCTGAATTAAATTCTAATAAACATGATTTCAGTGGTACCCCTTAATCATGTTTATTGCGAGTGACTGTATGTCATATCTTGCTGTCGATGAATAAAGAATATATCTAATTCTCCCGTTTTTTAAACTTTATTCCTAAAAGGTATTCCAAACCTCCTAAATTGCAGTCATTTTGCTTCCCATGCGGCATGACAAAAAAAATACCGACACAGAGCGGAACGATTGACGCTTAGAGCATGACGTATGCTTGCAAGAATCCGGTATGTTCCTATACAGGTGTCTCGTATAAGTCGGCTGAAGAAGAGATGCTTAGCAAAAAGCGCTCGCCCTATGTTTACGATACGCTGGATCTTGTGGACGAACTGCGATTTTTTTCAAACAGGACATGACTGTAAAGGAATTGACCGACGCACTACGTGTACACGGCATCTCATAAGTTGACCCGTTTGAGGCAGCTCTTGCTGAAATGGAGAATAGGCTTGGTGTTTCCTTCTCTGATTACTTGGGTTTTTCAAGAGGATCCTGAAGAAACAAATAAGGTCGAAGAACGGAACATGAACCGTGAGACTTTTAAAATTCTCACGAATATAAGCTATAATCGACAATTAATTAGCCATAACCTTATGAATTGTGGCTTATTGATTTGTCAGGAGTGAAATTAACCTATGAATTATGGCAAAGATGTATTCAATGTTTATGTCTACCATATCGCCAATTCACTTTTGTAACTTCGATTAATGAGGCTGGATCTTACATATAAATGAGTCGAATCTCTTTGACCCGATCCCCATCTTTTTATCCGAATATCCCCATGCTCAGATAACGCTCTCCGGTATCCGGGGCAATGCAGAGTACCCGTTTGCCTGCTCCCAAACGCCGGGCTTCCTGAAGGGCCGTCCATATTGTAGCCCCGCTGGAGGGCCCGACAAGAATTCCCTCCTGTGCAGCAATCGCCCGTGTCATCGCAATCGCATCCTCATCGGAAACCTGTACGATTTCGTCATACACTTCCGTATTCAGCACGGTAGGAACAAAGCCCGGACTCGTTCCCACCAGCTTATGCGGACCGGGTTTTCCCCCAGACAGTACGGGCGAACCTTTGGGCTCGACCACAACAATCCGCAGATCAGGCAAATGCTGGCGCAGCACTTCACCTGTACCCGTAATGGTACCGCCCGTTCCCGAAGAAGCGACGAACACATCCAACCGCCCCTCCGTCTGCTCCAAAATTTCAAGTGCCGTGGTTGTACGATGGATATCGGGATTTGCTTCATTTTCAAACTGATGCGGGATAAAACTCCCTTCAATTTCTGCCCCCAGTTCGAGAGCTTTACGAATCGCTCCTGGCATCCGTTCTTCCGCTGGTGTCAGTACGACCTCAGCCCCATAGGCTTTTAAAATATTGATCCGTTCCTTCGTCATATTCGAAGGCATTACCAAAATCGCACGGTAACCTCGAGCTGCCGCATTCATCGCAAGACCAATCCCCGTGTTGCCACTGGTTGGCTCAATAATGGTGCCTCCCGGCTTGAGATGTCCCGCCTTTTCCGCCTCGGCAATCAGATTGCCCGCCGCCCGATCTTTAACACTGCCGCTTGGATTAAAATACTCCAGCTTCACATACACTTCCGCATCCTGCGGTCCTGTGAGCCGTTGCAGCCGCACACAAGGCGTATCTCCGATTAAGTCCGTAATACTATGTACCACTTTAAGTGTCATTGTTATATCCTCCCCGGATCATTCCTTACAACGTCATTTCCTATCTTCATATCATACTACCAAAATAACATAAGTGGCTCCTTCCAACCTGTCGCTTTTGTAAATTACACAAACCTTATCAACTTAGTATGTAAAATTCTTGCAAAATGGGTCGCCAGATGTTGCCTGGAATGATATACTCGCATTACTATTTTTTCAGGAGGATACAAGAAACTTATGAGTACTCAAGAAAATATGACAGCTAATCGCTTCCCCCCCTCCTTGCTATGGTTAACCCTTGGTGCCTTCGCCATCGGCATGACCGAATTCGTCATTATGGGACTTCTGCCCAATGTAGCCCATGATCTTCATGTTACGATTCCGCAAGCCGGACAATTAATCACCAGTTACGCGCTTGGTGTGGCCATTGGCGCACCTGTGCTTACTGTATTAACCCATAAGGTTCCGCAAAAAAAGCTGTTGTGTCTGCTGATGTCTATATTCATTTTAGGCAATCTTTTTTCCGTCATTGCTCCTAACTACGAACTGCTGATTGCGGCCCGTATGGCTACTGCGTTATCGCACGGAACCTTCTTGGGAGCAGGTTCCCTGATCGCTGCCCGGCTGGTTCGTGCTGATAAGCGGGCAGGAGCCATCTCTATGGTGCTGACCGGATTAACCGTGGCGAATATTATTGGCGTGCCCTTTGGCACCTTTATCGGGCAGCAGCTCGGCTGGCGCGCTTCCTTTGGAGCCATTGTTGTGATCGGCTTGATTTCTCTCTTCGGTATTATTCGTTACATTCCGGTGATTCAGCAGGACAAACCTTCCAGTCTCAAGCAAGAAGTCAAAAGCCTGTTTAATCCAAAAGTGCTGCTGATGCTGCTCACAGGTGCAGTCGGCTGTGGTAGCCTGTTCACTGTCTTTACGTACATTACGCCTTTGCTTACGGACATTAGCGGCTTTGCCGAACACAGCATTACCTGGATTCTTGTCCTGTTCGGCCTAGGCGTCACAATTGGGAACATCGTTGGCGGCAAGCTCGCAGATTGGAAGCTGCTTCCCTCCTTGATTGCAAACTATGCTGTACTGGCCATTATTCTGGCCATTCTGACGTTTACACTTCAAAGCCAGGTACTGGCCGTTATCACTGTATTCATCTGGGGGATTGCTGCATTCGGCATCATGCCGGGTATTCAGGTTCGCATCATGAATCTGGCCTATGAGGCTCCTTTGCTAGCCTCTACCTCCAGCCATTCCGCATTGAATCTGGGTAACGCAGGTGGTGCTTTTATCGGGGGAGTCGTGATTAACCAAATGGGGCTGTCCGCCATTCCATGGGTTGCATCACTCATTACTGTCGGCGGTCTGCTGCTGATGCTGGTCAGCTACATGATGGATCGCAAGACGGCTCATACTGAAGCGATAGCAGAGATACAGTCATAAGAAAAGGGACTTTCGTTCATTAGAGCGAAAGTCCCTTTTTTAAGGTCTAAATCCACGCAACCTGTCTCGGTGTTCAGCTTAACCAACCATCGAAAAAATCCCTATATCCCTGCTTCATCACCTGACTTGAAAACTGTTCCATGGCGTATGCCTGGTTTTCTGTCGAAACCCGGCGAGGTGAAGCCGCAGCCATATTGACCAGTTCGAACCAGTTCTTCTCATTCCCCGAAAATGAATGTGTAGAGCTGATGTGCCCATAGCAAGGATGCTCAGGCTTGACGACGATTTTCCCCATGGCTAGCGCTTCGGTCAGCGGCATCGCGAACGTGTCGAATTTAGAGCAGCTCCAATACACCTTCGCCGTATTCATCAGTGCAAACACCTCGTCTTGCGTTAATGCAAATTGAAGTTTTACATTGTCCGGGATGTCGTACTTCTTCATGCTTTCCTTGTAGCGTTCACCGCCAAATACCATATAGACATCCTTATCAGGATTATGCCGCGCATACTCCAGTACCAGATCCGGACGCCGATTCTCTTCATCTCTACCAATCCACATCACCCGGTTCTCCACCACTTGTGAGGGATCAAAATGCTTTTCCACCAACCGCTCATTAAATCCGATCGGGATGACTGTCACATCGGTTACGCCAAACTTCGAGGCCATCTCCTGCTTGAGAAAGGCAGTCTGTACGATAGCCTTGTCCACGATCTGATAAAAAGGCTTCATCATCTCATAGCCTGTCAGTGCCGGGTCTGGAAAACTATGTGGAAAAAGCACGCTGTTTTTAAAAAACATATTCAAATAGGTAAAGCCAGATACCGTATAAATAACGTGCTCAATCTGCTGCTCGTGCAGTTGATCCAGTACGATGTCATAATTGACCAGGTCACCCTTTTCGTGCTCATAGCCCGGAAGCCAGTCATGGCTGCTTACATGGCGCTCCGGTGATACAAATACGATATCCACCCCCAGTTCCAATCCGATCTGCTTCAGACGTTCTGCAAAAATACGAGGACCCTGCGCTTCAGCAAATTGTATTTTTCTCATGACCAAACCGACTTTTTTCATGGATTTATTTCCCTACCTTCTTTGGCTAACTATATAGAATCTATGCCTTAAGCCCACTAAAGCCACTGCTTACATGGTTGGACTTGTTCCCAATCCATCATCGCTATACATTGGTTTAAACAAGCTAACGTTTCATCCAATTGGGACTCTAATTGCTCTTTTGACCATTTGTTGCTATTTCTATGCAGCTCCGTTTCAATCCTTTGCAAATCACTTGTGATTAGCAATAGCATCCAAAGCGAAAATACCACAGCAAACATACCATATTCCTGTATAAATGCCGTTCGATCTACCTGTATCCCCAACAGCTCCAGCTGTTCCAGATAGGTGTCTAGCATACGAATACGCAATTCAGACGTCATATGTCGGGGGAATAACGGATGGGACATGTCGATCAGGTGATATACATCCCACAGCGGTGTGTTTAGATGAGCATGCTCCCAATCCAATACCTTTAACCGTTCCCCACTCAGCGCATAGTTTCCCGGATGAAGATCACCATGAGACAGTACAAGCTGGTGTGAAAAAGATAGATGCTCCAGTTGTACATAAATACGCTGCATGTGTTGCTTGGAAAAACCGAGTGAGCTGCAAAGCTCTAATATATCTGGCTTGCGTATGTGCAGTTCAGAAACCATCTCCTGAATGAGCGGCTTCGGTCCCCGCAATGGCATTCCTGCAAAATAGTCCAGTGGCAAAGCATGCCACCTTGCAACAAGTCCTACAGCTTGCAATAGGGTTTCGTCTGCGTGAACATGATGTAACGGACCAAGGTCCTCAAATACCATCCATTCTCCTCCGTCATCTGCGTCTGCATCAGACCAAGCTAGCAATTGGGGATAGATGGGTGGTAATGCGGGAAGCACATGCTCGTACACCCATCTCTCGTGCCCCTTCTGATCGTCATTGGTTAGTTGTTTAAATATATAACTTTCAGAGGAGGACACGTAAAAACGTTCCACATGCCGGCCATTCGTACCTGTATATAAAATTTCACGATCGCGCACCAGCGTATCATTCAAAGTACCGTCTACATTCACATATTGATGAAATAGATTCATAGCCACCCAACTTTTTTTGTATAAAATGTAATAGCACGATCATAACATAGTCCTTGTTCTGAACGAAGCCCAGATCATCAGTACCAAAAAGGGGCTTGTCCTATCAGATCATACGACCTGTTGGACAGCCCCTTTTCCTATCCGTACTCCTATCCTACGCTAACGATTAGTATTTAGTATTGCCGGACTCGCTCGTGTTGCTAGATTTAAAGCCTTTGAACAATTGTTTTACATTATGATAACGAGTATTCGTAATTTTAGCTTTGCTGTTAGGACCGTCGGATCTCAGAATCGAATCCTTGACGTTGGAAATATCCGAGTTATCCAAAGTCATATTCACTCTAAAAGTAGAGCCCCCAAGTTGGCGAACCAGCTTACCGATATCATCGGCTCTAAAGTTTTTAATGTTAATTGTGCCTTCGGCATTGATTTGAAACACTTTATCGTATGCATGGTACGCTCCACCGCCTGTAATATTCACCGTGCCTGGTTCTTTAAGCGTCAATGCATCTTCACCGACATCCTCCCATGTTACGTTGGAAATGGTGCCATTGCCATATACATGCACACCATCCGCAGCAGGCGCGGCGATGATCACATTTTTCAACGTTGCATTATTTTCAAGCTTGAAGATAGGCTTTTGAGCCTCTTTTTGGCTTCCATCTCCCAAGGTATCGGGGTCAGCCACTACGGTCTTGCCTTTACCATCGTATACTTCTCCGGCTTTTACAAGTATGGTCTTATGAACGACCTCTGGAGCTGCATGAGCAGAATAATTGCCGACAAATAATGCGATCAGCATACCGGATAAAGCAATACTCATTCCCTTTTTCAATACTTTAGCTGTGTTTGTTTTCATTTCAATTCATCCCTCTCGTAGATTGTTTTTTATTCTTATCTCCAATTCTCCGTTGACTAGAGCGCAAGCGCGTAGACCGTATCACCACCTTCGTACAATGAACCCATTGACCGACACATGTCCGTAAAGTAATATTTAACTATTTGCATATGTATACTTGGTTTTTGGTTCAAAGTAGCTCCATTATTATAAATTCAATCAATCACAAATTGTAAATAGAGCGATTACATTTACAATTTGTATAATTCTATTATATTCCTACTTCCAATAATTTCAATACGTTTTTCGGCAAAATATGTCCTTTTTTTCAATTAAGTACACAAAATTGCCTCTTTTATACTTGCGCAAGTTTGTTTTTCTTCAATTTACGCATTAAATAATACTTAAATACCTAGTTTCGTTTGCCTCTTTTATCGTATACCTCATTGCTGATGTGCTCTATACTATTGAATGACACGGTTGATGAACGTATAATGTATTTAGTGCTTTGAAGCGTTACATCTCAACATTACTGGTGAGAAAAGAGTGGTTATCGTGCAAAACAATAGTGAGATTCCATTAAAAGAACAAAATATTGTGCTCATCGGCTTTATGGGCGTAGGCAAAACAACGATCGGTTCCCATCTAGCGCGCAAACTGTATCGCGATTTTGTCGATATTGATCAGGAGATTGAACAAGAGTACAACATGCCTACAACAGAAATTTTCAAAACTTACGGAGAGAAGCGTTTCCGCGAGATTGAAAAAGAACATATTTTGAAGTTGTGCAGCAATACACGCCTCAAAATCATTTCTGTTGGCGGTGGTGCGTTTTTACAGGAAGAGGTGAAGCAGGCTTGTTTGGCTTCCTCCATTGTGTTCTTCTTGGATTTAAATTGGGATTCCTGGAAAGATCGGCTCAAGATGCTGATTGACACCCGCCCTAATCTGCAAAACAAGACGCTGGAGGAAATTGAAAATCTTTTCCGTTCCAGACAGGACATTTACGCGGTGAATCACTCCAAGATCGATACCGATCAGTTGGATGCGGAAGAAGTCGCAGACTATATTATTCAAACGCTGAATCTGGGTTGGGAATTGTATGAACCTACTCGGGGATTGAATTAAGCGTTACAAAAAGGAGGGCCCCAGCATGCTTATCGCTTGGGGTCCTCCTTTTGTGTTCATTGCGGATAACTTGTTCACTAGCGAGCAATACCTGCGTCTTTTAAGAATGGCTATGCAGCACCTGCAATATTTCTCTCAGTTCAGTGACAGGAATCTGTCCCGGCGCGGAAGCTTTCTTGGCAGCACCAAAAGTCAAAGCTGAACCAAACAGTTCTCCGGTCAGACGGCTCACGACACCTTTTCCCGCCATCGACATCGTGATAATCGGCCGATCCGCATACTCTTCTGCCATAGTGCGTGTGGCGTCCAGCAAGGTCAGTACATCGGCTGTATTAGTTGGCATCACCGCTATTTTAGGCAGATCGCCGCCCAATTCCTGTGCCTTACGCAACCGGGACACAATTTCCTCTTTCGATGGTGTCTTTTGGAAATCGTGGTTAGAAATGATCACATATACGTTATGCTTGTGTGCTGCTTCTACCAGTGTCTTCACATCAGCTTCCTCATTAAAAAGCTCTACATCAATGATATCTACTTGTCCCGTCTCGGCCACAGTGCGATTCAATTCCACATAACTTGCAGCACTGATTTCCTTTTCTCCACCTTCTCGGGCGCTACGGAACGTAAATACGAGTGGAATATTGGCTAAAATAGACCGAATTTCATGTAAGGCAGCCTTTACCTTTTCCAGATCCTCCACATGCTCGAAAAAATCGACTCTCCACTCTACGATATCCAGGTCGAGTGTTCGTAAATGGGCAGCCTCTTCCTTCAACTGCTCCAACGTTTCTCCCACCATGGGAACACATATTTTAGGCGCTCCTTCACCGATCCGTACATCTTTTATCTTTACGATTTTTCCCATATCTATCTCACTCCCCAATTACAGTTTCAAGTCGAACATTCACAATAATTCATAGTATAACGCATTCTGAATAAGCATGCAGATGATTAGGTTCAGTCGCTAGTTATTTCGTATCCAGTACGATTTGAGGAGACAATTCTCGTTTTGCAGGAAAAACGGCACTGTAGCGAAAATTAACAAACACCGCCAGTGCGATTCCAAGTGCATTCACGATAATAGCCAGCATAAACACACTGGAAATCTGAGAATGCTTCAAAAGAAAGCCTGTAAACACGGGAATGAGTGTATAGGACAGCGAAGTTGCGGTATAAATAAACCCGGTAATCTGTCCTTTTCGTTGACTAAAAAATTCACTCATTACGGTTAACGTCAGCTGAAGTACACCCGATATTGAAAACCCGATGATACTCGCACAGATAATGGCGGCAGCCCCAGATTTGAAAAGAAGAAGCGCTCCAAAAGCCAACAAGGAAATGCAAGGATAAATAAGGATGATATGAACAGGTTTAACCCATTTTCTCAATACAATGACCAATACAAATACGGAAACCAGCGAACCCATATTGTAATAAACTAATAGCCTCAGAGACTCTGATTCCGTCATGCCGATAAACTGTTGCCCAAAAGTAGGCAGCCATAACTGCACAATATACAGCAAGGTAGGTCCTGTAAATCCAAGCAAGATAAGACACACACCTTCCTGCCAAAACCGCGGTTTACTCGGATCATTTTCCTTTAAATTCCCCGTCTGCTTGGCGCTAGATACAGAAGTACCGCCACTTTGCCCCTTGGCGGGCTGCACGCGCATGTCTGGAAACTTCATTCTGAACAAGTAGATCGCATTCAATGCAAATATCAGTGCTGGTATAAAGAAAGAGAACCCGTAAAAAATATCGTGATTCATAAAAAAGATAATCATTAGCGGTAAAAATGCCGCCCCAATGGATATAAAACCTCTCACCAACACTGTAGCCGAACCAGAGGATTGGGGAAAAGCCTCGATCAGAGCTGGATAAGTACCTGAATCAAGAAAAGAATTCGCTACACCTGCCAGCACAGCCAGTACCATCGCCATCTCAAAGGTGGGACTCAGCGGTATACCGACCAAGAATACGGCCATCAGCAGCCCTGCGGCCACAATAAACGGTTTGCGACCATAGCGGTCGGAGAGCACTCCGGATATGTACAGCGTAAACAGTCTGCCAAACCCCATCGCGGAAACCAAGAGACTGATGCCTGCCTGATCTGTATGCAAATGCTCTGTTAAAAAGGACATGTGTGACGCCAGCATAATATTAAACATGCCGAACAAAAGATAGTTCACATAAAGACCTGTCGCCACTGGAATAGAAGAACGTTTCATCATGAATTCACCTGCTTTTGTAAGTAAGTCTTGTAGTATCAAAACGTGAATCATTTCACATTGCTTGTGTCGATGATGAAGTATAGAACACAATTTAAAATTTATCAAGTTTAAAAATTGCGAGACTCCGGCTTAGACACGCTGATGCGTTTTCAGATAAAACTCCTTGCCATAACTTAGGGCAAAGTTCCGAAACTCTACTACTGCCGGGGATAAGTATCTATTTTTAATGCTGGCTAGATAGATAAAACGCTCGTATTCTGGATTTACAATAGGCAATGTTTTGACGTTAAAATAATCTAACGATGAAATGCGAGGCATAACTCCGATCCCGTAATTGATAGACACCAGTCCTGCCATTGCCGTATCTTCTTCAATCTCGCAAATAATCTGTGGCGTAACGCCTGCCTTGGCGAACAAATTTTCAATAATGGGCCGAACCCCACTCTTTTTGTTGAAGAAGATCACCGGGTAATCCACTGTATCCTTAAGATCAATTTGGTCCAGAGAAGCCAGCGGATGATCAGGGGAAACAATGACCACCAGTTCCTGCTGAGCCAGCGGAATAAACTCCACTTCTGGTTCATTTTCCACGTGAGAGCAGAACGCCACGTCATAGTGTTCCTGCTTCAGACCTTGAATAATATCGTTCGTATTCCCTTGGTGAAACGAAAAGGAAATGTCTTTACGGGCATCTTGAGCTGAAAAAGCTTGGATTATCGCTGGAATGAAGTGTGAACCTAACGTGTAAATGAACGCCAAATCTATATTCCCATGGCTTGGACTCACTAATTCCCGTAAGTTATGCTCCCCCTTTTCCAATTCATCCATCGCGTGCTCCACATATTTCAGAAAAAATCGCCCGTATTTGTTTAGTCGAATATTTCTCCCCTGCTTTTCAAACAGATGAACGCCCAAATCCTTTTCTAATTCTGAAATCGCATGACTTAAACTGGGTTGAGTGATACATAGCCGCGCAGCTGCCTGGGTAAAATGCTCCATCTCTGCAAGTACACGAAAATATTGTAAGTGCTTCAGATTCATAAGAATGTACACTCCCTCTTTAATTCATATTTTAAATTATAGATTCAAACTATGAAAAACGATAAAAATATGCATTGGATTTATAATAACACCCCTTATATAATTAAAACATAGACATTATGTGAATATTTTCACTTGTTTGTGGGCGTACTTTAATAGACCTGGACGATGCCTATCTAGGCCATTGATCTAAAATTTAAGTTGGGAGTTACACTTATGAAAAATCCTTATATCAGAATGGCAACAGGGCTTTATATCAACTATTTTCTTCTGGGTATGATTAATGTTATTCTCTCGTCGAATATGAGCTTTCTGACCGTGCAATTGAACACGGATAAAGCAGCCATCGGCTATCTGGTGTCAGCGATTGGAATCGGTAAACTGCTCGCTCTCGGAGTAGCCGGAAAAATGTCAGATAAATATGGAAGGAAACCACTCATTGTTATTGCATCATTTGCTTATTTAATCTTCCTGATCGGTATTCCGCTTGCACCTAACTACACGTTGGCATTCGTGTTTGCCATTATCGCAGGGCTCTGCAACTCAATGATGGATGCGGGGACTTATCCCGCACTCATTGAAGGGTTCGGAAAAAAAGCCGGGTCTGCAACCGTCCTGGTCAAAGCATCCATCTCGATCGGTGCCATTGTTATTCCGTTCATGATTGCATTTTTTATTAATCACGATATGTTCTATGGATATTCCTTCTTTATTCCAGCAGGAATTTATCTGCTGAACGGAATTTTCTTGTCGATGACCGCTTTCCCCAACCACAAAGCAGAGGAACAAAAGGCTCCAGCCGAGGCTGGTCAATCAACGGATTTGTTCCACAGCGAGCCTAAGTTTTGGCAAGAAGGCTTGTCTCTGATTATTATCGGTTTTACTTCAACTGTATTGTTCATGATCGTTCAGCTATGGCTTCCTACCTTTGGACAAGATGCTCTTGGCATGGACAAAGCCAGCGCCATTAAGCTGCTTAGCTACTATAGTATAGGTTCACTAGTTTCCGTTATTTTGTTGGCTGTGGTACTTGGTAGATTCATTAAGCCTATTACCGTCATGATTGTGTATCCGCTTATTGCCCTGCTTTCTTTGCTGGCTTTAATTGTATGGCACAATCCTGTCGCTACCTTGATCAGTTCATTCTTAATCGGCTTGTCTACTGCGGGTATCTTCCAAATTGCCCTTACGGTCATGACGGAATTTTTCCGCAAGAACAAAGGAACTACGACTTCTCTCGTAAACATAGCAGCCAGCCTATCGTTCATCCTGATGCCTTTGGCTACCGGGAGCATGTCCAAAAGTCTGGGAATTACCTCGGTATTCATTCTAGATATTGCGATTGCCGTAGTCAGTATTTTGCTGGCCGTGTTTGTTGCTTATCGATATAAAAAAGTGTTTTATTAAACTACACAGATAACTTGGAGGCTTATTATGAAAAACGCTGGACGTATTGACGGAAGAACACAATTAATCGGACTGCTAGCTACACCGATCGGACACTCTTTGTCCCCGGCTATGCATAATCTTGCGTTTGAGAAACTGGGGCTAAACAACGCATATATGGCCTTTGAAGTAGGCAATGAACAACTTGAAAAAGTAGTACGTGGGATGCGCACTCTAAACATACGCGGCTACAATGTGTCCATGCCCAACAAAACAGCCATCTTACAGTACCTTGACGAGCTGGACGACAGCGCTAAATTTACAGGTGCCGTCAACACTGTCGTGAATACGGATGGTAAGCTGAAAGGCTACAGTACAGATGGATCTGGTTATGTTCGCAACTTGCAGGAGCACGGCATTGATCTGAAAGGTAAGAAAATGACACTCGTCGGCTCAGGCGGTGCTGCAACACCGATTGCTATTGAAGCCGCTCGAGCTGGCCTCGCTGAAATTTCAATTTTCGCTCGTAATGACCAGTTCTTTGCCCGGGCGGAAGAGAATGTTCGTATTATTAATGAAGAGATGAAACATGCCCAAGTCAAGGCGAATATCTATGCACTAGAGGATCAAGAGAAGCTGCGTGAAGAGATTCTTACAAGTCATATTTTCGCTAATGGTACAGGTGTGGGTATGAAACCGCTGGAAGGCAAAAGTGTCATTGAGGATGTGTCCATGCTTCGTTCCGACCTGATCGTGACCGATGTAGTGTACAGCCCAGCTAAATCCAAGCTGATGGAACAAGCTGAGTCCGTAGGTGCAACCGCCATTAACGGTCTGGGCATGATGCTGTGGCAGGGCGCACTTGCCTTCGAATTATGGACAGGGCAAGAAATGCCTGTCGCTTATATTAAAGAACAGCTTTTTGCTGATCAACTGTAAGACTTAGAGATACTAACAAACACATCAAGCCATGAGTTCCTTCTATTATATATGCATATATGTACTTTAAAGACGATGCTCGGCGAATGAAACTTCTGCCGGGCATCGTCTTTTTTATGGGTACACACCATTCTTCCTTCTCTTTTCATTAATCCTTATATGGGTCAAACTCATTGGCCCCAGCCATGCATACCCCGATTGGCTTCAGCACATGCATAACTTCAACGGTCTCGGAATGAGCGTCCAGTACCTCACGCAGTTTGCGGTAGACGAACGGGCTTTCGTCTGTACCTGCTCCGCGCAGCTCGACACCGTAGTTTCGAACAGCCTCCTCCATCTGTAGGTCCGTAATCTGACCACCGCTACGCGTACGGGTTTTCCAATTCATTTTACCGGCCGCCTGAGTACGACTCATAATACGACCTGCGCCATGGACTGTACTATAGTAGGAATCCCGATTTTCTACCGAATCTTTCCCACGCACAATCACCGAGATATCCCCCATGCTTCCTCCAATAAAGCCCATTTGACCAGGGGCCGAGGGGGTTGCGCCTTTGCGGACCACAATGGTGTCGCGTCCATCATGCTGTTCTTTCCACGCGTAATTATGGTGATTATGCACCGTAAAGTTCGCTTCGGTCCCCATAATACCAAGCACTTGTTCTATCACATGGTCACGTCCTGCATAAGCATAACGTCCGGCAAGGCGCATTGCACGATAGTACATGTCCCCCAGCTCACTGTTCATATCCAGCAGTACAGGCGGCTGATCCATATGTTCTCCCGGCGCCTTTCCGAGAAACTCCCGTCCTGCGGCCAAATTTAGAAACCCGCTTGCTGTTTTATGCCCAAAGCCCCGGCTGCCGAAATGATTGGCAATCCAGACCTGTCCTGTCGCTTCCTCTACAAATACATCAACAAAATGATTGCCACTCCCTACTGTACCCAGCTGTTCTCTCGCCAAGGACTTCAGTTTGTCATGCTCTTGCTTCCCAATCGCTGCATATACCGCCCAATCCGGGTCATCAAACAGCTCATGGTCCACTTGAATCTCATTCACACGACCTACGCCAAATGAAATCTGACGTGCAATCTCATCCATCACGGTTGAAATACGCGGCATAATGTCTGCGGCAGACAGCTTGGTTCTTACTGCCTTATTTCCGCAGCCGATATCATACCCTACACCTGAAGGTGAAATTTGTCCGTCATACACCATCACACCGCCAATGGGCTGACTGTAGCCTTTATGATGATCTGCCATCAGTAGCGCCTGAATCACATTACCATTTTCGGCACATGTGCGGGCTTGAGATAGTGCCCCCGGATCAGGTGCTCCCCATACGCGTACTCCATTGATTTCTTGATAAGCCATCGTTTTATCCCTCCATATTTTGCAAGAAAATTTCTATATGTAAAAGTGAGCATTCTATTTTTAAACTTTGGATCTCTTAATAGCATTATGTACGGTTTACCCGCTTCCGAACAGGGCGTAAGTATTACAAGCACAACATCAGACGTCTCTATAAGAAAGTCCCTAAGAAAATGAAAAAGGATATCCATGCAGCCAAACAGACTGTAGGATATCCTTTTATGATCATTTAGAAACCATTAATCAATTTTACTGATATTTTTTGATGATTCCGAATTGATCCACAATAAAAGGTTTGGCATCATTTTTGTTTTGATCAATTTCGTACGTTACGGCTGTAAGTTTATTTTCGTCGACAGTGATGCCAACAAAATTCTGCACCTGTCCTCGTACAGGTCTACGATTGTCACTCGGATCTGGGCCATATACTGCCGCATGATTCTCTTCAGCTAATTCAAAGAGGTTATAGTACTTATCTCCAAGCTTTTCACTCGGGTTCTTGTAGTAAACTTTAGGGCCAGCAGTTGCTGGGATGACATAGATACTTCCATCCGGATTCACACTATATTCAATCCTCTTTTCATTTAATCTATCTTTTAATTGGGTTGGCGTTGTTGCTTTACCCTCTTGGTTGATTGGTTTCGTCCGAGCATAAATATGATCATGCCCCTGTACGACAAAGTCGATATCAAGTTTGTCCATGAGTGGAGCGATTTGGTTACGAACTCCATTGTTATCCATGATGTCAGCATCTGTTGCATGGTTAGAGGTAGTGTAGGGACCTTTGTGAATATTAACAATGATCCACTTTGCACCTGCCTTTTTGGCTGCCGCAGCATCTTTCTTTAACCATTCAACTTGATCTTCAGAAAAATTGGCATATTTCTCTGAGTCCTCATTGGAGTTCAATACAATAAAGTGAGCATTGCTGTAATCAAAGGAGTAGTACGCTCCCGTTTTAGTAGCAGAACCCGCTGGTTGATTAATATTAAAGTGATCATAAAAAGCGTAGTTCTCATCCTCGTGATTACCTGCTGAAGGAACAATGGTTGTATTCAAAAGACTTTTTTGTGAATGTCCCAACAACCAGTTCCACTGCTCTTCTTTGGTACCGGTATCTACGATATCTCCGTTGTGAACTACAAACTGAGCATTATTTACGGTTTGAAGTGCTTTTTCGAGCGTCTGTGAAGACAATATGGCTTCATCTTCGCTTTTCGCTTGTGTATCAGCTAAATCAATGAAGGTAAATTCACCGTTCTTAGGAGCCGTTTGAAACGTACCTGTTTCGCTCCATATCCCGCGCGCTGCATCACCCACACGATAATAATAAGCTGTGTCCGCTTGAAGACCTGTAGCTACAGCTTTATGGACAAGCTCTTCTGGAGAATTGGTCGATGGAGAGGAAGTGCCTTCAAATGTAAGAGCATTCGTAAAATCAGCTTCAGAAGCCGTTTTCTTGGTTACTTGAACAGTGCTCTTCGTGAAAAGCTTTGAAGTATACCAGGTAAATCCTTTGGAGGCTTTGGTGTCTCCATAAAATGTAGCTGTAACTTTGCTAATACCTTGATCTGTGTTCACTGGTGACTCAGCATGAACAGGTAAGGCTGACAGGCCCGTAATCAAACCTAGCGCAAGAGCAACAGACATTGATGTTGCTGACCACTTTTGAAACTTCTTAAACATGTGTACACTCCTCTGTGCAGTTAATATGTAAAAGTTATAAATATGATCATAACAATCATTTGTTAATACGTTATTTGCTGAGATGTAGTGCTTTGTAAAAATGAGGTTAGGTATATAAACCAAAAAAGGCCTACCGCATGTTTGCAAAATTTGCGAAACCGGTAGGCCTTATTCATGTTCTAGGTACTCTTGACACATAAAACTAGACTGCCCCATATAAGAAGCAGTCGCGGAGTCTTGGAAAGCTAGTAAGGGTTTTGTTAAATCACTAGCCAACTAATGTGCAGAGGTATTTTTCAAATCCGCTTCATAACGAAGACCAAATTGTTGTCTTGCCTCCTCCATCACTTCAGCGACTGTCAGCGAACACTCCAAAGAGTTAATGGAACTGTTGCGTTCCCCACTCTTGATCAGATCAATAAATTCCTGAATTTCATAATACATGGGCTCACGCGTCTGAGCCTTGGTCAAATCCTCAATCGTGCCGTCCCGATAATGAATTTTCACCTCATAGGGCTGGCTGATTTTGTCGATCACCATCGTTCCATACTCACCCTGAATTTCGGCAGGCAAATAGGAATCTGTAATTTTGGAATGCATGACGATAGCATCCATATCCGGATACTTCATCACAATACTACCCTCGCCGTCGACACCAGAGGATAACAGTACACCCACCGCCCGGATCTCATCCGGTTTGCCGAACAATGCCACCATTGGATACAAACAATACACTCCCAGATCCATCAAGGAACCATTCGAAAAAGCTGGATTAAAGGCATTCAGCACCTTGCCCTGCTTAAAAGCATCAAAGCGTGAGGAGTATTGACAGTAGCTTGCAAAATAACGCCGAATCCGGCCTATTTTATACATATGATCCTTTATAATTTTAAAGTTGGGCATAAGCGTGGATTTAACGGCCTCCATCAACAGAACATCATTGTTGCGCGCGGCTTCGATCATGCTCTGCACCTCTGCTGCATTAGAAGCAAAAGGCTTCTCACACAGCACATGCTTTCCATGGTTCATACATAAGATCGCTTGCTCCGCATGTAAAGAATTGGGACTGGCAATATATACGGCATCCACCTGATCACTTGCAGCCATTTGTGCCAGATCTGTAAAAACCTCCGGCTGGCTGTTATATTTAGCAGCAAAGGCTTGGCCTTTCTCCTCTGTTCGTGAGTACACCGCGGTCAGGGAAAATTCGTCTGTCTCTATCGCAGCTTGAATAAATCTTTCCGTTATCCAATTCGTTCCAACGATACCAAAACGCATCACAGTATCCCATCCTTTCCCGTGAGTCATTACAATTAATATATGTTCCTATTCTCGCATTCCAGCCAAGACTTGTCCACTATACCGCTTGTCATCTCCCATGCTTCCACATATTAAAAAGGACTGCGGTCTATCAGCTTAATTTATACTGATTGTACCACAGTCCTTGTATGCTTTTTGAGGTTATATCTCTACTTTTTGGAGATCACCTTGCCCACTTCTGCCAAAATGGCATCCATGGAAGCAGGGTCGTGTACATCGTACTCATCAATGTTGAGACGCAGTACAGGACAGGCATCAAAATCGTTGATCCAATCGGAATATCTGCGATGCATTTGCTCCCAATAGGATCGCTCGGTCTGAATCTCCATTTCGCGGCCGCGTTCTTCGATCCGACTCAGTATGGAGGGCAGGCTGCCTTCCAGATAGATCAGCACATCAGGGTGCGGAAAGAACGGGGTCATGACCATCGCCTCAAATAGGCTAGTATATGTTTCATAATCGGTAGGGTTCATTGTTCCCTGATCGGCATGCATTTTCGCAAAAATGCCTGTGTCCTCATAAATGGAACGATCCTGCACAAAACCTCCACCAGACAAGAAAATGTTCTTTTGCTCCTTGAAGCGTTCCGCGAGAAAATAGATTTGCAGATGAAAGCTCCATCTTTCGAAATCGTGATAAAACTTCTCCAGATACGGATTATGATCGACTTGCTCTAACGAGGTTTTAAAACCAAGACGACTGGCCAAAGCACCTGTTAACGTGGATTTACCTACACCCACCGTACCCGCTACCGTAATCAGGGCATTTGCAGGAATGTTGTAATTATTCACTATATAAGCTCCTTTACATCGGAAACAATTTGTTCAAATTGTGCCTGGTTTTCTACAAAATCAATTTCATTCCCGTTTACGGTCAATATACGAGGGGCAGGTGACTGTTCGGCGAGAAACTGAATGCCTTTATCATAATCCGTAATCAATTGCTCCAGATAGGCAGGGTCCATCTCCTGTTCAAAGGAGCGTCCGCGCTTACGAATTCTGCCCAGCAAGGTATCCAAATCTGCTCTAATATAAACGATAATGTCAGGCTTAGGCATATCATCTGTGAGCAAATGATAGATTTGGCGATATTTTTCGAGCTTCACACCCTTAAGCGTACGTTCAGCAAAAATCAGATTTTTATAGATATGGTAATCTGAAATTACAGGCTGGGCTTTCTCGATGTATTGCAGGCCAGTATCCTCTAGCTGCTTATACCGATTGCAGAGAAAGAACATTTCCAACTGAAAGCTCCACTCATCTATATTTTGATAGAATTTATCGAGAAACGGGTTTTCCTCGACAATCTCTTTGATCATCGGCAAATGTAGCTCGGTTGAAAGCATCGAAGCCAACGTCGTTTTGCCTGCTCCGATCGGCCCTTCAACGGCTATAAATGGGGCTTGTTTCATGCGGTTCTGCTCCTCCTTGTACTCCAGGTCCATCCTATGGACAACTATCCTATTGTATCACAAGGAACTACACTAGAGGCATAGCAAATCTATGGATAAAACAAAAAAACAGAGCAACTATGTTTGGCTTCATAGCGTCCCTGTTCTGCTTAATATTTTTGCCTGTCTCTCATTTGAACCAACCTTTTTCATTAAAACGTGTAATCGCCTCAATTCGGTTGCTGACACCCAGCTTATCGAGAATGACTGAAATATAATTTCGCACCGTCCCTGTTGTTAAAAACAGTTCACCAGCAATCTCTTTGGTGTTCTTTCCGTCAGCAATAAGCGCTAACACGGTCTTTTCACGCTCCGTTAGCGGGTTGACCTCGGCATAAGCATCATCAACCAGTTCTGGAGCGTAAATACGTCGGCCTGCCATAATACTGCGAATGGAGGAAGCCAGTTCTTCACTAGGACTGTCCTTGAGTAAATAACCGTGAGTGCCCGCCTTGATCGCTCGTTCAAAATACCCAGGGCGAGCAAACGTTGTTAAAATAAGCACCTTGCAATTCAAGCCTCTGAGTTCCTCTGCCGCATCCAATCCGCTTTTTATCGGCATTTCGATGTCCATAATGCATATGTCTGGCTGATGTTGCTTCACCAGCTCTATAGCTTCTTCCCCGTTGCTTGCTTTTCCGACTACTTTCATGTCTTCTTCCAAGTCCAACAGGGAGGCTAGAGCACCCAGCAACATACGCTGGTCTTCTGCGATAACGATTCGAATCATGGCCCCACCTCCTCATTCGGCTTTTCAGTGATGTTGGGCACCTTAATGACCAGGGTCGTTCCCTTATCGGAACGCAGTTCCATACATCCGTTCACGAATTCGAGCCTTTCCTTCATGCCTTGCAGACCATGTCCCCGAAAGACTGCATTTTCTCCCATAATACCAACTCCATTATCCTGAATCCGCAGGGTCAATTCCTTACGAGACGGCTCAATGGTGATGGAGCAAGCGGTAGCTCCACTGTGCTTCACTACATTGGTTACGGCTTCCTTCATACACATGCTCAGCACATTTTCATTCATTAATGACGTATGCTCCAGCTTCGGGTCGCCCTCCAAGGTCAGTTCGATGTGAGCAGCCTTTAAAATTTGCCGAATACGTAGCAGTTCATCCTCTAGTCTCATGCCGCGCATTTGAGTAACCATTTCCCGTACTTCTTTTAACGCACTTCTTGCCGTGAGACGAACATCGTTAATTTCGACATGAGCCCGTTCCGGGTACTGGTCCAGTAGCTTGCCTGCCAAATCACTCTTCAGCCCAATGAGTGACAGCTTCTGACCCAAGGTATCGTGCAGGTCACGCGCAATTCTTTGCCGTTCCTCCAGCTTGATCAATTCCGATATTTTCTTATTGGCATCCTCTAATTGGACCTGAAGCCGATCACTCTTGTTGCGATTAAAATTTGTAATCGGAAGGAGGATCACACCGATCAGATTGAGCAAGATAAAAGGAATCTGCTTAATAAAAACAGGATTCTGAGAAACAAATCCATAATTGATTAATCCAATCGTAATAACCATTAAAATTATATACAGCGTCGTAAATGCAGCCTTACTTTTAATATTACCGATCAGATAAGCGATAAATATGGAAAAATACATATAGCTAAATAGCAGCGTCATCGTAATCGATATAGCAATCTGCACACTGGTCCAGAAGTATATGAGCCAGCCTTGAGAGACAAAAGCCAGTACATAACAAGCAAAAAACACCAAAATAATCGCGGTACCCAGAATAATATGACTTGTAGATGAAGAGCTAAAATAGTAAAAGGGCAGGATGTAAAAGACGACCCACACATAAGGGCTAAGTCCCGTATTTCTTTGGAAAATCTGATACCACTTTTGCATCCTGCCACCCTTTTCTACTTTAGATATCCTTATCTTAACATACCAATTTCCGTACAACGTCTATTTTCTATCCGTGCCTACAACAGGTGTGGGGATGGGTTTTGAAGCGCCAACACGTTTGCTAAGCAGCGGCTTTACTTGTTTAAAGGTCAGAAAGGTTTTGGTACTTTCATCCCACAGTCGGAATTTCAAAGATTGCAGACTGCTACTCACTGTGATCGTGGTCGCCTTTTGCAGCAACGGTGTGGCTTCATGAGCTTTCTCCAAATTGTAATTTGGTACTTTCGGGCTCAGGTGATGAACGTGATGAAAACCAATATTGCCCGTAATCCATTGCAATACTTTAGGGAGCTTGTAGTAAGAGCTGCCTTCTACAGCCGCATTAATATAACTCCACTCTTCATCATGCTCAAAATACGAATCCTCAAACTGGTGTTGCACATAGAACAGCCAGATTCCCAACATACCAGAGACAAAAAAGATAGGCGTCTGTACCAGAAGGAATGCCTGCCAGCCAATAGCCCAGCACAACAGTGCATACAATGCAACGATGGATATATTCGTCACATAAGTGTTTATTTTTTCCTTACGTTTGGCTGTCTTGACATTAAACCGATAGGAAATCAAAAAAGTATAGATCGGACCTAGCCCGAACATAACCCAAGGATTTCGATATATACGATAGGCCAGCCGTGTCCATGTGGAAGCCGCTGTGTACTCTTCTACCGTGAGCACCCACATATCACCTGTGCCTCTTTTATCCAGATTACTGCTGGTTGCATGGTGGATCGCGTGACTATTTTTCCATTGGTGATAAGGGCAGAGCGTAATAATCCCTGTAATCGTTCCCACAATATCGTTCAGCTTGCGACTTTTGAAAAAAGATTGATGACCACAATCATGAAAAATAATAAACGTCCGTACCACAAAGCCTGCCGCAATAATGGTAATTGGAAGCGTAAGCCAGTAAGAAACCGCCAGGCTAAGATAAGCGGCATACCACAATAGGATCAGCGGTCCCAAGGTATTGATAAGTTGCAGAACGCTGGATTTCGTGTTTATTTTCTCGTAGGGAGCCATATTTTTTTTCAATTGAGCTAACGGGAGTTGTGTCATACCCATTATGATCCTCCTTTAAAATGCAGCCCATACCTTGATCCTGTCAGGCGTACATGTTGATCTAAGCTCAGTATAAGGAGACCGCTGTATCTGCTGTAGTCATAAACGTCAGTTCGGGCATATGACATTTGTCATATAGACAACTAACCAAACCTGTTTGCCAAATGTTCGCGGGTTTCCTTTCTGCTGTTTTTTTGTTAAAATGTAAGATATATAACGCTGTATGTGACTGGCGAAGTCAGTGGAATC
Organism: Paenibacillus sp. AK121; assembly: GCF_019042715.1. NCBI lineage: Bacteria > Bacillati > Bacillota > Bacilli > Caryophanales > Paenibacillaceae > Paenibacillus > Paenibacillus sp. AK121. The sequence continues at coordinate 153,365 of NZ_JAHPJM010000008.1, forward strand.
AACCACGAGGGAGCATACAAACAAAGCGTACCGTTCGCCTGGGAGAAGTATTTGCAGAGGATTCGTCTGTCTTGACGACCTTGTGCAAATACTTTTTTTCGTTTTTTAAGACCATGACACCCTGTTGATTCTATTATGCGATAAATTCAGAGGAGGCTCGGACTATGGCTATTATCATGAAATCCAAAGAAGCAGCTGAGCAAGTGTATGCAACGATCCGTTCCCAAGTAGAGCAAATGAAACAGCAAGGACACCGTCCCCATCTGGCAACCCTGTTGGTAGAAGGTGATCCGGCATCTGCATACTATGCACGGACCAAGCAAAAAATAGCAGAGAAGCTGGGCATCTCATTTCATCTCCATACTTTTAATCGTCATGTAAGCGAAGCCGAGCTTCTGCACCTGATCGGCACCCTAAATGATGCATCCCATGTACATGGCATTATGCTGGAACTCCCGCTTCCTCAACATCTTTCCGCCTCCGTTATTAAACAATCCATCGCCCCCTACAAGGATATTGATGGAATTACACCTGATAACAAGCTGGCTACCGTTACGGGTGACGCAGGGCTGTACCCCGCTACACCTCAAGCCTGTATTGAACTGTTGAAGCATTACGGCCACTCCTTGGCAGGCAAAAATGTCACGCTCGTGGGCATTGGGCAGACGGTGGGACTTCCCCTTTTCCACATGCTGCAAAGAGAAAATGCCACCGTCACCGCCTGTCATGCAGGTACACGTGATATTGCAGAGCATCTGAACCATGCAGACATTGCCTTCGTCGCAGTTGGATGCCCTGATGTGATTACGCAGGATATGGTGCATCCAGGTTTGATTCTCGTGGATGCAGGAATTAATGAGACGCTGGAGGGAAAAATCGTGGGTGACGCTGCTCCGGACGTTGTAGAAAAGGTACATGCCATTTCTCCCGTTCCCGGCGGTGTGGGTACCTTAACGACTGCCATTTTGTACAAAAACTTGCTCAAAGCGATACGTCTGCAACATTACTCCAGAGAGGTGATTTATTCATGAGTGAACTGTCGTGGAATCAGTCCATCGCACATTTTCTGAAAGAAGCTGCAAGTGCAGCGCCTACCCCCGGCGGAGGAAGTGTATCCGCGCTGGCTGCGGCACTAGGCGCAGCTATGACCTCCATGACCGCCAACCTTTCACAAGGAGAAAAATTCGCGCAATTCCGTGAACAAATGACGCAAGTCATTAGCAGCATGGAGAGATTGTCTACACATTGTGAGGAACTGATGGCCGCAGACATCCAATCCTTTGAACAGTACATGACCGCGTTGCGTTTGCCCAAAGAAACAGACGAAGAAAAGCGCTATCGTACCCATTCCTTACAAACAGCGGTGATTGCTGCCATTGAGGTCCCTATGCGCCTGCTGGAAGTATGCCGGGACGGACTATCACAAGCCTACAACATTGTTGAAATATCCAATAAAAATGTGATTTCTGATCTGGGCATCGGCGCGATTTTGTTTGAAGCAGCCGCTCAATCGGCCCTGCTTACCATTGATATTAACCTTGCCTCGCTCAAGGACTTGGATGTCAAACAATCCTACGAAGCCAAAACAGCCGTACTCCTCCGTGAAATCGGACAAATTAAAGAGCAAACCTTATTGACTGTTCGCAGTCGAATTGCTAATTAATCAGCTTATAACTGTGCGCAAGTTGTAATAACCAAAATATTCTGCCTATTTGGTGATTACAAATAACCTCCAAACCCATCTTTAATCGTTGGGTTTGGAGGTTATTTTATTGCAATTTATTACTTATGGAAAACTTTTCTATCCTTTCTTCGTCTATGGATAAGAGATATTCTTTAAGAACATTTTTTCTCTTATACACATTGATCAAGAAATGAGGAAAATCGTATGAAAAGACGTACTCTATTACTCAGTATAATCACGTTATTGCTGCTCAGTCCCAGTGTATGGGCAGCCGGAGATGATTCCACATCCCATATTCGCTCCTATGATTCCGGAAGTCTGATTCAATCCGATGGAAGCTTGTGGCTGTGGGGCTATAATCAATCCGTACCGACTCGTATAGAGGGCAAGCCGAACGTTGTAAAAACATTCTCTAATATCATCAACGAAGGCGATCTGGTATTTACCTTGCAAGACCACTCTGCATGGTATGTGCCTAGAAACAATATTTCTGAATCCGTGAAGTTTGTTCCTCTGGAAGGACTACAGAACCTCGCAGCTGTAAGTAGTTTGGGTGATCATATGCTCGCTCTTAACAACGAAGGGAATGTATTTTCAGCTGATCAACTCGGAGATAAAAATATCTTTAGTCGTTTTCAAACCCTGTCTGGCATCGGCGAGGTTGCCCATATAGATAGTTACTATGAGGAAAGACCGGATAATGAGGAGCGCTGGATATTCCTAAGAAAAGACGGAAGTGTATGGAAAAACGCAAAAGCATTGCAGAGCTTCGAACCTATTTCATCATTAAAGGATATTACGGCAATTGCTAAAAACATAGCTTTAAAAAAGGATGGTACCGTGTGGACGTGGCCCATAGAATTTGATAAAAATGTAGCTCCGTCCGAAACTCTATCCGTATCGCAAATTCATGCCTTATCAGGCATCAAGACAATCAAGGCCAATAGGTATTCCAATCTCGCCATTGATCAGCAAGGTCGGCTATGGTTCTGGGGGGCTACCGTTACAGGTGCCTTAGACAATACAACCTACCACAATGCTAATACTCCTATACTGCTAACAGGAGTAAAGGATGTTAAAGACGCCTTTTTCGTTGAACGCTCCATCCTTGCTCTAACCACATCTGGTAATGTATATGTTGCATCTCTAGATGGCGAAAAGTTATCCTCCAATGTCTCCTTTACATTACTTGCCAAAAATATTCAAAGCATCAAAGCAGGCCCACGGCACATCATCATGCAAAAAACAAACGGCGACCTGTGGGGGTGGGGCGTTAACAAACACGCGCAACTCGGTATAGGCGACTATGAATTTCTTTATAGTACGCCAGTTCCTGTGCAAAAGCCGATTCTCGTCCGTCTCAATGGTACACCTGTCCCTCTAAGTAACGGTGTGATTACCCGCAACGGCCAGGCATTTATTCCCCTCCGCTCCGTATTTGACAAACTAGGGGCAGAGGTCACATATGATTACAACAGCAAAATAGCGAAAATGAATCAGTCCAAGGCAGGAGACCACCCCGTCTCTCTAGAAATAAATTTCAAAACCAGCCAAACAAAAGTGAACGGTAAATCTGTAGAACTCACCAATCCGCCCTTCATGGTGAACGGTATTGGTTATCTTCCATTGAGGCTCATCAGCGAAACACTGGGAGCCAAGGTAGATTGGATACAAAAAGAAGATACTATCGTAATTACGACGAAGTAGTAAATAAAAGACCAGTCCGAACATGATTCATGTTGGACTGGTCTTTTGTTTCTATATACTGCGTATAGTATGCAGGAAGTCTTACTCGTTTTGTTTGACGCTTTGTTTTCTATCTCTGTAAGCTCTACATATCTGCTAATAAGTCAGGCAGAACTTTATAATTTCTAGCAAGCCAGTTCATTTCTTTAGCGAATCGGATAGGCACAGAATGTTCGTCCATATTGACGTTGATCCACCAAACACTTTCCATATACCACAGCCATTGTAATGATCTTGTTAAACTGCCCTCTATCATCGTACGCTCTTCCCTGTACCCCGCCATAAATGCTGAAACAAGGGGAAGTTTTAACTGCTTATCCCAAGCAAAAGACATGACTGCTCGGGCAATATCCAACTGTGGATAGTCATAATCTAGTCGATCAAAATCCAGAATTGCACTGAGCATATCATTGTTAAATAGGACATTGTCCGCCCAAAGGTCACGATGGGCCCAACCGGGCGTAAGTGCATCTATCATCTCGATATTAACCATTTCTGTTGCTTTACGCTGGGTTTCGATATCAGCCAAAAGCTCTTTTTTATCAGCTTCCTTCGCTTGTTTCCATACTGAATCCCAATGTGCTAAACGTTCCTTACGGCTGGAAAGCACAAGTTTCGGGGTATTTTTGCTCCTAAGCGTACCGTCGTTTAACAAGCAGTGCATTTTTCCAGTTGCCTTGCCTAGCTCATATAATTGGTAAACATTAGCCTTCCCTGGTGCAACCAGTGTACCTGGACAAAATTCCATCACTAGGAAGCGTTCTCTCCGTTCAGATTCCATAAAAACCTGCCCCTCATGATTTAATAACCGTGGACAGGCCAGACCAAGCCCGTGCAATCTTTTTTGTTGAGAAAACGCCCTCAAAAGATCATCAAAATTATAATATTTATATCTTTGTTTATTATATTGTTTTAATAAAAAAGTCCCATTGTTCGTGGCGATTTTCCATTTTAGATTTAACCACCCTCGTTGGATGGGCACAGATTCAATTATATTTAAACCGAAAAATCGATGAAATGTTTCCATTAGATCAGCCTGAATGATTTCATTTGTTGAGAATGTTTCCAATAGACTCCCTCCTTTCTAATTTGCGTATATTACTCCTTGAAAGATCACATATTTGCTTATTATACTTTGTGTTGTCATTTTTCGTTATTCAGTAATTCAACAAAAAAAGCACCTCACCGCGGTCTGTTGTCCGTGTAGTGAAGTGCTTATTCCAGGTGAATCTCACACCTATTTTTTAGCTTTATTCTCTTTCTCTCTTTCAACCAGCATATCCACAACCATATCAATCTGTCCGGTAATAGCGATCGGATCGTAGCGATAGTACGTATCAAAATCATTAAAAAACACTTTATTATTCTTCACCGCAGGCAGATTCCCCCACACAGCGGACGATTTCAGTTGCTTAAGCGCGGTTCCCTTTTTATCTGGATCATAGGTTGTCAGGAACATGTAATCTGCGTCATACTGCGGCAGTACCTCCATTGAAAGCTGTATGGTTTGTTCCTTGGAATTTGCTGTCTTCTTCGGCATGTTCAGCTTGAGCGCATTGTATACGGCCTGTCCGCCTCGACCCGCATTGTCGCCAAAGATCCAAAGTGCATTTTTGTCCGTCAGCTCATACAAACCGAAAGTTGCCTTTTCGTCAATAACACCTTTCAGACGAGCACGGCCTTCAGCAGCCTTTTTATCAAATGCAGCAATAAATTGCTCAGCCTTCTCCTTTTCCCCAGTGATATCGCCGAACATCTTGACCGTATCATAGATATTAGTCGTCGTACCGTACGGAATGTACAGGGTAGGTGCAATTTTAGACAAAGCCTCATAATTGGTATCCTTCATAACCACGATTAGATCGGGTTTGAGTTCCAGCGTCTTTTCCAAATTGGTCGGATCACCCACCTCTTTGGTTCCTTTTTCCTTTAGCAAATCGGTCAAAAAAGGATTTTTAAACGCAGTCGGCTCTACACCCACCACGTTAGCACCCACGGACAGCAGCTCTCCGCCGTAAAAATCCGTTACAATACGCTGCGGCTTAGCGGGAATTTGAATATCCCCTTTAACCGTTTTAAAGCTTCTTGTCTCTCCAGTAGAAGCCGACTCTTGCTTATCTCCTGAAGTTGAAACGGGATTATTTCCAGTGTTATTTCCGCCGCATGCGCTGATAAATACAGCCAATACAAGCATCAAAGTAGCCAGCATAAAAATCGATTTGTTCCTCAACCTATTAGCCCCCTATGTAATATGGAATAGCCTTATCTCAACATGATAATGATTATCAATATCGTAAGAAATATATCAAGCGCCATCCTTGCTGTCAACTAAAAAGCGAACTTTGTATTATTTCACTACTAAAATAAAAAGACCTGCCAAAATATTGGCCAGGTCTTTTCGTGAAGCCGTCTCAAAAACCTACACATTGGGGCTAGGTTGCTGGAGGCTGCTTGCTGGTGATCGCTGTTTTGTTTTATATTCTTCTCCCCAATCCTTCATCAAGTTAATAATCGGGATCAGTGTTTCTCCAAATTCGGTGAGAGAGTATTCGACCTTAGGCGGAACCTGTTGGTAGACTTCACGGTGAACGACACCATCCTCTTCCAGCTCGCGCAATTGAAGTGTCAGCATACGCTGGGTAATTCCCGGACAGATCCGCCGAAAATCACTAAATCGCTTAGTCCCATACATGAGATGGTATAAAATAATCCCTTTCCACTTGCCCCCAATCACATCCAACGTGTACTCAACAGGACACGCCTGATCATTCCCAGCGGTACACTCACCAAAGCCGCCTTTCCGATTGCGCATTGGCCCTTCTCCTCCTTGGTATCATTTTATATACTACAGCACATTAATGTGCGTACTTCCAAAACGGTCATATATATTCTAATATTAGTCATGCACTTGATAAGCGTCAATTTCAATCACATCCATAAGGAGTGGAATCACGATGGAAACCCTAACAACCACTAAAGATCAAATTTTAGCTGCATACAAGTTCAGACATGCTACAAAGGAATTTGATAGTCATAAGAAAATTAGCGATTCCGATTTTGAGTTTATTCTTGAAACCGGTCGTTTATCTCCAAGCTCGTTTGGCTTTGAACCCTGGAAATTTGTTGTCGTCCAAAGTAAAGAGATGCGTGAGAAACTGCTGCCCTATTCTTGGGGGGCTACAAAACAGCTACCAACAGCAAGCCATTTCGTACTTATTCTCTCCAGATTGCCTAAAGATATGGTAGCTTCATCCGATTATATCAAGAATATGATGGAAAACGTGCAGCAATTACCTGTTGAAGTGATGCAAGGCAAAGAGAAGGTATATGATGCCTTCCTAAAATCAGATTTTGCGCTTGAGGAAAATGAAAGAGCTATGTTCGAGTGGGCATGCCGACAAACCTATATCGCTCTGGGCAATATGATGACTGCCGCAGCTCAAATCGGCATTGATTCCTGCCCGATCGAGGGTTTTAATAAACAAGAAATTGAACGCATCCTTTCCGAAGAAGGCATTATGGATGCCGAGCATTTCGGTATTTCTTGCATGGTGGCTTTTGGCTACCGCCTGAACGAACCGCGCGACAAAACTCGGCGACCTGTAGATCAGATTGTGGAGTGGGTATAAAACGCGGAATATCCTTCTTTAAAGCAAAGGGCGCTTCACAGCCATTTCCATGGCTATGGGGCGCCCTCTTTTCATAAAACTCAGGTCCTACAAGTTTTATCACTTCATACACTTACTGATAGTTCACTTCTTCCACGAAATAGATGTCCTTCAAACGAGCTTTCACGCGCTGAATTTCATCTGCTGTTAAAGGAGCCGTTGGACTTAGCTTGAAGTTCCTTCCGGTGACATAGCTTACGTCCGTGTGACCATCCAGGTTGTAATCCATCTTCGGAACCGGTTTTTGGGTATAATCGGTAAAGTCAATAATAGACCATTCCGCATCCCCATCCTCTTTGGATAAAATAATCCGCTGTGAGGCATTTTCAGTCCACAAATAGCGCAGATTTGCTGGTGAATTATTGGAATCCATAGCCGTCTTAATACCTGAGCCTCTAAACATGAGCGTAAACTCGGTATGATCATTATTGGATCCTGCTACCGATTCATAAACCTGTTTCAGCCCGTCCACACCCACAATCTCGACCTTGCGATCAAGCGGGAAATGATTCACAAAGTTCTCCCATATTGGACCCATGTTATGGGTGTTTGCAAGTGCGTTAATGTCCAAAATAATGGACAAGTAGTTTACCGTATTTATACGTTGATAAGGGTTATCCAAATATTGCTGTACTATATACAGTTGTGGTGCCGCATCCGTCTCCGTCACATAGGGGTCACCCGGATGAAGAGTCCAGCGTGAGGAATCTTTGGTATAGCGTGATCCAATCGGATCAATCGTAACCGAGTTCATGAATACGGTACCGCTATTATCAGTAATTCCTTGTGCGGGAACAATCGGATTGTCTTTATTAGACCAGTAAGGCATCAAAGGTGAGCCCTCACCATACATGCCGTTGACATTATATTGTGTAGCCGACCATCCCATCGCGGATGTAATTCGATAGTGATCTTTTAACCATTGAGTCTGTTCAGGATTCACCGTAAAGCTGGTCAATGATTTCGGCAGATACTTCCGATATTGGTCTGTATCCATGCTTTCAAACACGGATGGTGATCCCATCGAACCAGATTGGTGTAGCTCATTGAATGCATTGTAACGGTACATGTACAGCCACTCATCCATCTTTACTTCCCAAACAGGAAACTTCTGCTGGTTCGGATACCCGGCCAGTATCCCGACTTCATCTCCATACTGATCGACGTAATCCAGAACCTGTTTAAGCTGCGGTCGGTTCGATTCCACAAAAACAAATCCGTTTTCCATCGCCCACGTCACTTTGATGTTGGGACCAAAGTGATCCATCAGCAATTGACGAGATTGCTTGATTTGGTCTACGGTAGTCACGCTTCCCTGCAGCATGATGGAGACAGCAAAATATTGCTTCTTGCGTTCTCCGGGTTCTACCCTTAATTCCGCATCAGATGTGAAGTGAATCCCCTGGGATGGTGACTCAACCACAATTTTTAATGGAATGGCTGAGTTCACTGCTGGAATCAAATGCAGATTGGCAATCTTTCCATCCTCGTCAAATATTCCTCTGGAATCCTCTACCCGAAGTATCAAGTCGGACGGCAGCATTTCAGGAGCTATAACCTCTCCTTTAGCATTATGAAATACGTAGGACATTTTCCAAGCAGCGGGATCTAAAGCAGCCGCCTCTGAAATAGTATACGTAGACAAGTATACGGACCTGATTACGTTCGGTGGCTCTGCTGGCGGAGTCTTCCCTTTCACGATCAGCTTGGTCTGAGCTGTAAGGACCTGATAAGGTTTGGCAATAGTGACCTTCATCTCTACAGGAATGAAGCTGTCCGCAGCCGGAATATTTTCAGGATGTGCGATTTTCCCTTGTATATCAAACACGCCTAACTCATCACTAAATGTGTACGTAACACTTGTGACGCTGGCAGCAGGAATGCTTACTGGACGCCCTTCATGGTAGAGCTGAAAGGATAGCTGATACAAAGGGTACGTTTCCGGCTGATTTACCAGCTCCTCCGCCTTGATTACGACTTCATCTACCAGAAAATCCGAAGAATGATCCGATGGATCTACTGGAATTACTGGTGGTTTGGGATTAGGCACCGGTGGTGTGACTGGCGAGTCCGGTCTCGGCTTCGGTGGTATCACCGGCGGTTCCGGCTTCGGTTTCGGCGGTGTCACTGGCGGTTCCGGTTTCGGCTCTATTGGTGTCACCGGGGAGACTGGTGAATCAGGTCTTGGGCGATGCCTTTTAGGCTCCTCAATTTCCGAATTCACAGGTTGTTGCCTAATTTCCGGTGTCAAATCGACCGCAATCTTTTTCGATTCTTGTTGGCTGGTCGCCTGAGGCATCGTTGCAGCTCCATTTCCTAATGACTCCAGCAAACGTTTGGCACGTTCTCTCAGACCGTCACCGCCTAGCCATATCCGATAAGCAACCAGCGTGGCGTCCTGCCGTCTCACAGACTCTTTAGGATGGAAATAGTGATTCGTATCCCCCTCGATCAGCTCCAACCGTTCCATTAGCCATACACTCGTTTGTGCATAGTCTGATATATCTGATTGATCCACAAAACTGGATATTCCAGCAGATCGGGTATCATCAGTAACACCAAAATACCGGGCATACCAAACGGCCATATCCTGACGGGTCATATTGTGCCTGGCACCAAATAATTGATCGCTAATCCCTTTCGTAATGCTCTCTTCCTGCAAGGCCTGTACATAAGGTAAGGCCCATGGTGACACATCCCGAAAAGAAGTTACGCCTCTGTTATTCGATGTTCGCTTTAAGGTTTTAGCAAAAATGCTTGCCCATTCCTGACGCGAGATAAAATGTAAAGGTCGAAAGCTCCCATCCTGATAACCTGTAACATAACCTTGAGCAGCCATGGCCTCAATCGCATCAGCTGCATAGGAATGTTCGATATCGTTAAAGGCTCTGTTCGCAAAAACAGGCGCACTATGTATACAGAACAACCAGACAGCCAGTAAACCAGCCATGTAATGCCTAATTTGTTTCAACCTTTTTTCACAGTTCATTATTTGAGATCATTACACCTCCTTTACGAGATGGCACTGGGCCACTTTCACCTGTACCTTCATATCAACTTTGAAAATAAATCTCTTTTGTTTTCAAACGGTTTTTCATTACTGTTAACACCAAACTGTATATACTTGGTTTATCGGAATAATCTCCCTAGGATTGAATAAAGCCAGCAAAAAAAGTGGTTTGAGCAATCTGCTGTCCTGCTCATTCAGCATGTTTTTTTAAGCCGTAATTCCCTATCACTAAACAATGGTTTTCATTGGTAATTAAATATTTATCACCTTTGGGTTATCATTTTATTCATGTATACAAACAAAAAAAGAGATGACACCTGTATCCGCATTCGTCTGAATACAAAATGTTATCTCATTTTTTGTGTAAGATGCACTTATTAAATTCTGTCTTCTCTTTCTAATCCTTTTTCAACTCAGAGCCCTTATAAATATAAAAGTAGCCCTTTAAAGATCCGTTTTGTGGATAAGCAGCAGGATCTTTGTCTTTTATTTGAGCTACCCACTCTCGGTTTATAAGCGTAGAGGGGCCTTCCTCAACTAGTGCTTCAGCAGACATTCCAGTGATTGGTTTTGCTGCGCTGGACCAGAATGCAACTAAGTATACATCGTCAGCATTAAAATGATAGCGTTCTTCACTTGGAGTTCCCTCATAAAACAGCTCAGCCAACGAAGCTGCCTCAGATCCTCTCATAAAAATTCGAATCTCATCGGTTCCGTTCCATGTATGAGGAATTCCGTCTTTTGGATTAATGTATTCTACAGTTTCTGGCTCCTTGTCGGTATTAAAATCAACAACTGCATATTTATAAACCTCATCCGTTACACTCTTGATTGCAAATTCAGTTGTTTTCTCTGTTCGGTAGCCACTGAACTTTCCATACACATTCGGGGTTTTGCTAATCGCAGCAAAGGCCTTTTCCTGATCCATAAATCCAGCTCTACCGGCTACCGGTGTCAGCCTGTAGGTCTTGATTTCAGTCCCCTTGTACTGATCCCAAGAGTATTCGTAATAATATTTTGCATAAGATATTCCACTGTTCCACCCTACGGATACCAGCATGATAATACCTATCATGAATACTACTGGCCATTTTTTCAACATCATACCCACAACCTCTTTTCTTCAAGTACACTCAAATCATCATTAGAATTATAGCTTTTCAATAATTCTACTAACAGTTAAATATTAGAAGTAAGTGTGGATAAATTATGTCTTTTCTATTTTTCTGTCTTCTGCGGATCAGTTGCTGCTTTGAGACGTTTTTCCATTTCCGTAGACACCATAATGTTCAACAACCCCATGAGATTATTGGTCTCGTTTCTTGCTTTTTGATAGGCGGCAGCAAAGGCTTTTTCATTCGCCGCAGGGTTTTTAATATCACTCAGTTTCTTCCACTCTGGTTTAACTTGTTGATCATACATATTGTACAAACTGATGTCTGTGGGCGTCTGTGCAACAGGCATCATAGACTCAAATTTCGAAGCAACCTTAAAGAAGCCCAGCGTATTTTGGACTGATGGAGTAGAGTAATCATGCGTCTTCATCGCTTCTTCTAAAATAAGAAGTCCCTCGCGTGACAGGTAGAGCATTTTGATGAGCCCTCTTTCTGTATTAGAAGTTTCCTCCCATTTCTTGTAGGTCTCTCCCGGAGCAACTCCCTCTGTAAAATAGGTATAAGCCTCATGAATAAACTCATCCGTATTCGGGTGAATTGGCTTTTCTGTATATAAATTGACAACAGAGTCGCTGTAATTTGCGATGTTGATATGTTTTCCGGTTGGATCGGAAACCCGCCGAATGGGATGGTTTGGCATCCGTACCAGCCCATAACGATCCGCAAAGGAAAGGAGCTGCTCTTGTGTTGTATTTAGTCCTATTTGGCCTGCTTGCTGGTCGGATTTCGTTGCTTCTTTAGCCATGTCTGCATACGTTTTTGTGTTGGTCTCAGCTTTTGTCGCTTTGTCCATTGTACTGCTCGCAGTAGCTTCCGCACTCGCTTGTCCTGCAACATCATGATCCACTTTGGGTGTCTGTGTAGCTGTGGCAACTGTAGACGTAGTCGCTCCAGTCGTAGCCTCACCTTCATTTTGTTTCTTGGAGTCACCGCATGCTGCCAGCATAGCAGATAAACTCATGACAGCAGTCATCAAAATAATGTACTTTTTCACCTTCATCTGATGTTTTCCTCATTTCTTGGTGTATCATTCTGCCATCCATACCTACGATAGACTAAGCTTCACATGTATCCTCGCAGGCCAATGGTATCTTCAATAATATGGAATTCATCTTATCAGAAATAAAAATGAGGGAATACTGGACCATCCTCCTGATTAAGCTCGGTTTGTTTTATAGTAATACGTTGTTTTCTGAACTAAAGACGTGATTATCACGCTGAAAATGGGCAAATTTCCTGTTGACTTTTAGAATACTGCGATCCTCGGTACTACTCCTGCACGCTTATAATTTCTAACCCGAAAGCGAAAAACGAAGCTCATGACCTAGGAACTTCACACACATCCGAATGGTCCTTGTTTTTATCTTGCAACATTCCGCCTACTCCTTTTTTTCTATTTATTTGAAGTCCCACGGTCTGACCTTTAGAATAGATAATACACTTGGCGTTATTTAAGGAAGGGTGCACTTATCTATGTTCAAGAAAATGGATATCTACCGAATTCTCACTTTAATATTTGCTGTAATTGCTATGGTTTCGTCCCTTTTATCCCTCGTATACCCGGATACTTATAAGCACGCATACACCATCGCACAATTTTTTATAGGACTTGTGTTTTTATTGTCCGGCATTTCAGAATTTAAGGCTCATCGTAAGAGTATGGCAATAATGAACTTCTCCGTTTCCCTTCTCACTTTCTTTGTATTTATATTCACCCTTGTAGTGCGAACAGGTTAGCCACACACTTTTTCACCTCACTTACAGCCTTTCCATTGCTCTATACCTCTTCATATAAAAAGAAAAGCCGAGCGCAACTCAGGTAATCTGAATTACGCTCGGCAAATACTACATCTTGAGCAGCCTATTCGTTTTTTTCTAACTCTTCAATTCTCTGCCGCTTTCCTATACCAAAGATAAAATATCCAACAACGACGATCGCCATGAATGTTGCCCCGACAATCAACGATAAGCGTGTGTCCGGGTTAAACCACATTCCAACAATTACGAGCAACAGAAAGATAATGGTGATGTAATTACTAATCGGGAAAAACCGAGACTTAAAGTTATGACCTTCCATTTCGTTTTTCCACTTTTTCCGGAATTTAAATTGACTGATGGCTAATGCAAACCACGGTACCATACCTGGGAGAACACTGGCGCTGTAAATATACAGAAACAGTTTGGAATCAGGCATTAAGTAGTTAAATAATACCCCTACCAGCAGCAAGGAAATGGTCGTTATTATACTATTTCTAGGGACGCCGCTTGCCGAAACTTTTCCGAAGAACTTAGGAGCTTGTCCATTCTTAGCCAATGTATATAACATTCTGCCCGCACTATAAATACCACTGTTGCAACCTGACATCGCAGCTGTAAGTACAACAAAGTTAATGATACCCGCAGCAGCCACAATTCCTACCTTGGCAAAAGTCAGAACAAACGGGCTGCCAATCTCGCCAATTTGGTTCCAAGGATAAATCGTAACAATGACAAAGATTGCCCCTACGTAAAAAATCAGAATACGCCAGATGATGTTTTTAATGGCTTTTCGCAGGGTCATTTTCGGATTTTCTGCTTCACCCGCTGTAATGCCCACCATCTCAATCCCCTGGTAAGCCGCCGTTACAATACAGAGTGCAAATAGGAACCCTTTTAGCCCTCCTGCAAAAAAACCACCATGGCTGACTAGATTGGATAGACCTATCGGCTGTCCGCCGTTACCGAGGCCAAAAAAGATAATCCCCGTACCAACCACTAGCATGAAGATAATTGCGATAATCTTAATCATCGCAAACCAGAATTCAAATTCTCCATAAAATTTCACAGCCGCCAAATTGGCCAGCGCAATAATAATTACACCTGCCAAAGCCGGCAACCATTGCGGGATATCCGGGAACCAGTAGCCCACATATACCCCAATCGCAGTGACCTCCGCCATCCCTACAGTAACCCATAAGAACCAATAGCTCCAAGCGGTCAAGAAACCAGCCAAAGGGCTGATGTATTTATGAGCAAAGGTAGCAAATGAGCCCGTCACCGGTTCAAGAATCAGCATTTCCCCCATGATCCGCATGACAAAAAACATAATAATCCCAGCTAAGAGATAAGCCAACAGCACCGAAGGACCTGCCCATTTTATCGTACTTGCCGATCCCATAAACAAGCCAACGCCAATCGTGCCCCCAAGCGCAATCAACTCAACGTGTCGTGGCTTCAGCCCTCTCGTTAATTGTTTCGATTCCAAAAGAACGCTCCCCTTCGTATATGTTCGTCATCAAATGCTAATGATCCGGAAAACTGCCCCCAAACATTATTAATTTTCAGACTGACGTGGTTGATCGAACGACTACACAGTAGTTCCACGATTCGTAAATATACAAAGAAACCACGTCCTATTTACCGTCTAAAACCTTACTGTTTCTAAGACCGAGTCCGTAGCATTAGATGCATTGTATGACAAAAAACGTCTAAATACAACTGCTAATTAGCAGACATTTTTAGACATGAAATGGAAAGGAAGGAGATTCATTTTTCTGAACATTGGTCAATTCAATGTAATGCATTAGAGCGTTAAACATGCGTATTTTTTCAATGATAAATATCACGATATTAAGCTTATTTAAAACCTGTATCCCTACAGTGCAAAACATGAACTCCGAATGAAAGAGCAACATTTCAAACATTACCTTGTGGTATAACTATGCATGAATTCCAAACAAGGAGATGAAGACATGAGTAAGTTAAAAGATCAAATCGCTTTAGTAACAGGTGCAAGTCGAGGAATCGGTCGTGGCATTGCATTACGTCTGGCTCGGGAGGGGGCCATTGTCGCAGTGCATTACAGAAGAAGGCATAAAGATTCAGATGAGGTGGTTCATCAAATTGAGCAACTTGGAGGGGCTGCATTTACGATCGGTGCTGACTTCAGTGCCCTGAACGGCGTTTATGATTTATATGCGAAATTGGATAAAGCGCTTCGGGAACGTACAGGCGATAATCGGTTTGATATTCTCGTCAATAACGCTGGAATGGGTCAAATTGTCCCCCTAGAAGAGACAACAGAAGAATCTTTTGACGAAGTCATGAACATGAATGTCAAAGCACCTCTTTTTGTTACCCAGCAAGCTTTGCCGCGTCTAAAAAATGGAGGCCGCATTATCAATACAGAGATGAATAGCGGAACATTACAAGATCCCAACGGGCAGAAATTTGCCGCTGGCCTTTCGACCTTTAAACGCTGGGGCGAGCCTGAGGATGTTGCAGATATAGCTGCCTTTCTTGCCTCATCGGATAGCCGTTGGATCACTGGTCAATTGATTGATGCAAGTGGTGGATCTCATCTGTAAATGAACAGGTTCAAAATAAAAGCAAAATGCGTTGGTGAGAGAAAGTCGTTCTTCTCCACCAACGCATGAAATAGATTATCAGCCAGTTGTTCAACATGACTACTACAGATCAGGTACCACAGAAGGTTCGGTAAGGACAAGTGGGTTCCTCAGGCAATGTAGAGTAAACCTCCTGTTCAGTAGAATAAGCATAAGGGTCCGAAAGAACTTCAAGAAGTTTCTCCATCACACGGTAATCTTCTCGTTCCACCGCAGCATCCAGTGCTTCTTCTACCCGATGGTTGCGCGGGATGATTGCAGGATTGCTGCTGCGCATCAGCTGATGCGAGGAGGCTTCGGATTCCTGCTGTCTGTCCAGCCTCGCCTGCCACTGCTTGTTCCACTGGG
Organism: Paenibacillus sp. AK121; assembly: GCF_019042715.1. Classification (NCBI taxonomy): domain Bacteria; kingdom Bacillati; phylum Bacillota; class Bacilli; order Caryophanales; family Paenibacillaceae; genus Paenibacillus; species Paenibacillus sp. AK121. Next base: position 169,381 of record NZ_JAHPJM010000008.1, read on the forward strand.
TAAAATCCGCAGTGCTGAACAAATCCGCATCCTCCAGCTTGTTTAAAGTTAGAGCACGGAAGGTATTGGTGTAGTCCGCGCGATGCTTCTGCATGATTTTAAGAAGATCCTCAATAAGGGATTCATCCTCTAGCTCCTCGTTAAAAATCCCCAACTTGGCCCGCATTCCCGTAAGCCAATGATGGCGAAACATGTTTGCAAAATCTGAAATTGCATCCTCGGCCAGTTGGACAGCCTGCTCTCTGTTGTCATGCAGTAGCGGCAAGAGAGTCTCCGCAAATCTCGCGAGATTCCATGCAGCGATATGCGGCTGATTGACATAAGCATAGCGGCCCTGTATGTCGATGGAGCTGAACACCGTCTCAGGATCATAAGTATCCATAAAGGCGCAAGGACCATAATCAATGGTTTCTCCGCTAAGGGTCATATTGTCGGTATTCATCACTCCATGAATAAAACCCACTAACTGCCATTGGGCGATCAGCTTCGCCTGACGCTTAATCACTTCCTGGAGCAGTGAAAGGTAACGGTTTTCCTCAGCTTTAACTTCTGGATAGTGTCGTTCCAATGTGTAATCAGCCAGAGTACGCAGATCTTGGGACGTGCCCCATGCTGAGACATATTGAAAGGTGCCGACACGAAGATGACTGGCAGCCACACGAGTCAGAATGGCGCCGGGCTGCTCAGTTTCCCGGATGATCGCCTCACCTGTAGTTACCACCGCCAAGCTGCGGGTGGTAGCGATACCTAGCGCATGCATCGCTTCGCTGATGATGTATTCGCGGAGCATCGGCCCAAGTGCCGCTCGGCCATCACCACGACGAGAGTACGGCGTTCTGCCTGAGCCCTTGAGCTGGATATCTACCCGTTGACCCAAAGGAGTGATCTGCTCGCCGAGCAGTAGAGCACGACCATCTCCTAGCATGTTAAAATGCCCGAATTGATGTCCTGCATAAGCTTGAGCAAGAGGCGTAGCACCTTCGGGAACCTGATTGCCGGCCAACATTGCTACGGCATCATCTTTTTGCAGCTCTATTTCGTTCAAACCCAGTGAGACTGCCAACGAATGATTTAAAATGATCAGCTTTGGTGAGCGGACAGGATTTGGATTGAGCTTCGTAAACATGGATTCCGGCAGACGAGAATAACTGTTGTCGAAGTTCCACCCTATTTTATCTGCTATTTCTTTTTTCTCCGTCATAGTGTCTCCTTTTCTGCTGTGGTATCTTGGATTTTTCCATTTTAGTTTTTACTTCTATCCATTTATTATCCACTTTTCACCATGCTGTTGTACCTTTCAGCCTACTTTTTTATTGTAACCGATGATCAAACATGAATTGTATTTGGATACCGAATGGATCTTCAATAATACCATAGGCTTGGCTAAACACGTTACTTGATAAAGGTACAATGATTTTCACTCGATCATCTGTTATTAGACTATGATAAAAATGTTCAATTTCTTCTATGTCAGCACTTTGAATACATAATGAAGTGTTATTCCCTACGGTATATTCCTCATTGGGATTCATGGGTTCTTCTGCTATCATAACCTTTGTTCTTCCGATCGATAAGACAGAATGAGAAATATAATCTTTATTTTCAGCAGTAAGCTGTATTGAGCTGTCACGTTTGGCCATGTCTTGATAAGTAACGAGAAATCGTTCCTCTGCGTTAAAATGTTTTTTGTAAAAAGCTATAGCTTCCTTTGCTTTTCCGTTCATGGATAAGAAAATAGCTATTTCCAGTGTTGTACTCATGGGTTCGATCTCCTTTTATATCATGCTTTTAGGTAGATATCTTATAGATTTGATATATCACCTTGAATCTATTATCATATGTAAAGGTATCAAAACATGACACCTTTTATAAGGAGATTTATGTATGAAGAAATCCGAAAGATTAAATGACATGATTAGGTACTTAAACAGTCGAGAGTACTTTAATTTAAATGATCTCATGGATAAATACCATATTTCAAAAAGTACAGCCTTACGTGATATTAGTTCATTAGAACAATTAGGTATGCCTATTTATTCGGAACATGGCCGACATGGACGATATGGTATCTTAAAAAATAGATTGTTATCCCCTATTATTTTTACGATGGATGAAGTATATGCTTTGTACTTTGCAATGTTGACGTTAGAAGCTTATCAATCTACACCATTTCATTTAAGTGTTAATAAACTCAATGAAAAGTTTGAACACTGTCTTTCTAAAATACAAATAAACCAGATTCATAAAATGAAAAAGGTTCTACAATTTGAAATATATCAGCATAATCATGTTAGTCTCTATTTAGACAAAATTCTAACCGGTGTTCTTAATGAGACGTACTGTAAGATTCAATATTCAAAAAATAACCAGAACAAAAGTTACCATGTTCAATTTTTCAAGATTTCCGCTAAGTTTGGCCAATGGTACGCTACTGGAATAGAGTTAAATACGAATAAGTATAGGGTTTTCAGATGTGATCGAATCACCTTTGTAGAAGAAGAGGACATCCATTCTCACTTTTCGATAGATGAACTCCTTAGTCGTTCATTAGAAATGTATCAATCTGAGAAGAGCATTGATTTTGAAGTAGAGATTGTAGAACAAGCCAAGGATATTTTTTATAAAGAACATTATCCCTCTATGAAAATACAGCAGGGTCATAAAACAGTCATTAAAGGATTCTATAATCCTGGAGAGGAGGAGTTTATCGCTCATTATTTTATGAGATATGGTCATTATGTACGATCAGTAAAGCCTGAATCTTTAAAACAGATCATTAAGGAGAGAGTTGAGCACCTCTTAAACCACTATCAAAAATTATAAGATCATCGAAGATTTGTTCAAAATTTTTTCTACATTTAGCAGGGAAAAGAAGCCTCAAGCTCCTTTTCCCTGCTAACGATGACATTGGAATTATGGCTTCCGTTTGGCGATAACAGCATAGGATACCGTTCTTGTGGTTCCAGTTGGATTCCATGCAGTAAAGAACCATCTGTCTTCCGCCGCAGAATAGTTATCGAGAAGAAACCCTTGCTGATTTCCAGAGAAAATCCATGAGCCGCTTATCAGATTGTAGGCGTTACCGTTAATCGTAGTGCTTCTAAAGCTATTTGGGGGGATAGTAACCGCAGCGAAAGTGAAACGCGCAAATCCATCTCCAAGTTGAGTTACACGAATGGCTTTTTTAAGATTCATAACCACGTGACTTCTTTTTTTTAACTTTCTTCCCAACTTGGCTTCCGCATTTTTAATTTTCATTAAGGTTGCCTTTCTCAAAGAAATCATCTCCTTCATTGTTTTACTTATAGTTAATGATGGAGTAGATACTTTTGAATGGACAAAATCCCCGGTAAATTGGCTGGATTTTCTGGAGGTGCTAAAACAAAGAGCCCTTCCTTAAATAAAGGAGGGCTTGACACCGCTACTCTTATTATTTTCCGTTTCTATACCGATTTTGTTAAGCCGATATGGGTGATCATGGTGTCATACGGCTCTAACTCCATGGTTTGTTTGCCATAGTCCGTTTCAATCGTTGTTCTTTGCAGTTGATCACTATTGTTAATAACAACCAACATTTCACTTTCTGGATAATAAGCACATTCTGTATATAAGTTATCTGTAATATACTTCGTTTCATTTAGCTCATTACCCGCAAAACGGATTATATTCAGTAGCAACCTTGTGTTTTCCCAGCTGAATTCGAAAGAAGGAAGGTAGATCCCCTTTCCTTTACCAAAGGCATGAGTAGACAATGCTATCATACCACTCGTTTCCTCCACTACCGCAGCTGACCCATCGGTAAGATAAATGCTATTCTTTGGCGTTATACTGGCTCCCTCAGGCACCAAACCATGCTCATCCCTAGCCTCGTATGCCCATCTTCCATGACCTACTCTGGAGCCTGTATCCTCATCCAGTCCGAGAACATGTGCCATTCTGAAAAAGCTGTCGTGGCCTTCAACCGCAGAGGGCTGGTTGATGCCAATAAAGGTACCACCCTCATAAACCCATTTCGTCAGTAAGTCCACACACTTGTTGTCATTCCAGTACTCCCCACCACTCCATGCTGAACCGGCAGAGCCTGCATTGATGACTACATCACAGTCCTGTAGTATACCCTGACGGATATCTTCAAAATCGATGAACTGAACTTCAACCGGCAATCCGGATAAAGCCTCATTGATATGAATCAAATCATGCATATACGTTTCGTGGAAATGGCCAGACAAGGTCCACGATCTCAATTTTCCCCAGCTGTGCAGAATAGCTACCTTCGTCTTGATGTGATAGGGTTTGCCTTCATGATGCAGTTCTTTGATTTCTCTGAACTCATTGGCAATCTTTTCGATGTAATCGCAAAAATCCGGGTAAGGCTCTACAAGATGCAAATATCCCCCCAGTCCAATCCGGTCAATAGGCTCCCTCAACAGTGCGCGTCGGATATTAATCCAATACTTTTTGGCATCTAGCGTGGGGTCGCCCCCCTCCATAAAGGTAGGAAGCCCGCCTAAGCCAACCGGAAATAAGTATGGATGCAGCCGAATCTCATGCGTATTCACTTTTACACCTGAACACAGCCTCGCCTCATAACCTGAGAACACACATTTAATCAACCCGTCAAATCCAAACTCTTGAAAACGGTCATTATAAGGCTCCATCCCAACCCAACTGTCATCATAAAACACGTAGGCCAGCTTATCGTGCTGATGCACAATATCAATTAATTTCTTGCCAAATTCGATTACAAAATCATTGATAAATGTCATCCAGTCCAGCTTGCGTTGCTCAGCCGGGATATGTGTGACGCGATACTTTCCGCCATTCACAAAATCCTCGGCAGTCATCGAATACCCATATCTCTTGGCAAATAGATCAAGCGCTCTTGAGCTTACCGTAAAATCGTATGACCCCCAATCAGAGAACAGATGGCGATTGCGCTCATTGCTGCCCCAAATCCAGGCGAAGTTATAAAATAAGGAGGTAAACCGGACAACCGTGGTTTCCTTATGATGAAGACACCAATCCTCCATCCAATCCAGCAGATACTGTTGCGTTTCTGTATACATGGGATCAATCTGCATTAAATGCTCTTTGTCCCAATGATTCGTGGTGTGATTGTACATGGAAATCTCTTCCCAGATCCGGTAGACCATGAAGCTTACCGTGTATTTATGCCAAGGAGCAATTCCGGTAATGACCACATTTCCGGATTCCCTTTCATAATTCCATTGTTCTCTTGGAACTTCTTCCCCGGTCGTTCTGTCAAAAACCTGCCAGTAGTTAAGCGCCTCTTTAGAATCATTCACTTTGAATTGTTCTGCAAAAAAATCCTCCATCAGATAGATGGATACATAATCCTGTACAGCTACCTTCGGATTCGTAATTAAAAAACACTGTTGCAGCTTATCCAGGTTGCGGGACGCCCACTCGTTATGATCTCTGATGATACAGATTGTAGAATAAATGCCGTACCCAGCGTTTATAATCTCATCGGATAACTGCGTGCCGTCACTGTCACGGATGACATCAGCGCCCCATCGTTCAGCTAATTTCAGGGTCAGCGCCTCATAACCAGATTCTCCTGGTAGCGTAAAGGCCCCCGTTGTTTGTTTAGACAACTTCGATCCCTCCTAATTCAACATATCGGATAGAAAAGCCAACGCTAAGCCTTGTCCCCAGCCCTGAATCCAGTCTTTTGGAATATTGCGATACCCTTCACGATCTTTCATAACCGCCGTGCCGCCCGATACACCCAATACCCGTCCGTCTTCGCTAATATGGTTCAAGATGCCCTCCAATGCCTTTTGCACGTATTTGGTATGCAGCGGATTGCCGTTATTGATCATGGCCGCCGCAATACCGCAAGATGCAGATACTTCTTCATAGGACTCCTCGTCATCCAGTACCGTCCGCCACAAGCCATTCTCTGTTTGAACACCCTTCAATGCAGCCAGTTGATCCCGAAGGGAACACTCCACGTCCATACAGGGCGGATACAAATACCAGTCTTTCAAATGAATTTTGACTTGCGACATGGTATATGCTCCCCAAGCATTCGCTCTTCCCCAGAAAAAGCCGGACATGTGATCCTGTTTGACATTATTGTAGCCATGGTACCAGAAGCCGCTACTAGGGTCTTGCAGGTATTTGATATGCCAGTAATATTGATTTAAGGCATCCTGGATCATTTTCTCGTCCTTTAATTTGGTTCCTACACGAAGCAGAAAGAATGCCGCCATAAACAACGTGTCTGCCCATGCCTGTTCTGGAAAATCATTAGCAACGGATACCGTATGCTGCAGAACATGGTCTCCGAACCTGAGAGCATGGTTTTGGATGTAATCCACCTTGCTCATCACAATATCCCAATATTTCTGGTCCCCTGTTTCTTCATACAATGTGATCAGCATATGGCCCATGGCACATGTGTTTACCGTCCAGTGCGGCAGACCCAGCTCGATGTATTCATCTGCCCACTGGGCAAGCATATTTAGATACTCTTTATTCCCTGTTTTCGTATAGGCTCTGGATACACCATAATAAGCCACACCACAGGGCCAATCCCACGTTAAATCCATCGCCATGGTTTTTCTGACGACTTTGTCGATAACTTTTAATATTTCTTCCTTGTCATAAGTTAATTGAAGCATCATTATTCCCCTCTCATTAGCGCACACGCCCCCAAAGGCGCTTGAGAGCTGTTCGTCACTATTTTGGAAACGCTTTACTTATTCCATTGTACGCAGTAAAATAGTCTCAATCTAAGCACATTCGCAACAATACTGCGCAATTCCAATCATTTATATGTATACCTGCTGGCTAAACTTGACATAGCGTTCACCTAGAATCAACTCAAATCCAAGTGTGGGAGTATCGAATATGCCCAGAAAAAAGAAGCCCATTATAGAATACCGACACTACAGCTTACCCATCAACTTTCCTGTCTTGCTATTAAGCGGTGACCGCTGGAAGATTTCTGATATTAAAAGTGAGCATCTCCATTTTCATAACCATTTGGAGATTGGTATTTGCTATTCGGATAGCGGCTTCATGGAGATCAAAGGAGAATCTGTCCCCTTCAAAGCCGGGGATGTAACTTTCATTCCCAGGTATCTTCCTCATACCACGTACAGTTCGCCAAATACAGCCAGCCTTTGGTCTTATATCTTTTTTTCGCCAGAGGATCTTTTTCAACATACTTTTAAAAGCGCTTACAGCAACTTTGAGCCCAATTTGTGGGTCGTAAAGGGAATAAACTGCATATTGAACAAGGAGCAGCATCCCAAGGTGTATACACTTGCGACTTCGATCGTAGAGGAATTACAACAACAGAATCCTTACTATCAGGAAAGCGCCTACGGCTTATTGCTATCCCTTTATATAGAACTTCTCAGAATTCACTCCAGGAATGAATCATTGAAAGATGCAGAAACAGTACATAGCCGGAAAAGCGATTTTGCCATTTCTCCGGCTTTGGAATACATCACTAAAAATTATATGACACCTGTTAACATTGATTTTTTGGCTGACCTATGCCATTTAAGTACAACTCATTTTCGCCGAAAATTTCATGAGATTATGGGAACGTCGCCTCTTGATTTCCTAAACAGCACCCGAATCGAAGAAGCCTGCAAGCAGTTAAAAAGCACAGATGACTCCATTCTTTCCATCTCTGAGCAAGTCGGTTATCGTTCCATTTCCAGCTTCAATCGATGCTTCTCCAAGCTTATGGGAGAGCCGCCTAAAGAATGGCGTAAAGGAGCGCAATCCGAAGCACAATCCGCGAAAGCGTCTATACTGGAGTTTACGGGGTGGGTTTAATTTTACCAAACTGAATCAAGCAGCTCGTCCACTTCCTGAATTCGGGTCACCGATGGTGTTTGTATAAGATTTCCTCTCACCATAACCATAGCTACATTCGACAAAGCTTTTATATTGTCCAAAGGGTTGTGCTCCAGCACGATTAAATCTGCCTGTTTTCCGATATCAATGCTCCCTGTAAGATGATCAATGCCTAGGATTTCCTCATTCTTTGTTACCCGTTCGATGACCTGACCCGCATTCAGTTTCGTTTGTCTCATATAGTGGTCTAGTTCCCGCCACATATCATAGTGAGTGACGTAAGACATTGCGGCATCCGTTCCAATTCCAATTTTGATCTCATGTTCTACAGCCTGACGCAGCCCCTTCAGCATGGAGTCGTACACAAGCCGCGAATTTCCCTTAACCGTTTCATTCACCTTCGTTAGGCTCGTATCCAATTTCGCAATGGGATACCCAGCCTGCAAGTAGGAATCAATGCAGTATAGCCCGATATAAAAAACAGGGAAAAGACATGATAATGGAAGCCGGTTCGCCCTGTTTTCCACTCCACTTTTCCCCGATTTCTTTCAAGTCTTCATTCATGTTTTCAGTGAGAACAACCCTGACACGAAGTGTCCCCATTATTGAAAGTTATTTTTTTCATAACATACTGCGCCGTAACTCATAAAAACACTGCACAATCGGATGCTTTAACTTCATCTTCTCAGACATGTTTAAAATTCGCTTTTTTCCTACTCGTCTGTCCACTAAAGCTAGAATATTCAATAAAATATCATTACTCTCTAAGCTGTCCTCTATAGAAGTAGTTAAAAATTTATTAGCTACAACATTAAAATTAGACTTGCTTAATAAGGCCTGTGCTGACAAAAGCTCCTTTGCATGCTCTGATATTTTTCTACCTCTTGCTATTACTTGTAGACGATCCTCCGGAACATTCCCATTAGTATCTTTTCTGATCGTTTCAATGTCTTCATTGCTGATAGGAACTTGGATATCTGGATCATTTTTGATTTCCAACTCCGTCTGATACCATTTGATTGAACTAGTGATATCATTCATATTGAGTATGTTCTTCTTATCTACAGTTATATAACAAGTTCCAGATTTATCAGAAAAATAACGGTAACTGGTCGCTCGGTATTCGACCCTTCCGTCTAACGCAGGACAGCGGAAGTTCTCCAGTTGTTGCTTCAATTTACTCCAGGACATATATCCTCCTATGTTTTCAATGTCTACTAAAAGCCCGTCCCCAACTTGGCAATTTAATTTCCGCGTTCCTCTACCTCATCATGATCCTTGCTTCCAAACTCATCAAGCAATGTACGCACTTCACTTGTTGATTTGGCGTTCATTAAGCTGTTTCTGAGTTCACTTGCCCCTCGGAATCCACGGACATATATTTTGAAGAAGCGGGCGAGAGGGCTGAACGAACGTGGCTCCTGCGCTGAATATTGATCATGGAGATCTAGATGAAGCCGCAGCAGTTCAAGCAATTCCTCACTGCTGTGTTCCTTCGGCTCCTTCTCAAACGCAAATGGATTCTGGAAAATACCACGCCCAATCATAATGCCGTCCACTCCATATTGCTCAGCGAGCTTCAAGCCGGTCTGACGGTCCGGAATATCTCCGTTAATGGTCAGCAGTGTATCTGGTGCTACCTCATCACGAAGTTTCTTAATCTCCGGAATCAGTTCCCAGTGAGCGTCTACTTTGCTCATTTCCTCTCTTGTCCGCAGATGAATGGACAAATTCACAATGTCTTGTTTCAAAATATGGGTCAACCAGTCGCGCCATTCGTCTACGGCAGTGAAACCGAGCCTTGTTTTTACACTAACGGGCAGTTCCCCGGCTTTGGCGGCCTGAATGATATCCGCTGCGATTTCGGGACGGCAGATCAGACCGCTTCCCTTCCCATTCTCGGCTACATTCGCTACAGGACAACCCATATTAATATCGATGCCTTTGAAACCTTCTTTCGCCATACCAATGCTCATTTCACGGAAATATTCCGGCTTATCTCCCCAGATATGGGCCACCATGGGCTGTTCATCCTCTGTAAAAGTCAAACGCCCGCGTACACTTTTGTTCCCCTCCGGGTGACAATAACTCTCTGTATTCGCAAACTCCGTAAAAAACACATCCGGTCTGGCTGCTTCACTTACGACATGGCGAAACACAACATCCGTCACATCTTCCATCGGTGCCAGTATAAAAAAAGGTCGTGGCAACTCACGCCAAAAATTATTCGTCATATCAAAAACTCCTCTATAATTACCAGGACAAATCTTTGGTCCCAAAATGGTAAAGCTAACCTGTTCATGTCCTTGCTTCTTCTTCACATATCACATGTTTAAGCAACGTAGTTCAAACGGCAGTATATGTTAAGCATAGACATCTAAATGAGTATATCATACTCAATAGAGGAGCATACTCCCCAAAAGACTCGCAAAAAAAGGAAGAGCGCCGCCCCTCCTTGCCATCTTCTATAACGTACTGCGCCGCAGTTCATAAAAATACTGCACGGCATAACTTCCACCAGTCTACGCCGTTCCCAAGAGATTTAAAAAAAGAGCCGAGGAATAATATCCTTGACCCTTTTCATCAAATTCTACACATGAATACCCAAAATTTTCAGCTGTTCATTGATTTTGGCTTCAAGTTCAGCGATTTCTTGTTTATCTTGCTCTATTTCTTCAAGTGATGCCACGTGAGCATATTTATCAACATTTACACGATTTCGGTACGTTTCGATAATCTTATTGATGTTTTTATCAGTAAGTTTGTTTTGATTTTCACCTTTTTCAAACGCCAATACACCTCAACTATTAGTCTTTTCTGACCAACAGCGCAACACTCTCCACATGAACCGTATGCGGAAACATATCTACAGGCTGTACTTCCACTGTACTATACCCGCCATCCTCCAGTATCCTTAAATCCCGCGCCAGTGTGCTTGGGTTACAGGATACATACACCACGCGCTCTGGCTTCATCTCCAGAATGGTGTCGAGTAGGCGTGGATCGCAGCCCTTACGGGGCGGATCGACGACGATAACGTCGGCGGTGATGCCTTGCTCTTTCCATGCGGGAATGACGTCCTCGGACGCGCCTACCTCAAATTTCACATTACGCATTTCGTTCAACAGCGCATTACTCCGTGCATCGTCGATGGCTTCTTTGACAATTTCGACCCCATACACCTGGTCCGCATGCTGAGCGAGGAACAAAGAAATCGTGCCGATGCCGCAATACGCATCAATTACCGTTTCTTTACCCGTGAGACCGGCATATTCGACGGTTTTGCTGTACAGCACTTCCGTTTGTACGGGATTCACCTGATAAAAGGATCGTGCGGAAATCGCAAATTGGACGTTTCCTATGTAATCGTAGATCACGTCACGACCCCACAGTACGCGAGTCTCGTCTCCAAATATAACGTTCGTTCGCTTCGTATTCACGTTCTGGCATATGCTTGCCACGTGTGGAATATGCTCACGAATACTGCCGATCCACGCATCTGCGTGCGGAATATCTCGTCCATTCGTCACGAGAACCAACATCATTTCACCTGTGCGAAAAGCAGTCTTCACCACGACATGGCGCAACAGCCCGCGTCCGGTTTCTTCATTATATGCACTGATGCCCAGCATTCGGCCAATCTCTTTGACACGTGCGACCACTTCGTCATTACGCTCGTCCTGAATGAGACAGGTATTCATATCCACGATGCGATGGCTGCCACGTGCATAGAAGCCGCCGACAAGCCCGCCCTCGGTGACACCAATCGGGACCTGGGCTTTGTTGCGGTACCGCCACGGCTCACTCATACCAAGCGTAGGATGCACGACTACGCCTTGTACACGCGACATGTGGTCTGCATTTCCATCCGCAGAGTCAGCCAAAACCTCTGCAGTACGCTCACTGGACTCCGTAGTCACACTCAGCTTTCCGATACGTTCCAGCACATCCACTACATGCTGTCGCTTCCAGCTGAGCTGCGCTTCGTAGCTCATATGCTGGAGCTGACAACCGCCGCATTGATCATAGATGGCACACGGAGCTGCAATCCGGTCAGGGCTAGCCTGCACAATATCCAGCAGCTTGGCATAGCCATATTGCTTTTTCGTTTTTAGCACCTTGACCCGTACCTTTTCACCCGGTAACGCACCCGGAACGAACAGCGTAAAACCCTCGACACGCCCTACGCCCTCGCCATCATGGTTCATGCCGATGATGTCTATCACGGCCTCATCGTTCTTTTGCACAGGCAGATCGCTACGCTCTGCACTAGACCGTTTACGATTGGAAGCCTCCTGACTCCGTCTCTCGTTACTCCGTTCATTTTTAGAAAAACGACGAAGGTTTCGTTCATTCACCCCTTTTTTCCGAGGCGAATCATCCATATTTCCATTTTTATTTTCGGTTCCAGTCCGAAGCATTCTATTCCCAGCTCCAACTCGTGACTGTTCCAGTTCTCTGTCTTTTTTCGACTGCATGGTCTTGTTGTGCTGCTTTCCTTGAACTGGAGTTGCTGTTGCTGTATTCCGGCGGCTTTTTCCACGTCCGCTACGGTTATTCGTCATGATGGTCACTTCTTTCTGTTCTTCTTTTCATGCTTATCTTCATTCAGCCATATCATTCAAATCGTCATCTAGACGATGTTTAAACCTCAACCCGAAAATGCCGTTACTCCCCACGGAGAACGGCAAGGACCGATATGTTCCCTACAAAAAACAACTATCTACTCTGCGTTCCGTATATCACACTGCTCAACCAACCGGAAATAAAATCACTACCGCTCATTTCTTTACCGAAACACATTCAAATGATGCGGCAGATTCCGGAAGGTCGCTGGCAAGGTGCCTCCTAATTCGCCATCCAGGTTAAGCTGGACATAGCCAGGTGAGGTCACTTCCATATAATCTGTTCTGAAATAAACGATTTTCTTGTCCTGCAAATGCTCCCCGCGCAGCGCAAGTGTAACCAAGCGGATCATTTCCGCCAGATTGCATTTGCGCACAGCGATGACATCGAGCAGTCCATCATCTATTGTCGCCCCAGGAGCAAGCTTTTCAAACCCGCCGACCGAATTTGTATTTGCGATCAGGAAAAGCATAAATTCGTCGTGGATCACTTCCTGACCCGATGCCTTGATGATCAGCTCCTGTGGAGCAAGGCTGACCATCTTCTCCATACCTTTAAAATAATAGGCCAATTGGCCAATCATCGTTTTGAGCTTGCTTGGAACTTCATATGTAAGCTCGGTTAAAGTTCCGCCGCCTGCGATGTTGATAAAGTAGCGGTCATTGGCTTTTCCGATATCCAACGGCTTCGGATTTTGACGAATAACGAGGTCACAATAATCCTCCCAATGCCTGGGAATGCCCAGTGCTCTGGCAAAATCATTCGTCGTTCCTAGAGGAAACACACCCAGAGGCGGGCGGTTTTCCCTTTCAGCCATCCCGTTAATGACCTCATACAATGTACCATCGCCACCAGCGGCAATAATCATATCATAGCCACGCTCAACGGCCTCTGTTGCGGCACGCGTTGCGTCCCCTTCCCCTGTAGTTGCATGGCAAGAGGCCTCAATACCACCTTCATCCAGGCGCTGCAAGACATCCGCAAGGCGACGCTTCATTTCCTCACGCCCAGAGGTCGGGTTATAGATTAATCTAGCTCTTTTCATTCCGTTACGCCACCCGTATATTTAATGATATTTATATTCACATCGCAGTTCATCACATTCAGTCTGTACAAAATATCATCATACTGGAAAAAGACCTCTTTTACAATAAAAGAAGCCATTCACTATCCAAATAAGGGAATTTCAGGTTCGGAACACTATCGCCAAATTCAGGTTAATTATTATCGGTCCTTGCTTGCGTCTTCATGCTCTGTAACAGCTCACGAATTTGTCTGTCCATCCAGCTTGTGAGCAAAGGATGCGGCAATATAGGGTCTCCTGAATAACGGTAATCCAGCCCCTGTAAGCGTTTAGGAATCATATGACTTGTAAAATATCCCGAACTCAAAAACAGCGGTGCCACAATAACATCATGACCCCGCTCCTGATTCCAGTACGCCGCCTTGTCATGCACACCCTCAGGATTTAGCAAAGCGTGGTCCGTAATGATGCCACTCACGTTTTGCACCGTACGGGCCAACGAGGAAATCCCTTGCTCCCAGCGCTGAAGAAAGCCGTTGTGCGCGCTGCCGTGTCCTACGAGTAAAATGACCTCTCGCGCAGGATCGACCGACAACGGGCGAACCTTGTCCCACACCATGCGGGCAACATCTTCGCCGTCATCCAATGGACTGCCAAAATGCACACGTGCCTTCAATCGAAACGGCTCCAAATCTGTTTCTTTGTCTGGCGCAGCTTTGACTCCCAGCGCATAGCTAATTTCATCTACATGCGTACTACCTGACGACACGAACAAAGGAATAACCAGTAAATCTGTTACCCCCAAGGCTTCCAGACGGTCAATCCCATTTTGAATCAATCTTCCTTTAACCGTTTCCAAAAATGAAACCTCTACCGGCATTTCTTCCAGCAATTGAAGCTTTGCAACTGCCTGATCCACCTGTTCCACCCAATATGGCTCCCTAGAGCCATGGCTGATGACCAGTATCCCAGGGTTCCGCATTAGCGACCCAGACGTTCCAGAGTCATTTTATACCCGTCATTCCCATAGTTCAGACAACGCTTAACACGTGAAATGGTGGCTGTACTGGCGCCTGTCTCAGCTTCAATCTGATTATACGTGCTGCCTTTGCCAAGCATACGGGCAACTTCCAGACGTTGGGAGAGGGATTGAATTTCATTAATTGTGCACAGATCATCAAAAAATACATAACACTCTTCCAAATTTTTAAGAGTTAAAATAGCTTCAAACAATTGATCAATACTTTTATCATTAAGCTTTTTAAGCTGCATAGATTATCATCTCCCAAAGGTTACAATCTCTCCTCATTGTACTCGACAAATAGTCAGTTTTTCAAGCATTAACGGTTTCACGCATTACAGAACAACATTACATGACTACAGAAACATACTGTGCGAATGCCCAAATCCGCTTTTATACCTAATTTCGGGACACGCGCCTAAACCCACTGTGCGTTTGTAACATACAGTAGAGTATCAATCTGCAAAGGAATGTGATCTCATGCCTGGACATTACTATCATCGGAGGGCGCAAACGCGTTCCATTTCCGATCCGTATAGTTCAACTCCTTATCCTGGACTCGATCCATACAGCGAGGTTCCGCAAGTCGATTCCTCCGCCGTGGTGCCCTATGAGGCACCAGCGAGTATAACAGATTCCGCCGTGGTCACGCCAGACCCCGCCCCAGCCAAAGGAGGGCTGCTTGGCGGTCTTGGTAATCTCAACGATATTAAAGGTATTATTGACCGTATGGGCGGTATTGACGGGATTGTTGCTACGGTCGGCAAGGTACAAAAGATCATGTCTAGCGTGCAGCAATTTGCTCCGATGGCAAAACTGATTATGGGCTCGCTCCCAGCATTCAACAAAAACGCAAGCAAAAAAACGACAACACCAATTACTGAGGAACTGGATGAATATACACCACCACGCCGACGCCGGAAAAAGACACAGCGCAAAAGTACCACTACCCCACGCAGACGTCCGCGCAAACGCACAAGAAAGTAGGCTATTTTATTTAAACCAACCTCGGCGCATAAACCACACCACCATCGCAACACTCAATAAGAACATAAAGAACAATACGCCAAAATATCCATATTTCCAGCCCAACTCGGGCATATTCGAAAAATTCATACCATAAATTCCTGCAATCAGCGTCAAGGGCATAAAAACAGTTGTAATTACAGTCAGCGTCTTCATAATTGAATTCATGCGATTGGAATTAAGCGATATGTAACTGTCTCTCAGGTCGGCTGTCATCTCGCGGTCGGCCTCCAGCATATCCGTCAGCTTCAATAAATGATCATAGATATCAGTAAAATAAGCCATATGATCCCCCTGACCCTGCACATGCTGTGAATTCAAAACTCGGTACATCAGATCACGCATCGGTACGATCGTGCGCCGCAGCTTGAGCAACCTGCCACGCAGGTCAAATACCTGCTTCATTAATTCCTCTACCGATTCGTGTGCACCCAAACCTTCAAGCTCGGCTAATTCATCCTCAATGATGAAAAGGCTCGGAAAATAGTTGTCAACCAGCTTGTCCATCACCGTATAAGCTGCAGCCAGCGGTCCGCGAGACCATATTTTGCGTTCGTTCGCATGCTCGACAATCCGCTCCCAGGCCTGATCCAGCTCCTCTAGTTCATGATGGTGATATGTAACCAAAAAACGGCTGCTAATAAACATATCTACCTCTTCCGCCTCTAATGTATCTACATCAAGCGCATGTACCACCAGAAACTGTACATTCTCGTAATAATCCAACTTGGGACGTTGCAGAACATGCATACAATCCTCTACAGCCAGCGGGTGAAAATGAAAATAACTCGTCAGCAGCTCCGACTCTCGATCTGTAGGCTCGTTAAAGTCAGCCCAGATCCATATGTAATCTTCCATGACAATCTGCTCCAATGGTTGTCCCACCGTCACCTGATGATCGTGCCCTATAGTCAATGTGCGTATCACCGTACGTCCCCCTCGCTTACTGCCGTTTTATATGTTATTTATATTGTATATAAGCCATTCAACATTATACAAATCTCACGCTCTACATTCCCATACACTAAATAAAAAAAGGATATCTCCGGGCCAGCACGCTCCCGAAGATATCCTTATACAATAATCCACGCATTATATTTTTCAAAAAAACTATGCTTGTCGCTTCATACCCTAATCGGCGATAAAAATAATGTGCATTCAGTCGTTCACCCCGATAGTCATATGTTGCTTGTATCGCTATTTCCCTCGGCGCAGCAAGCAAAGCGCTGCGCCAATTCCGCTGCCTGCACCCACTCATTTAAAAGTGGGGCAGGCTTTTGCGAAGAAAGGAGTAGGTTCAGCAAGTCGTAGCGTAGCGGTCCATTTGAATCTGTAGAAGCGCCAGCGTTCGCCTTTGCCCTTGAATTTTCACCATATAGGTCTTATATAATCGAAAAAATTCATAGGCAACAGCGATCGAAAGATCAAATGGATTGTGGAGCGTCTCACAACGAGCACCCCGACTCACATTCACACCCCCTACCCCACTTACAATACCTTCTCCAAGAAACTTATAGTCCGCTCGTTTTTCGGATTACCAAATACCTCTTGCGGTGTTCCTTCTTCCACGATGTAACCACCGTCCATAAATACGACACGGTCGCTTACTTCTCGCGCAAAGCCCATCTCATGCGTTACGATCATCATCGTCATGCCTTCGCGAGCCAGATCTTTCATTACGCCGAGCACTTCGCCCACCATTTCAGGATCAAGCGCCGAGGTTGGCTCGTCGAACAGCATAATGTCTGGGTTCATTGCCAGAGCACGTGCAATCGCCACACGTTGCTTCTGACCGCCGGAAAGCTGTCCTGGCAACACATCTGCCTTATCAGCCAAACCTACACGATCCAGCAGCTTCATAGCCGTCTCGCGGGCCTGCGCCTTCGTCTGTTTGCCCAGTTCAGTCGGTGCGAACATAATGTTCTTGAGCACCGTCATATGCGGGAACAGATTGAAATGCTGAAACACCATACCTATATTTTCACGGACCTTGTTAATGTCCACGTTTTTGTCACCCAATTTGTAGTCATCGACGATGACCTCACCAGCTGTAATTTCCTCCAGCATATTCATACAACGCAAAAACGTACTTTTCCCTGAACCAGAAGGGCCAATGACGCATACAACTTCGCCTTCCCGTACTTGCATGTCAATGCCTTTTAGCACCTGGTTACTGCCATAGCTTTTTTTCAGGTTTTTAACGATAATTTTACCCACGGCGAACTCTCCCTTCAAGACGGTTGGAAATTTTGGTCAGGATTGTAATGACGATAAGATACATCACCGCAACGACCAGCCAAATATCAAAGGATTGGAACGTCCGCGCAATAATGATTTTGCCCGATTGGGTCAATTCAACCAAACCGATAACTGACAAAATTGACGTATCCTTCAACGTAATAACCAACTGATTGATAAACGACGGGATCATGATTTTCACAGCTTGTGGCAAAATGATCTTCAGCATGGCTGTCCGGTATGGCAAACCAAGCGAACGAGCTGCTTCCATTTGTCCTGGATCAATGGACTGAATACCCCCGCGGATAATTTCGGTCACATAAGCACCAGCGTTTAGAGATAACGTCAACACCGCCGCGACAAAAAGCGGCATTTTAAAATCGAGTGCCTGTGGGATACCGAAGTAAATAAAGAATGCAAGTACGATCAGTGGAATACCACGGAATACATCAACGAAAACAGTTGCAATACCGCGGAACACCTTGTTATGGCTAACTTTCATAAAGCCGAACACTAGTCCCAGCACAAAGGCTACGAGCAAGGATACCAGGGTGTACAACAGCGTATTTCCCATCCCTTTAATCAAAGCAGGCAGCGAAGCGGAAATGAGCTCCCAGCGGCTACGTTCTACAGGGGCCACACCTTTGCCGGATTCGCCAAGATATTTGGACATAATCTTGTCATATTCCCCGCTGTTGCGAAGATTCACAAGCCCTGCATTAAATTTCTCCAGCAGCTCCGCATTTTTGCCTTGGTTGACAGCAAAACCGTAAGAACCGCCTTTTTCCTTATCAGTCACTAGCTTAAGACCATTATTCTGAGTCACACCGTATGCCAGTACCGGATAATCATCAAAGCAGGCAACCGAGTTACCTGTTTTAACTTCATCATACATCTGAGAAGAATCGTCGAACGGAACTGTAGTGAAGCCATATTTCGCCTTAATGGATTCCGCGAACGTGTAGCCTTCTGTTCCTGTTTTGACAGCGACACGCTGTCCTTTCAAGTCCTCATAGCGTTTAATCGTATCATTATCCTTACGGACCGCCATGACAACACCTGAGTCAAAATAGGGTTCAGAAAAATCAAATTTTTGCTTGCGTTCATCGGTAATACTCATCCCGGCAATGACACCATCCACTTGATTTGTTTCAAGGGCCTGCACTGCCGCGTTAAAGCCAAGTGGCTTAATGGTATACTCAAAATTCTGATCCTTAGCAATAGCTGCCAGTAAATCCATGTCGATTCCGACAAATTTCCCATTTACATCTTCAAACTCAAAAGGCGCGAACGTTGTATCCGTGCCGATATCATACTTTGTTTTATTTTCTGCGTGAGCCACCACACCGAAATTACCGGCCAGGGCAACCACAGAAAACAAACAAATCATGAGTGCTATTAGTTTTCTTGGTTTTTGCATAAGATCCTCCAGTCAGTTGAACGGTTCAAAGTTTTCTGTTTATTCTACAGGAGTTATTAAAAATTGACTACTTTGATGTCAGGTATTTTTTAAAAAACATCTCATGGAACTATCTGGATGTGTGAACTCTGAAGATGTATTTTTGCCCCAGAATGCCAATAAGCCCCTGCCGCAAAAAGCGGACGGAAGCTTATTGTGTATCCTATATTGTATGTTCTTTTTCAGGGATTCATGAAGAAAACTAGAAAAGAATTTTGAAAATTAAACCTGACAACAGCGCAGAAATTGGAATCGTTATTACCCAGGTTATTACAATACGACCAGCTAATGACCAGCGAACTGCGCTAAAGCGCTTCGCAGAACCAACACCCAAAATTGCCGAAGTTATGGCATGTGTGGTACTTACTGGCAAATGGAGCAAGGTGGCTGTGAATATAACGGAAGCCCCCGAAACGTCGGCTGCGAATCCATTAATTGGGTCAATTTTAAAAATTTTGGTTCCCATCGTTTTGATGATCTTCCAACCACCAATAGACGTACCCAGTGCCATAGCGGTTGCCGCTGAAATTTTAACCCACATAGGTACTTCCAAATGGTCTTGATACCCTGCGGAGACGAGTGCGAATGTGATAATCCCCATCGCCTTCTGAGCATCATTCGTACCATGCGTAAACGACTGGATAGCTGCCGTAATGACCTGCATGGTGCGGAAACCTTTGTTCACTGTATGTGGACTGCGATAAGCAAAGATGTATTTCAAAATCATCATCACAATGTAACCGACAACAAAAGCAATCAACGGGGAGAAAATAAGCCCTTCCACAATCCCGATGAAGCCGCTCCAATTTAATTTATCCTGTCCCGCACCTACATACACCGCCCCTGCCAACGCACCAATCAATGCATGAGAGGAGGATGAAGGAATACCAAACCACCAGGTTAGAAGATTCCAGATAATCGCAGCAATCAGCGTCGCAATGACGATATCAATACCGTTGGTTAATTTGGTAGGGTCAGCAACACTTCCACCAATGGTTTTGGCAACCCCAGTGAACATGATGGCCCCAAGAAAGTTCATAACCGCAGCCATAATAATCGCACGTCGCGGCGTCAATGCACGGGTCGAGACCGAAGTCGCAATCGCATTCGCGGTATCATGAAACCCATTGATAAAATCAAATGCCAGAGCAAGAAAAATAACAATACCTAATACCAGTAAACTTGTATCCATGTAACAGGACTCCCTTACGAGTTACGCATAATGATGGATTCCAGCATATTTGCAACATCCTCGCATGAATCCGTTGTATTTTCAAGGCGTTCGTACAATTCTTTACGTTTAATCAGCTCAATAGGATCAGTTACAGTTGCAAACAGGTTTTTGATGCAAATACGCAATAATTCATCCCCCTGATTTTCCAAATCATTTAGGCGAATGGTGTATTCACGAATAGCCAACAATTTTTTCTGTGAAAGCAAATGTACAGCCTTCTGAATTTCGTAAGCTGATTGACGCAAAATATCAGCGAACTGCACAATATACTCGTCCGGCTCTGTAATGTTGTACATATAAAAACGAGAGGCTGTCGCTTCAAGACCGTCCAGCACATCATCCATGGTCGTTGTCAGTTCCATGATGTCGTCGCGTTCCAGCGGCGTAATGAAGGTCTTGTTCAACTCAGTAATAATCGTGTGTGTGTAATCATCACACTTATTTTCATACTTCTTCATCTCATTGGTAAACAAAGTCACATCTTGTAAATTTGAAGTATGTTGGGCAAAATAATCGGCTGCTTGCACGATCGTATCTGCCATATTTTCCAACGTCTCGAAGAATATATCCTTTTTCTTCAATCTCATAACGATTACCCCTTTACGAAAATATCCGCAACCTGTTTCGACTGCAATAGACAACCTTTGCTATCTTATCACACTCATCAATGTTTTTGTAATGTTTGTAAAAGCAAATTTCTAGATATACGTATACAATGCCCGAC
Organism: Paenibacillus sp. AK121; assembly: GCF_019042715.1. Classification (NCBI taxonomy): domain Bacteria; kingdom Bacillati; phylum Bacillota; class Bacilli; order Caryophanales; family Paenibacillaceae; genus Paenibacillus; species Paenibacillus sp. AK121. Next base: position 190,575 of record NZ_JAHPJM010000008.1, read on the forward strand.
ATAGAGAGTCATTATCCGACAATTTTTTCCTAAATAGGTGTATTACGTTTTCTAATTCGCTTCAAACGTTACATGTTCCGTTAGTGAAGTATCTGCAGGTACTACATGTATATAGGATGTACCTGGTGTTAACGGGATTTCAACCCCATTTTTCATAAACCGAATCGCATCGCCAGATGTATGCTGCCATTCAGCACGTATTAACTGTCCTTGTTGAAACACCATGGCCTCTCCGCTACCGTCCAGTTCAACGCTTAGTCTGCCTACATCATCCAGCGTTCGATGCCTCGTGCTCATCACAATAACATTAGCCGCTGAGAGCTGTTGGTTATTATTTTGATCTAGATGTGACTTTTCGTTCACAAAACGCTTATATCGTTGATCGGCTCGATCATAGGTATAAGATACGCGATAGCTTTTCAGCAAAAACCGGATGTGCACAGATGCGGCACTCTCGTCCACCATAACTGGAGTTTCGCCGGTTTTGAGATAAGGATACACTGGAACTTCCGTCTGCTTGGTATATCCTTTGCTTTCGCTTCCTTTACGTAGCCTGCTCACATCTGTGTATAAATTATGTGGTGGACGACGATCTTTACTTCGCCAAAAATAAGCCCCTCCATTTGAAATCTCATCCAGATGCTCCTTCCGCTGCTGCTGTAAAATCGCATAGGCATCTGTACTTCCCCCTGCATGTATCGGTAACGCACCATAGGTTTCGCCTAGTTCAATCAAATACGGCCGAATACTGCGGACCGGACCGATCTTCACATCTCCACCATGACTTTGGAAAAAAGCTACCAAACGGGTAATTCCGCCTTCTGCAAGAACCTCATATACCATGTCTGCCTGGCTAAGCCCTGCCTGTGGACGCGCAGCCGGGGCATTGTTAATCATGACAGCCAGTGGCCGCTCCAAAACAGGCTGCTCCACCGGAAGCCCGGTAAGCGGAGCTGTAAATGCCGGAACAGATGGCTCCTTAGGCGGTTCAAGCACCTTCTTCTCTGTTTCTTGCTGGTTCGGTTGGGGAACGGATTCAGATTCACCCGTATTGGACAAAGCAGAACAAGATATCATTGTCATGCATAACAGAGCTGAGGCCATCACACGCAACCAATGATTTCGTTGAAACATGGGCCCGGACAAGTTCATCCCTCCACATCGTTATTTTTCTCATTATAAGCTTTATTTCCTGTTTTTGTCTTGATTGAGGCATTACCTCTCTATAGAATACTTATCTAAAGACATTAAAATTTAAAAATATTAGAGTTTGTGATTTTTATCACAAATAACTGTAACTGAACCTAATACAATAAAGGTGTAGCAAAGATGATCATCCCAAACAAAATGAAATACAACCCATCATTATAGATTAAGAAAGAGGAGTGATTTGAATGTTTAACAACTGGTTACGTGAGAACAAAGTAGCAATGTGGCTGCTGACTGTAGTACGGATTTATCTAGGTTATGAATGGATGACCCACGGACTTGAGAAGCTGACTGGCGGATTCGATGCAGGTGGATTTATTTCGGGGGCCATTGCTAAAACAGGCGGAGATCACCCCGCTGTACAAGGCTGGTGGGGATCGTTCCTTGAAGCCTTTGCCCTGCCGAATGTCGGTTTGTTCAACGTCCTGATCCCATTGGGTGAGTTCTTAGTCGGGGTTGGCCTGCTGCTTGGTACATTGACTACACTGGCTACTTTGATGGCTATGGTTATGAACTTCTCGTTCCTGTTCTCGGGTACAGTAAGCACCAATGCAATCTACCTGCTGGTTGAAATCTTCCTTATCGTTGCTGGTGCAAATGCCGGAAGAATCGGCTTTGACCGTTGGGTACTGCCCTTCCTGCGTGGACTGTTTGGCAAAAATAAAGATACTTATCAAACGGACCCCAATCGAAAAATAGCTTAACTATCCAAAAAACAACCGTTATCCTCTGGAAAATGGTTGTTTTTTTGTTCAGCCATGCTGCTTCTCTTTAATGTATGGCTATGCTGCACCCTCCTCTATTTAAGTGAACAAAGGAGTCCTCAAGTCCATCCTGACTTGGAGACTCCTTTTTCGGGTTCATCTTTCCCCCGAACGTTTACAAGTTGGATACAACATGGAATGTTCACGATACATTTACCTTGTACACTACAGTTACATCAAAGAACCTAATGGAGGGTTATACCATGAAAAAAATCACCCAAGCCTATCTCATGCTCGCAGCAGTAACTTTCACAGTACAGACGATCGGATTGGGATCTACGACATCAGCCAAAGCAGCGACATCTACTACAATATCTCAAGCAGAAGTTGTACAACATATTTCCAAAACCTTCGAGCAGCTACTTTGCCAACCAGGTAAGCTACCTCAGGCATTCATTTATTTGCAAAAACATATTCAATCCATTCCTGCCTCTCAAGCTACCATCCTAGTGCTACATTTCGAAAATGCACAGAAACAGCAATTGGATTCATATGCACAGACCTTATATCCGACCTCTGTTCAAACTAAGATTAATCAAGTCTATAAACCCGGTGATTCGTTCACTAATGTAATCAGTCGGACAAACGATGCAAAACTGAAAAAATTACTCACTCAATCCAGAGATGCCGGCTACAAACTTGAAACCGCAGAAGGCATGTTTTACCCAGTCATCAACTATGAAAAATATAAAGTATTCAGAAATGACATTACCGCAGATATCCGCAGCTATATTGACATCATGGCGACGGAATCTGGACAGCCGGCTACCAAGGATGCGGCATTACACATCGGTTATCAACAGTTAGCCGGAAGGGTGCTGGCGCAAGAGTCGTTTATAACCCAATATCCACATTCCAATCGTACACAAGCAGTGAAATCATTACATGATCTCTATTTCTTCTATACTTTTTATGGTACGAACAATACACCACTATTCGTTGATGACACCGGGAAGATTCGCCCCAATGCCAAAAAAGGGTATCAGCTCGTCGTTCAACGCAACAGGGATTCGAAGAGTACCTACATTCAAAAGCTGAAGGCATTTATGACACTATTGGATCAAAATGAAGATAAGCGAACTCCGCAAGTATCCGCCTGGCTAAAAAAGAACGTGCCTGCTAATTAATCACAGAAGAACACACCAAAAGAACTTCCAACCCCACACACCATGCGGTTTCGGAAGTTCTCTTTCTTACATTTACAGATCATTTTCTTGACCAAAAGCCCAACAATTGAGGCTCAATGAGCCAAGGACATACGACTGAAAAAGCTTACGCGCGGAGCGATCATGATCGGCAGCCCCCATCACGTAAAACAAAGGCGAAAAGTGCTCTATTCCATACGAAGGAACCGCCTGCTTGGCATATGGAGCCTTCTTGTCATATTGGAATAGATGACGCAAATTCCAGTCTTGAAGCTGCTGTGCAATCCAGTCATCATATTGAACGGCCCAATCGGCTGGCTCACTCGTCTGCTTGAGTGTCCGCAAGTTGTGGACCAAGCCTCCACTACCAAGGATCAAAATCCCTTGTTCACGCAGTGGCGCCAGCATCCGTCCAATCTCATATTGCTCCTGAGGATCGCGTCGTGAATCAATGGATAAGGGTACGACCGGTATGTCCGCATCAGGATATATATGCCGCAAAACCACCCATGCTCCATGATCCAGTCCCCGGTTCCGAACCGGCTGGTGGAACAGGTTATGCTGACTGAACAGATGCCCTATCTCCTCATACAGCTTTGGATCGCCTGGTGCAGGGTAATCAAGTGAGTACATTTCTTCGGGAAAGCCGTAGAAATCGTGCAACGCTGCATGCTGATCATCCGCGCCGATACATTGATCGGGGCTATCCCAATGCGCGGAAAAAATGATGATTCCTTTGGGTCGGGGCAGGCTCGCGCCCAGCTTTGCAAGAAAGCTGGTATATGCGTTATTTTCTACAGCCAGTGTCGGTGAACCATGCGCAACAAAAATTGAGGGTAATGTCATCGCTGCCAACCTCCACACGCCAGTATAGTGTTACTCTTTCATTTTACTCCGGCGGAGGAGCAATTTCCAATACAATCCGTTACACCCTGAAATCAGATCATCCAGTGCTGCCAATCCCGTTGAATATTTTCCTGTTCATCCAGCCATTCCAGTGTGCGGTCAATCAGCTGTTGCCGCTCTTTACCTGACGAGAAAGTGTGATCTCCCTGGAAAATAATCTCCTTATCACAGCGTCCCTCTGGACGCATCCAGAATACCTTTTGAAACAGAAATGCATAATCCACAGGAATGATATCATCCGAGGTGCCATGAATAACGAGCACATCACCGTTAAATTTAACGGCCTCTTGGAACGGTTGGAATTGAGCTAATGACTCAAAATAAGCTGGTGTGAACTTATAGCCCAAGTAGTCTGCATGACCGGTTTTAACAGACTCGTCGTACACGCTTCGCTCCGTAATTTTGACAATGTCGTTGAACGGATAGCCGACAGCTGACCAAAGGACCAGGTTTTGTACTCTCTTGTCCCGAACGGCTGTGAGCAGGGCAACAGCGCCCCCCAAACTGTGACCGATCAGCGTCACCTTGGTCGGGTCAATGTCCGCGCAATTCACGGCGTAATCCAACACTGTGCGTGTCTGATTGATCATGGATTCGAGCCCCTGCTTGCCGTATTCACCCGTACTTTCCCCACAACCGGCAAAGTCAAAGCGCAGTACAAAATATCCACCTTCGGCCAATTCACGCGCAGTCTTGACGAACAATCGATCGACTCCGATACGATTGCCCACAAAACCGTGACAAATGACAACGAGCGGAACTCGTCTCTGACGTCCTCCCTCATTCGTACGGTTTGGATAATGAATTGTTGCGGCCAGCTCCTCATGTTCAAAACGAATTCCAATTTGCCGTTCCATCCTGATTCCCCCTGTTTCAAGCTTCACTAAAGCATTTTATCATTCAAACTCATATAGTAACGTGGAATATCCATCCAGAATATTCATTCACTTTAATTCCGATAAGTTTAATAAGTTTTATAGTAAAGTCAGTCTATCATCGCCCTGCTTCCTTGTCAACCTGTCAGTTCATACCGGGATGGAAGTAAACAAATGGCGCTCCCCGATGTGATGCCGGAGAACGCCATACTACTCGCTTATTAGAGTGCATTCGCTACATTAGAGTAGACGACTTGCTACTCGTAGCTGTGCCTGAACATTTGGTGGGTTTCGACTCGTCCCTCCCACTCCAGTTTACAAGAGGCGCCGTTATTTTGATCCTCATGCCACAGGCTGCGGTAGCTCTGTTCACCCAGTTCACCTGCAAATTCTGTGTCCTCAGCCAATTCAGTATCGTCCAATATACGGTACGTTGGAGATGTCCCTTGAACGCTTCGGTGACTCACGTTTGCAAGCAAGGCTTCGCCGCTGTTCCCGTTCGGAGCACCTGTCAGTCGTTTTTGGACCGAATAATCTGCCTGGTTCTCCAGTTCCATGATGCCACATCCTCTCAACGTTTTATATTCAGGTTGCTCCATGTGCTCACCCTTTATCCAGTTTGAGGAGAATGCAGCGGTAATATACATAATGGATAAAGCCTTTTGCCATCCGGCGTTTCCTCACGTATACTGTCTTTGTTACAAAATGGCGATTCCAGCAGCTTGGGATACGATCATAAAGCAGGAGGAAGCAATGAATAAAGCAAAAAATTATACACTTATTGCCTGGGTTGCCTTGTCCATGTTTTTCTTGACACAGGCGATTATTGGTTGGTTTATCACATTTACAGGCGGGGATATCAAACCTTTTGAAAAAATTAGCCTTTCCACCCTCATCATCATCGCCGCAGGTGCCATTCTGCTGGTTGAAGCACTGATGAATTTCATGGATCGTCCGGAAGAAGGCGAGGAGACTCAACAGCCAGACCATGCTCCCGCGAAGCCCCAAATGAATTTCAAATCCATCTTGATGTATGTAGTACTGGTTGTTGTCATTCTTGTCGCCGGACTTGCGCTACGCAGTGTGCTGCCGGTATTCAAAATCTCACCTTGGATGAATTTAGTGCTTGCGGCTATTGGCTTTATTGGACTCAAACCGATTTTTCTGCGTAAAAAACGTTCATAACCTCGCAATTCTCACAGTGCTGGAGCCGCCTCATTACGGAATCGTAGCAGCTCCTTTTTTATTTGCAATCAGCCATCTGACTCGAAGCTTGGGAATCGTCAGAAAAGCCGTATCCCCACCTGCAAGAAGATGCATGGGGAATACGGCTTGATGTACTTTCGCATTTATTTGGAAAATAGTTGTTCTGCATTATCCAATGCAATTTTGTGCCCCATCGCGGAATAGTCCAGCCAAGGCTGTCCGTTCAACATGTAGACATGACCTTGCTTCACAGCTTTGAGTCCTTGCCATACTGTATTTCCCTCCAGCTGCTTATATACCTTTTGGGCATCCGCACCTTTACTGATAATTACCAGGATGGCATCAGCATCGTAATCTGGCAAAACCTCTTGAGACACAACCTGGTAGGCCTTATTAATCTTTTCCACACCTTTAGCTGGCTTCAAGCCCAAATCCTGATACAATAGCGGTCCTACTGGACGCTTCATCCCCATGACACGAACTTCTTTCGCTGTGACACGTACAGCCATGACAGTCCCGTCTCCGATTTTGGAATGAATGAGCTTTTTGACCCGTTCCCTCTGTGTATCATAATCTTTCAGAAAAGTGTCTGCCTGTGCTTCATGTTTAACCATAGCAGCTATTTTTTTCAATTGATCTTTCCATGTACCTTCATCCAAATCAAAAACCTCGGTCGGTGCAATTTTTTCAAACTTGGCCACATCGGTTCCCGAATATTTTTTGTCGAGGAAAATATGATCAGGTTGAAGCTCCAGTACCGCTTCCATATCGGGGTCTGTGACAACCCCCAGCTTACGAGTATTTTGAAGACGATCTTTTACATGGGGCAAAAAATCCTTCACATCTCCACCAATAACCGAACCCGCTGGAGTAATGCCCAATGCTAGCAGATTGTTCGTCAAATGAATAGACATGGAAGCAATACGCGAATCCGCACTCATGGTGGTTTGGGCACTATCGGCTGCTTTCGTACTACTAGCTTGTTTGTCTGCTGTTTGCCCACAAGCAGACAGCATGATCATGCATGCAACAAGAAACAGGGCTATCCACGAACGTTTAAACCCTGAACCCTCAAATCTATTTTTTCTCATGAATATTCTCTCCTATACTATAGAAGCTCTATTTTTAATGTTCGATCCTCAACGCTTCTATTTCGTTGTTGTTTAGCATGCTGCATCATGTGCAGCTTTGGGTTTCATATGTAACCTAATCCTATTGTCATTTGGTTCGGGACAACAAGAATAAAAAATACGGAGCTCCTACCACAGCAACCACTACACCTGCTGGAATCGCATTCGGCTGAAATACCGAACGACCAATCGTATCTGCCGTGACCAGAATGACGACTCCAACCAAAGCGGCTACTGGCAACAAATGCTGATACATCGGTCCAACCAAACGGCGAGCCAGATGAGGCGCAATCAGCCCAATAAAACCGATACCTCCGGCCATGGATACGCTGGCGCTCGATAGAGCCACTGCTGCGCCCAGCAGTATCAAGCGCTGGCGTTTTACACTTGTACCGATTCCAGCTGCGGTCTCATCACCCAGCGACAGATTATTCAGGCTACGTGTCTGCGATAGAACGTAGGGCAATACAATGACAATCCATGGCAGTAAAGCCACTGCATGTATCCAGTCCCGTCCCCATACGCTGCCAGCCAACCAACGTGCGGTAAATGCGTACGTATCCTCATCCAACCGCAACGACCAATACAGCGTTATGGCGCTGAGCCCTGAGGCTACACCGATACCGGACAGGATTAGCCGCACAGGCACGATTCCTCTGCTGCCACTATAGGACAGCATAACTATCAGCACCGCTGCGACGACACCTCCTGCAAAGGTAAACAAGGGGATGAACAAGGCTGCTGATCCTTCCAGATCGCGAAAAAAGCTGACATACATCACCAGGCCCAACGCAGCCCCCGCATGAAGGCCCAGCACTCCCGGATCTGCGAGTGCGTTTCGCGATAAGCCCTGCATGACCGCCCCGGCTGCACCCAGTCCCGCTCCAGCCAGTACCGTTACAACAATCCGCGGCAGCCGGTATTCAAACAGGACCATATGGTCACGTCCGCTGCCTCCGCCAAAAAGTGTATCCAGCACGCGTAGCGGTGGAATACGAATCGTTCCGGTATTCAAACCCAGAACAAGGACAGCAAAACTGATTCCAGCCAATACGAAGCAAACGAGCCAAGCCTTGGTCGTTCTTGTATCCCCTGCCCCTAGAGAGCGTCTCACTATAATTCCCTCCTTTCCTTACGGGCGAGAAAGAGGAAAAAAGGTACTCCGATAAAAGACACCATAATTCCAATAGCTAGCTCCTCTGGCGGATTCGCCATTCTCGCTCCCAAATCAGCCAGCACTAGCAGCACGGCTCCTAATAATGCAGACAATGGTACGATCTGGCGATAATCCACACCGATCAGCTTGCGAGCAATATGTGGCACGACCAAACCTACAAAGCCGATGGCCCCGGCAGCCGATACAGAAAGTCCAGCCAGGACCACCACAGTCAGCAGCCCCAGCAGCCGGATACGCCGGAGATTTAATCCCAGATTCAGCGCTACCTCATCGCCCATTGAAATCAATGAAATGGAGCGTGCGAGCCCCATAGACCAAGCGATCACAATAAGCAGAATCGGTGCAAGAATCTCAAGCTGCGACCATTTGATTCCGGCAACACCACCCGCATACCAGTAGGCTAGATCCTGACTTAGATCAAAATAAATCGCAATTCCCGAAGTCATGGAACCTAACAAGGCTGCTGTCACAGCTCCAGACACCGTTAGTCTCATGGGTGTCAATCCTCCCGGCGCGGAAGCTCCCAGTCCGAATACCAGTAAGGTACTCATCAGTGCCCCCAGGAACGACAAAACAATTAACGTCCCATAAGGTAGATCAGGGAAAAAAGCAAAGCTCACTGCAACTACAAACATCGCTCCTGCGTTAATGCCCAGCACACCTGTATCCCCTAGCGGGTTGCGCGTGATTCCTTGAATCAGAGAGCCTGCAACCGCCAGCGCAGCCCCAATGACAGCTGCACCGAGCACACGCGGCAATCGCAGTTCATGAATGATCTGATGGGTCGTCAGCGAACGATCATAGTGAAACACTGCTGACCACACCGTGCTTATGGTCAGATCCTTGGCTCCTAAGGAAATGGCAGCGAACATGGCCAAAGCCAATAATACAGCCGAAGCTGTGAACAACAACGCCTGCCGAATCCTGCCCGCTCGGAGCACCGGACGGGCTATAAAGGCTACTTCAGGAGCGTTCCTCTCTATCGAAGCTGTATGTTTGTCCATGCTGTCTTTAGACTGCATTTGGTGAGGTCACTCCCTCCATACCTGAAAGCCATTACGACTTTCATTACAATAAACGCCAATGATAATGATTATCAACTTGATTCATAATAGCATGTTTCTATGACATTGCAAGCCAAAAACTGTTCCCCCGTGGGAGGAACAGTTTTTAGATATATCTATGTGAGATCACTTTTACGATAATTTCAAGTAACCCTCTATTTAGTACGTAGGCCAACCTGCCGAATCCCATTTCAAATCACTAATCAGAAGCTTTGGATTTCCGCCATCAGTGGCATCATAGGCATGACGCGCAATCACACTGTTGTTATAGACAGATTGTCCGCCTGGTCCCTTCCAGCGATCATTCCCCGCATCCAGTATTGTTCCACCGCCGTCCATCAGATTTTTTCCGCTCTTATCCACATACGGCCCGGTAATACTGGTGGAGCGACCATAAATGATTTTGTAATTACTGTCTACGCCTTTGCAGCAGTTATCAATGGAAGCAAACAGATAATAATAGCCATTGCGGTATGTAACATGCGGTGCTTCCAAACCACCAGCCGTACGTCTAGCAATAGAATAAATCTGGCCCGTAGGCTTCATCGTATTCTTATCCAGTCGAGTCACTTTCAAGCCTGAATTCCATGAACCGAAGGAAAGCCACGGGTTACCGGAAGCATCAATAACAAGATTCGGGTCAATAGCATTATAATCGTCAGAATCCGTCGTACGCAGCACTAGTCCATCATCTCTCCAGCTTCCCGCGCCGATGCTCGTTGCTGAAGTCAAGCCAATGGCCGAAGTGCGCGATCCAAACGTAGAAATGGAATAGTAAACCCAGACACGTCCATTGTACTTTTGAGCATCCGGTGCCCATACATCATTAGTCTTTTGCTTAGGTACATACGATTTCCACCAAGATGGTGGCGACAAGAAGATTTGCGGCAATCTGTAAAAATTGCGTCCGTCATCCGATCTTTGAACCTGTATCCCCTGCCCTGTGGAGAAAATATACCATGCATTTCCTTCCTTGGTGATGGACGGATCATGTACTGCCACATCGCCTGTTAACGCCCAATGCTCGGCCGATGTGGACGGCACCACGGACAGCAACAAAGCAGCCGAAGTTACGGCAGCAAATGCTGTTCGGGCGAATTTACCCTGTACTGATTTTTTCCATGCTTTCAACATTCTTTCGCACCTCCGAATTAATATTTTATGATGAAAATCAGGTGATACGCTTATTACATTAGTGTTTATACTTATGAAGTTACCCATATATTAACCTATCAACTTCAGTTTTGTAAACGCTTTATTTCAAATAAAAAGAAATTTATAAACTACGCATAACATTGCATATACAAAAAAAAAGAGCCCGTAGGCTCCTTGTCAGATAAGCATATTAAACAAATTCTCATTTTTGTTCAATTCCGTATAGTTAAGCCCCTTGCGATTCATTCGTTCAATTAAAGGAAGATAGTCTTCCTTGTGTAACAATTCAATACCGACCAGCGCCGGGCCATTTTCTTTATCATTCTTTTTCGTATACTCAAACCTAGTAATGTCATCGTCCGGTCCAAGCACTTCCTGAAGAAACTCACGCAGTGCCCCTGCTCTTTGCGGGAAATTCACCATGAAATAATGTTTTAGCCCTTCGTATATCAGGGAGCGTTCCTTAATCTCCTGCATACGATCAATATCGTTATTGCCACCACTGACGATACAGACTACTGTTTTGCCTTGAATCTGCTCACGATACAGATCAAGTGCTGCTACAGGCAGCGAGCCCGCAGGCTCCACAACAATCGCATTTTCATTATACAGCGCCAGAATCGCTGTACATGCCTTGCCCTCCGGTACCTTCACAATATCATCCAAGGTATGTTTACAAATGTCATACGTTAACTGACCCACTCGCTTCACCGCAGCACCGTCAACAAACTTGTCTATTTGCTCCAGTGTAACGACCTTGTTCAAACGCATCGCTTCCGTCATTGATGCTGCGCCCAGGGGCTCTACGCCGATTACTTTGGTGGTCGGACTCACAGTTTTAACATATGTGCTTACGCCTGCCGCCAAACCGCCGCCGCCAATCGTCACGAACATATAGTCCGCAGGTGTATCCAGACTCTCCATCACTTCCATCGCAATCGTACCATTACCCGCGATAATTTTCGGCTGATCGAACGGATGGATGAAGGTCATTCCCTGCTCGCTACACACCTTCATAGCCTCGTCATAAGCATCGTCAAATGTATCTCCGGTCAAAATAACCTCTACACTGTCTCCGCCAAAGCGACGTACCTGCTTCACCTTCTGATTGGGCGTTGTGCTCGGCATAAATATTTTACCGTGGATGCCGAGCGCGTTACATGAAAAAGCCACGCCTTGTGCATGATTACCCGCACTCGCACACACGATCCCTTTCTCCATCTGCTCAGGAGTCAAGCTGCGGATCATGTTGTAAGCTCCACGGATTTTAAAGGACCGCACAACTTGGAGATCCTCTCGCTTCAGATACACATTACAGTTATATTTGGCCGATAGGACGGCATCCCTCTGTAAAGGTGTACGAACAATCACCTCACGCAGCATATGATGCGCCCGTACAATATCCTCCATGCCAACGGTTGACGCCGTGGCCGGTTCAGTTTTCTGGGTTTCTGTTGGTTCCATAGGTTCTCCACGCTCCGCCTGAATATTTCTGTGTATTTGAAATCTTTCAAACATCATACCACGTTTACCTATAGCTTGTGCAGTTGATAGCCATGAAAATGAGAATGAAAATCATTGAATCCATAAAAAAAGCAGGTCGAGACAATGCCCGACCCGCCTTTCCTGACTCTATACATTTCAGTATTCAATCGACTCATTCAGCACCGTAATGATTACCCTTTTACCCCGCCTGCAGTCATCCCTTCAATAAAGTAACGCTGGAAGAACAGAAACACAACGAGAATCGGCAGAATAGCCAGGACTGATCCGGCAATCAACACATCATAATTGTTGCCATATGGCGTCAGCAGACTGGACAGACCGATTGGCAGTGTCAGCATGTCGTTAGTACGCAATACGATCATCGGCCACAGGAAGTTATTCCAACTGTTCATAGCCTGTAAAATAGCCATTGCCGCAAAGGCAGGTGCCATCAGAGGCATCATAATCCGCACAAAAATACCATACTCTGAACAACCGTCAACTCGTGCAGCATCCATAAAATCCTTGGGTACTCCGCTCAAATATTGACGGAAGAAAAAGATCGGAATCGGTGCAACGACAAACGGCAAAATTACACCCCATACCGTATTGATCAGCTTCATACCGATCATTAGTTTGTAAAGTGGCAGCATGATAATTTCTACCGGGATCATCATCACGACCAGCACCAATGTAAAAATCACATTTTTCAGTCTAAAACGATACATCTCCAGGCCATACCCGACCATTGCGGACAATATCAGACATAACACCGTAAACAAGACGGTAATGACAAGACTATTCCAGTACCATTGAAAATAATCCGTCGTCCCCTGAAAGATGAACGCATAGTTTTTCAAGGACATGATGGCCCACTCCAGCTTGAGATTCAAACCGTAGCGCAGCAGCTCCGTTGATGGCTTGAATGAGGCAAGCGTCACGGCAAATAGCGGAAACAGGGCGAACCCGGCAAACAGAATGAACAGGACAACGAGAAATGCGGATAACGGGCCTTTTTGTTTCTGAGCCATCGCTTAATCCTCCTTCCGAAACATGCCAAAAAATTTGAGCTGGATCAGGTTCAGTACTAATGTGAATACGAGCAATACAATGCCGACTGCCGCTCCAAAGCCCATACTATTCTGTTCCAGACCTTGGCGATAGAGATAGCCAACAATCGTTAACCCAATATCATTCGGGGAGTTATTTCCGTTCCACAACATATAGCTCTCGGTGAACATGGATAACCCGGCATAAATACTAATCGTAAATACGTAGATCGTCACGGGTTTCAGCATAGGAATCGTAATCCGCCAAAATGAATCGAAACGACTGGCTCCATCAATCTGTGCAGCTTCATACAACTCGGGAGGAATGTTCTGGAGTCCCGACATGTAGTACAGCATATTTACGCCTAGCCATCTCCATAAGGCCAGCACGATCAACGCTAAAAAGCCGGTGTTCGCGTTCATTAGCCATTTGTAAGGCTCAAGACCGAATAACCCCAACAGAGAGTTCATCAACGAGCCGTCCAATTCCCCGAACATGAGTCGGAAGATTGTTCCTGCTACCACCACTGAGGTTAGTGCGGGTATAAACATCACGGAGCGAAACAGCCCTCTGCCCGGCATTTTAGGCGAATTCAGCAATACCGCCAGTACCAGTGGCAGAGGAATCAGCACGACCAGTGTAAGCAGCGTGTACAGGACGCTGTTTAATATCGCTTTTCCAAATGTAGGATTCATTAAATCCTTATAATTTTCCAGGCCAACGTAAGTTGTTATCCCCGGCAGAACTTCCTGAAAGCTCATAATGACCGTCGAGATGACCGGATACGCAAAAAACAGTGCAAAGGACAGTAAAAATGGAAGGACAAATACATACGGTGCCGTACGACTGGAATGAATAAATCGGCTCCATTGGCTTCTGGTCGGACGCTGAGTTTTTGGCGGCTGACCTGTCGGTACATTAGCGTTCGTATGAACGGGCGTTGCCATGAATCTCACTCCCTTTCCTGTTGGGGTCTATCTCAGTTCATCTGCTAGCTCATGCAGCACCCTGGCTGGATCTTCGCCACTCTGTAGTGTCCGATAAAGTATTTTATTGCGTACAGCACTAGCGATGTCAGGCGTTTTCGGTCCGATATGCACCGCATTGATCTCATCTTTGACTTCGATCAGCGTGTCAAAAATATTCGTTCCGAAATACTCCGTAAATTTGTTTTTGGCTTTGGCTTCCGGCATGGTCCACACTTCACTGCGGATGGGATCAAACCCTAGCTGCTTCCAAATCTCCACATTCCCTTGCTTGGACAGCTTGGCAAAGGCTAGAAAACGCATCGCCAAATCCTGGTGCTTTGACTGGTTCGTGACTACCGTTCCGGTCCCGCCCATACCTGCTGAGCGATAGCCGCCTTTTTCCCACGCCGGCATCGGTCTAATGATGATTTTTCCTTTCAAATCAGGCATGTAATCCGTAAAACGTCCCATATACCACATCGGCATCCACACCGAAGCGGCCCCGCCTTTGTTCATAAACCCGTAGTATTCCTCCATATGATGCCCGCCGCCCGGTGCGGGAATAGCGATCTTGTCTTTTATCATCTGTTGGAGAAACTCAAGTGTTTTAATATTGGTTTCGTTATCCAGCGTCAACTCGCCCTTGTCATCCAAAAAATCTGAATTTTGCTGTGAGATCATCGGCCAGTAGCTCCACAGGTCATTGGTCTCCAAGGTTGCCATCGGCTTGCCCGTTTTTGCCAGCACTTGCTTGCCAGCAGCAGCATAGTCTGCCCAGGTAACGATGGAATCCGGGTCTACCCCCGCCTGATCCATAATCTCTTTATTGTAATACATCACTTCGGCTCCAACGTGGAAGTCAATGCCGTAATACTTACCGTCTTTGCCGTAAATCTGTACTCTGGAAGGCACAATGTTATTGATCTCAGGGTCAATCACCGGATTGAGCGGGACCAGTTGCGGTATTCCTTTAAGGAAATTACCAATCTTGTTCACCTCAATATCCGCGATATCCGGCGCTCCCACCCCTGATTGCAACGCAATCGAGAGCTTGCTGTGGTGGTTGTCATAAGGAAATGTATTCGCTTTCAAATTAATCAATTCATCAGGGTGCTGTTGGTTCCATTGGTCAGCCATTTGCAGAAAAAACTTCTCATGCAGTTCATTGAAAGTCCACAATACAAGTTCTGTTCCCGGCCCATCCTTTTCATCGCTCTTGAAAGAACAACCTTGCAGCAGTCCAGCCATCAAAACCACCGCCATAAGCATCAAAGCCATGCTTTTTCTTCGCAGCAGCATATCCTTCCCCCTTCGCATGATGAAATCCTAATTCGTAAATGATTGCGCTTTCTTTTATTATTTAACATCAATACAAATTAGTTTACAACAACATTATTCAAAAAAAATTCGTTTTTGTGTAAAACAGATCTCATTGCATTATAGGGGGAAAATGAATTGGATGGGAATATGATGATTTCTGCATAAAAAAACGACCCAACTTCAATTGAAACTCGGAGTTGGGTCGCGCTATGTTAACTACTCTTGCGAATGTGCTGCTTCGTCTTTCACTTCTTCTCGAAATGATCTAATACTTTGTTTACGACGATTATTTTTTTCTTCGATCTGCTTACGCTCCTCATTGCTGATTTCAGAGGAAAATTCGTTTAGGTATCCTTCAGCCTCATGAAGATTCTGCAATGTATTCTGAATATTTTGTTGCAAATGCTCCACATTATCTGCTCGATTATCCGGTTTTGCCATCGGTTTAACGCCTCCTAATCATAGAATCGCTCACTAGAGCGCTAAACCGTAGCTTGATCGTTATCGAGTTGTTTTATACATTAAAATGCTTTCTAAACCACTGGCCGGCTGCTTCGGCTTCCGTACGGGTCAATTGATGACCATTGCGTTCCCAATAGGCTTCCACCTGCGCCCCAGCCCCTTCCAGCAAAGCTTGCAGCTCCCGCGATTCCGCAGCTGGAACAATCGGGTCATTTTCACCTGAAGACAAAAATACAGGGACACCGTTCAAGTTCGGCAGTTGCAGCCCTCGCAATGGCACCATGGCATGATGGAGAATGGCTGCACGCAGCGCTTTGGCATCATGAAAGAGCATACTGGCCGCTATGTTGGCTCCATTGGAATAGCCCAGAGCCACCACGTTGTTACGGTCAAAATCATATTGCTCTGCAGCTGAATCTACAAATTCGCTTAGTTCTTTGGTACGAAATACGAGATCCTCAATATCGAATACCCCCTCAGCCAAACGGCGAAAGAAGCGCGGCATCCCATTTTCCAATACATTACCTTTCACGCCCAGCACAGACGCTCCCGGTGCTACCATATCAGCCAAGGGTAGCAAATCTTGTTCATTCCCGCCGGTACCATGCAACAGCAAAATAACCGGGGCTTGCGGATCATTTCCTTTACGAAAGACGTGTTTCATATCTATTCCCTCCTTTAATTAACTTTAAATTAAGAATCTTATTTTTTGTATAAATTGATTATAGCCCATTTCACTGCTTTATACAAACATAATTGACCTCGTTCATTTTTTCTAAAATGATGTCTTGTTCCATTGACATGTAGTATAGCTGTATTTTACTATGGTGTTAGATATTTAGAATATTATCTAAATATCTAAAGGAGGAAATGTATTTTGAACGATGCCTTCAAAGCTTTGGCTGATCCGACCCGGCGTACAATCTTGCAGCTTTTAAAGGAAAAAAGCATGAGCGCAGGCGAAGTAGCTGAACATTTTCAAATTAGCAAACCCAGCATCTCCCACCATCTCAATATCCTGAAGCAGGCTGGGCTGGTGCTGGATGAACGACAGGGGCAAAACATTATCTACACCCTGCATACAACGGTTGTGGCGGATGTGATCGGTTGGATGTTCAGTATCGCCCACTCCGATACCCCTGCGAAAAAAAATAGGAATCATATTAAGGATGGGGAGGAATCTGAATGAAATTTCGAACACCTTGGAGCTTGACGGATGTTTTGACAACTTTGATTGCCTTATCACCCGCCATAGGCGCTATACTGCTGTACGACCGACTTCCCAATGTTCTAGCCTCGCATATTAACTTTAACAATACAGCAGACGGGTATACGAGCAAAAGTGGTTCTATTATCATGCTCGTGTTGTTGGGCCTAGTCCCGCTGGTCATTCGATTGGCACGCCACATGGACCCCAACAGAGCTAATTATGAGAAATTTTCAAAAGCCTATGAAGTTACGCGTGCAGGTGTTTCTGTAGTTCTCGCTGTAGCTGGATGGGGAATGCTGCTGTATAACCTGAATATACGACTGCAAATGAATGCTATAATTTTAGGGTTAATAGGCCTGATGCTGATGGTGATGGGGAATTATATGACTCAGGTACAGCCGAACTATACGTTCGGTATCCGCACGCCGTGGACTCTGTCTAATCCCGAGGTATGGCGTAAAACGCACCGTTTCGGGGGGCCTATGATGATGCTTGGCGGTGCTTCAGCGTTGGTGGCGGCATGGGTCGGTGGAATGGCGGGAGTAGTCATTTTCCTAACCGTACTGATCATATCCGTTATCTCTCCTGTACTCTATTCTTACTTGTTGTATCGTAAGCTAAACAAGTAAATAGACAAAGCCACACCTGAACCTAAAAAAGGAACCTCCCAAACCGCGATAAAAGCAGAATGGGAGGTTCTTTATACATCTACATATTCAATTAAAACAACAGTTTATCGGGATGGGTGCCTACACGCTCATCCAGATGAAGACCATTGATTCGGTCAATATCCTCAGTCGTCAGTTCAAAATCGAACAAATCGGCATTTTCGCGGATACGATGCGCGGTAACCGATTTGGGAATCGTCACAATCCCCCGATCCAGATGCCAACGCAAAATAACCTGAGAAGTCGTTTTGCCGTATTTAGCAGCAATCTCAACAATGTCTGCCTGCTCCGTCAGTTTCCCCTTCATCAGAGGACTCCACGATTCAAGCTGGATCTGGTGATCCCGGCAGTATTGATGCAGCTCTTGCTGTGTCAGACGCGGGTGAAGCTCTACCTGATTGATAACAGGCACAATATTGCTGTCTTTCAGGAGGTCTTCGAGATGGTGAATTTGGAAGTTGCTTACTCCAATTGCGCGTACGCTTCCTTCTTCATACAGCCGTTCGAACGCCTTCCAAGTTTCCTTGTACTTGTCCTTGCCAGGCCAATGGATAAGGTACAGATCAATGATATCCAGGCCCAGCCGTTTGCGGCTTTCCTCGAAGGCACGCAGTGTTGAATCGTAGCCCTGATCTTGATTCCATAGTTTAGTGGTCACAAACAGATTTTCTCTAGCCGCTCCACTGTCACGAATGGCTTGTCCGACCAGTTCCTCATTGCCGTAGATCGCCGCGGTATCAATGTGACGGTAACCGACCTCAATCGCTGTTTTGACTGCTTCGTAAACCTCATTACCTTCGGCCTTGTACGTACCAAAACCAAGCCAAGGCATCTGAACTCCGTTATTTAGTAAAGCTGTATCCGCAATGTTCCCCATGTCTATCTCCTCCTATTCTTAGTTATAAATTATTCAACGGGATGATTACAGTTTGGTCGCATCCTGAAAAGCATTCACTTCAAGTGGAGCAGCCAACAATTCTTTAGCAGCAGCAACAAATGCCTGGAAATGGGCAGACTTGTTATGGAAATCTACAGCAGCAGCATCCTTCCACTCTTCAACCATCGTAAATGCGTTGGGATCATTCAAATCCTGCATCAGCGTATAGCGCACGTTGCCTTCTTCAGCTTGTGATGCGCTGATCAACCCTTGGGTTTGTTGCAGAAATGTTTCTCTTTTTTCTGGTAAAACTTTCATATCAGCATGAATAATAATCATAATATTTTCCTCCTCGCATTATGTAACTATTTCTATTATAGACCATTCTTTCGATAGATTAAAAGTGCGGCCGTTTCTGAAATACAGTAAAATGAATCGTATTGGGGAGTTGATCGGCTGATCAACTGCTCCTATATTTTGTTTAGTGGCGGTGAAGGCATGTGCGTTTTCAGACAAAATTAATGGTATTCATATCCCTTCTAGTGCTAGTCGTTACCGGACTGTTGGGATTATCCTTGCGCTATATGATTACCTCCGCCTTGTATGAAGAGATTGGGAAAAGGGCGCTGACCGTAGCCAATACGCTTGCGGTAGATGCACAGGTCAGGGATGCTCTAGAACAGACCGATACAACGCAACTACGTGCGCGGATCAACGAGGCAGTGAAGCCCGTTCAAGCCAGCAGCGGGGCTGATTTTATTACAATTGCAGATCGTCATCTCATTCGTCAATGGCATGTTAACCCGGAACGCATCGGACAGCCTATGATGGACCCGCTGAATACTAAGGTGCTGCAAGGGCAGTCCTTTATTACGGAATCCACCGGCTCTCTCGGACCGTCACTGCGAGCCAAAACCGCAGTCTATAATGAACAAGGCCAAGCTATCGGACTCGTTTCTGTAGGTTTTCTGATGACAGATGTGGCGCAAAATATTCGTACATACACATATACATGGCTATGGTTCATGATAGGCGCGCTGATGATCGGCATATTAGGAAGTTTAGTTATAGCACGACGGGTACGGCGCGAACTGCATGGGCTGGAGCCAGTAGAGATTGGACGGTTGTATCAGGAAAAGCAAGCCATTCTCGAATCCATAGGCGAAGGGATTATCGCGGTTAATAGCAGTGGACAAGTCACACTTGCCAATCCACAAGCCGTCCGTTTGCTGGGCCTTCCCCCGGAAACTAGCCTCTATGGATGCGAGCTTCGTCACTTGGCGGACGCTGCAGATCAACTAGCAGATGTACTTGCTACAGATTTTATCGAGAAGAGTCCAAGCATGAAGCCCGATCAGGAACAGAACGTATTCAATGAGGAAATTGAGATCCAACAACGAGTCGTAGTCGTTAGCCGTGTGCCGATCAAGGATCGATTCGGACGAATGCTGGGCACGGTTGCCAGTCTGCGCGACAAAACAGAGTTGCTTCGCATGACGCGGCAGTTGACGGAGGTCAAGGATTACGCGGATGTGCTGCGATCACAAACACATGAATATACCAATCGGCTATATCTCATATCCGGTCTGATTCAGTTGGAGTGTTATGACGAAGCAGTGGACTTTATTACTCAGGAATCGGAGGAGTATCGTGTACATCGTTCCGTTTCCTCTTCTCTTTCACCTGATTCAATCATCGCCAGCCTGCTGATCAGCAAGAAAAAACAGGCATTGGAAAAAGGGATTGTACTCCATTCATATATTAAAGGAGCATTTTCAACTCCGTCTCCTACGTTGGAGTGGTCGCTTCTTGGTGCCATTGCCGGAAACCTGCTGGACAATGCTATGGAAGCAGTTGCGATAGGCTCTATACCTGACGGACAGGTCTGGTTCCGGCTTGAAGAAATGACTGAAGCCATCATCGTCGAAGTTGCAGATAATGGATCGGGTATTTCAGAGGATATCCAGGAAAAACTGTTCGTTAAGGGAGCATCAACCAAAGCAGGGGCAGGACACGGATATGGCCTCGCTCTCGTGCAGGAGTACACTGAACGAATGAGTGGCTCCATAAAAGTACATGAACGGCCTGGTGGTGGTAGCATTTTTGAAGTATACATTCCTTTAAATAGGACAGACACGGGGAGCAATAATGCAAAAGGAGGTTACGTCCATGAATGAGCGGGTTTTATCGGACATTGAGGTTCTTATTATTGAAGATGATCCGCGAATTGCGGAGATTAACCGACGATTTATTGAAAAGGTGGACGGGTTCGCTGTATGTGCAATAGCAACGAACGAATTTGAGGCAAAGCTTCAACTAGATGTTCTGCGTCCGTCTTTAGCCGTGCTGGATGTTTATTTTCCCGATACGAATGGTCTAACCCTGCTATCGTTCATCAAGCAACACTATCCGGGTACAGATGTCATTATGCTGACTGCCGCCAAAGAAGCTGAAACTGTGGTACAAGCGGTTCGCGCAGGCGTATTTGATTTTATCGTAAAGCCGCTCGTATTCGAACGATTGCGAGCGACCTTAGAGGAGTATGCCCGTTTTCGCCGCCAAGTCACAACATGGCAAGAGGAACAATCTACGGTGGAGCAATCCGAAATTGACCGTCTACTAAAAAGCGCGGGCACGGGTCGGATGACGAGTAACGGAGTCGGAGAGCTATGGGCCAAAGGCATTGATAAAGTCACTTGCGAAAAGGTGCTTGATCTCCTGAATCGACAAGGTGAGGTTACTACGGGTACAGTGGGAATTGAGCTAGGTATGAGCCGATCTACCGCCAGAAGGTATCTGGAATATTTAGTTGAAAGTGGCGATGCGCACCATGATCAGGTATACGGAACCGTCGGCAGACCGGAGCGTATCTATCGCAGACGGCAGGAAAATGCATAATCCCCGAATTTTGCTGCCAGGTCTGTCCTTTCCGCGCTCCTCGTTGCTTGTGACTTTTATGAACTTAATTCATTTAATAGGCTAAAATGGTTTAAATGATCACATTATTTACGTCCCCCTTCCCGGTTGCTAGAATGGTCAACAGTTAGTTAATTGATAATGATTATCAGTTTCTCTGGTAAGCATATTTGGAACGGGGGACAATACATGGCAACACCAAAACAGCGACTACCACTACGCACAGGCATGCTGCTTGCAGCGATTCTGGTACTACTGACAGCCATTATGGCGGGATGTGGAGGCCAATCACAAAATAATAATGCAGCAGCACCTCAGACCACAGGCGACACTCGAACGATCAAACATGAGATGGGAGAAACCAAAGTTACAGGTAAACCCAAAAGAATCGTAACGTTGGAATTCTCTTTTGTCGATGCCGCTACCAAACTGGGTGTGATGCCTGTCGGCATAGCTCAGGAAAATGAGGATGATATCGATGGTCTGCTTGGTAAAAAAATCGACTTTACACCTGTCGGCACACGCAAACAGCCGAACCTGGAAACGATCAGCTCCTTGAAACCCGATTTGATTATTGCTGATCTAAACCGTCATAAGAGCATATACAAAGAACTAAATGAGATTGCTCCTACCATTGTTCTTAAGAGCCGCAATTCCTCTTATGAACAAAACCTGGCATCCTTCGGCGTTATCGCTGACGCGTTGGGTGAGAAGGAAAAGGGTGAGCAAATTCTCGCAGCACATAAAGCTACCATGGCAAAGCTGAAAGAAGGCATCCAAGCTGGTGAGTCACGCAGCGTATTGCTTGGGGTATTCCGTTCGGATTCACTATCGGCTCACGGCGCTTCATCTTTTGATGGACAACTGCTGGAGCAAGCAGGCATCCACAATGCGCTTCAAAATACAAGCGAGCCTACAGTCAAGCTGACACTGGAGCAGATTGCACAAGCTGATCCAGATGTGATCTTCTTGGTGGAAGCCGATGAGAAGCTGCTTGCGGAATGGAAGCAAAATCCGTTATGGCAAAACATTACGGCCGTGAAAAAAGGGGAAGTTTACGAAGTAAACCGGGCACTGTGGACCCGGTACCGTGGACTCGGCTCTGCCGAGAAAATACTGGAGCAAGCGATTTCGCTTCTGTATCCCGCGCAAAATAAAGGAGACGGCTCCCGTTGATCGGACAAGCCTTACGCGACCGGCTAAATAAGCCGGTCGTCTTTGCACTTCTATTCGCGCTGCTGGCTGGACTGCTGCTGAGCGTGGCAATTGGCCCAGTCAGGATGGATATCCCCACCATGCTGACTGCGCTGTTCACCGAGCATCCGTCCAAGGATCAGCTCATTATCTTGACGATACGCCTACCACGTGCCGTCATTGGCCTGATCGTCGGCGCCGGGCTTGCCGTGGCCGGAGCGCTGATGCAGGCTATCACACGCAATCCGCTGGCTTCGCCGCAGGTTTTTGGAGTCAGCTCTGGTGCTTCGCTGGCTGTCGTTCTGTCGGTCGTGCTGCTGCCGAATATCGGGTCGTCCGGCAGCATTTATTTTGCTTTTGCCGGAGCGATCGCAGGCGGCTCCTTCGTATATGCGCTGGCCGGAACGGCGGGCATGACGCCAGTCAAGTTGGCCCTTGCCGGGATGGCAGTGCATCTGCTGCTGGCCTCTGTCACTCAGGGACTGCTCGTGTTTAACGAGCAAATATCCGATGTACTGTATTGGCTCGCCGGAGCCATCGACGGGTCCACTTGGGCCGATACGCGTCTGGTGCTGCCCTGGTTCGCCGTCGGTATGATCCTTGCACTGGCACTGGCCCCCTCGCTATCTGTGCTTAGCCTCGGTACAGAGGTCGCACAGGGACTGGGGCAAAATGTACGTCTTGTCCGCTTACTGGCCTCAGCCTCAGTTATTATGCTGGCAGGCTCTGCTGTAGCAGTAGCCGGGTCTATCGGCTTTGTGGGCCTGATGGTGCCGAATATCATCAAGGTGTTTACAGGCGATAATTACAAACGGGTCATCCCCCTGTCTGCAATCTGCGGAGCTCTGCTGCTGACATATGCAGACGTGCTTGGACGATTTATTGCCTTTCCTTATGAATCGCCCGTTGGTATCGTAACTGCGCTAGTGGGCGCGCCCTTTTTTTTATTTCTGGCGCACAAGAACGGGAGGGCTTCACGATGAAAAAGCTGTGGATTTTACTCGTGTTAATGCTGTGTGTTTCCTTTGTAGCTATCGGCGTGGGCAGCACCTACATTACACCCGCTGAGCTGATCGCCGCTCTGACTGACCGAAATGCCTCTTCCTGGTTCATCGTTCACCATTACCGACTGCCTCGTGGCCTGCTGGCCATCATGGCCGGTGCTGGCCTTGCAGTAGCTGGCGTGCTGCTGCAAGGCATGATACGCAACCCACTGGCTTCGCCGGATGTGGTGGGTGTATCCAAGGGAGCCGGCTTTGCTGCGGTTCTCGTCATCGTGCTGCTCCCCTCCTCCCCCGTGGCGCTACTGCCTGTAGCTGCCTTTGTCGGTGCCGGATTAGCTGCACTACTGCTCGTACAGCTTTCGATGAAGGGAGGCATGCGTCCTAACATGCTAGCCTTAACCGGGCTGGCGGTAGGTGCTATTTTTCAGGCTGCAACCGATTATATTCTGGTTAAATATCCACTTGAAGCCAGCGATACGCTGACTTGGCTTGCTGGAAGTCTGTGGGGCAAAGGCTGGGATGAAGTATATGGACTTTTGCCATGGTTAATTGTATTGCTGCCTCTCGCCTATACGCTACAGCGCAAGCTGGATATTATGAGTCTGGATGAAGAAAGCTCCGCTGGCTTGGGACTTAGCGTGAAGCGTATGCGCACAGGACTGCTGGCCGTATCCGTGGCCTTAGCTGCTTCCTGTGTCGCTGCCATCGGCTCCATCGGCTTTATAGGACTGCTGGCACCACATCTGGCACGGCGTTTGTTTGGCAATCGCCACCGCTATCTATTGCCCGGCGCAGCCATGATCGGTGCCCTGATTCTCGTCCTTGCCGATGCGCTCGGACGGGGGCTGAAGCCGCCGCTCGAAATTCCCGCTGGTATCGTGACAGCCGTGATTGGCGCGCCCTATTTCCTGTATCTCTTGCTACGGGAACGCAAGCAAAAAAGCAGCGGATAAAAGACAAGTTCTCCATTACAGCTAAACGCTGTACGATAACGTAGCGTTTAGCTGCATTACCTCCCCACCTGTACACCGATCTCAGATAACATAAAAAAGGAGAGTCAGCCTGTATATAACACAGGCTGACTCTCCTCACCCCTCAACACTTACGCTGGATAGGGTACTTCTGTTCCATTCAAAATGAGGTGCATCCGAATTTCCGCTTTTAAGGAGTCGGATACTGCACAATATTTTTCCTTGCCCATCTGAATCGCTTTCCATACACGGTAATCTGGAATATCTCCATCCACGTGGAATGTCAGATCAATCGCTGTAAACCCCGTTGGCATTTGTTCCTTGCGCGTACCTTCTGCATCAATATCAATTCGCTGAATGTCCGACAAAAAACGATCCAAAATCATCGTAATATCAATACCGATACATCCCGCCAGACCCGCAAGCAGCAGTTCCATCGGTGTCATCCCTTTACCATCACCGCCATAAGCCGCCGTAGCATCCATCCCTACGGAATAACCGGATGGTCCTTCCGATGTAAACGCGCGTTTGCCGTGCCAAGTTGTAGATACTTTCATGTTCAATTGCCTTCTTTCTATCTTAGTAATCTATGATTTATTCTCAATCTAACTTAAAATTCGCTAATTTGACGCAAAAATTTTTGTGTCCTCTCATGCTGGGGAGCATCAAAAAATGCCTGTGGCGCAGCCTCCTCCACAATGATTCCGTCTGCCATAAATACAACCTTGTCCGCCACCTCGCGGGCAAATTTCATTTCATGAGTCACGACGACCATCGTCATTCCGTCTTGAGCCAACTCTCGCATAACCCCTAGCACTTCACCCACCAGTTCGGGATCAAGCGCCGATGTCGGCTCGTCGAACAGCATAATCGCCGGGTCCATCGCCAGTGCACGTGCAATAGCTACCCGTTGCTGTTGTCCACCGGACAGACGAGATGGGTGTACATCCTGCTTATCCAGTAATCCCACCCGCTTCAGTAGCTGTTGTCCGATAGACATAGCCTTGTCGCGCGGCATTTTCTTTACTGTCAGCAGTCCTTCAATGACATTGCCGATTGCTGTTTTATGCGGATACAAATTGAATTGCTGGAACACCATCCCCGTATGCTTGCGAATATCACGAATGGCTGCTTGGCGGACACGAACAGGAGCCGTAGCATCAACCTCAATCCCATTCACCTCAAACTTGCCGGAAGACAGCTCTTCCAGACCATTCAGACAGCGCAGCAAGGTACTTTTACCCGAGCCGCTGGGACCGAGCAATACGACGATTTCACGAGCGGCGACCTGAAAATCTATGCTTTTCAGAACCTCTACCTGTCCGAATCGTTTACCTAATCCGTTTGTTGTTATCATCATCTATCATCTCCACCTTAATAAGCTCGAGCCAGACGCTTTTCCACCCGCTCCAGTATAGCGGAGAATCCAATGCTCATAATCCAATACATCAGGGCAATTTCGAGCAGAAACGGCATGTAGAGTAAATACTGCGCCTGTAAAAGCTGTGCCTGCCGCATCAATTCACTGACCCCGATAACTGACACCAGCGACGTTTCTTTAAGCATACCCACGAACGTATTCCCCACCGGTGCAATTGCAATGCGTAACGCCTGCGGAAGAATGATACGCCACATCGTTTGACCAGGCGACATTCCCGTAGCATAAGCGGCCTCGGTCTGTCCCTGCGGTACGGCTAAAATAGCTCCACGGAACGTCTCCGATAAGTACGCCCCTGTATTAATACTGAGCGCGAGACAAGCAGCCGTTAACGATCCAAATGATATTCCGTAATCATCCAGACCATAATAAATGACCGCAATCTGCACCAAAACCGGCGTTCCCCGGATGATTGATACATACATGCGAGCCAGCCACCGAACAGGTCGATTCCCCTTCAAGCGCGCTACTGCAACAATCAAACCAATGATTAGACCAAACAGCATAGAAACAATCGTTATATACAGCGTATAATAAGCACCCTTCAATAAAAAAGGCACGTTCTCCCACATTAATTCAAGCATCGGTTATATTCCCTTCTTTCAGACGAGTGGCCCCATGTCAGCATAAAAGCCAAGACTGGAGCCAGACGCCTGTAACAGGCTTACGTTATTCTTTTGGCTCCTCGCCAAACCATTTTTTGAAAATTGTTTTGTAAGTGCCGTCTTCCTTCATTTCCTTCAGAGCCTTGTTCAAGGCTTCCTTCAGCTCAAGAGTTTTCTGGTTAATAGCTACAGCCGCCTGATCCGATTTAATCGGCTCGCCTACAGCTTTAATTTGAAATCCGTTTTTGTCGATAATGGGCTTAAGAGCATACAGATTGTTAATGGTTGCATCAATACGACCAGAGTTTAGATCCTTCAATGAAGTAATGACATCATCATATGTTTTGATCTCAAAATCGCCTACCTTTGGCAGCACTTCGTTGCGCAGATAAGACTCATCATTTGTTCCCAAGCCGACACCAATCGTTTTGCCTTTAAAGTCTTCCAACGTCGTAATGTCATTGGTTTTACTGTTCACGATAATATTCACATTATTGGTGATATAGGGATCTGTGAAGTCAATGGCCTTCTTGCGATCCTCTGTAATCGCCACCTGGCTAACCACTGCATCGAATTTTTTCTTTTGCAAACTTGGAATCAGTCCCGAAAATTCTTGTGCCGTGAACTCCGCTTTTACTCCAATCCGTTTCGCCAATTCTTTGGCAATATCCACATCAAACCCGTCCAACTCCTTGTTGTCGTTCAAGAAATTGTACGGCGGGTAAGTACCCATCATGCCTACCTTCATTACACCAGCCTTCTTGATGGCTTCGAGCTGATTGGCGGCTGCCTCGTTACTGCTGCCTGCTCCATTGCTAGTATTCGAAGCTTCTGGCTTTGTACCGCAAGCGCTCAGCACAAGACTGAACAATGCCAGAGCCATGAGTGTGGTCACCAAGAATCCTTTTTTACGTGTTTTCATGTATCGTTCTCTCCTGTCTAGATGTAAATGTTTAAGTTTGTAAGTGTAATTGGGCTATATTAATTGTTGCCCACTACTCATTCATGATGTTGACCGTCTAGCTTTGGCCTAATAGTCCGTAAAATTCAAAATTAGCAGCCTCTTCTGCCAATCTTGTAGCGGATACCTGTTTGATATGGTCATGTGTTCCCTCTGAACCGAATAGCCAGCGTATAATGACACCTTCGATCATGCTCATGAGTAATGCTGCCCTCAATTCGACATCTAATTCGGCAGGCAACATGTTCAGCTCGATCGCTCGCTCCATATTGCGCCGGAATGCAAGCTCCATCGCAGTCCTTGTTTCACGGATGCTCTGCCTCACTGGTTCATCGACACCGCTGCCGATCAGCAGCAAACCCATCAGATAACGGTTCTCGAATGCAAAATGAAATAGCCGAACAAACAGCGCTTCCGATGCCTTAACCATATCAGCCAGCGTTCCCGCATCACGGCGATACCCCTGCCCGATCGCTGACAAAAGCTGTTCACGACCTGTAGCGATAATCTCCAGCGCCAAGGCCTCTTTACTTTTAAAATGCCAATAAAATGTGCCTTGAGCTACTCCTGCCTCCACCACGATATCTGAAATCTTCGTTTGGTGATAACCCTGCTCAGCAAACCGCTTTAACGCAATGTGAAGAAGCTGTGTTCTGCGGTCTGTTTCTTCTCCCCCATGGTCAACAGGTGAGTCATTCGAAAGGGTTTTGGGCTGCTTCGCCTTACGTGGCTGCATGGGTTTCCTCCTCCCGATTGATCAGTCAGTCAGTTTTGTATTTTTAATCCTATAGGATAAGTATACATTTGTCAAACGAAAAAGAGGACCTCCGAAGAGGTCCTCTTTATCCTATATATTGCTGTTATAGCAATGCTTTTGCCGCAATGTCTGTACGGTTTTGCTTGCCTTCAAAGGTAATATGAGCAGCCTGTTCGTAAGCTTTGTCCCGTGCCTCGGCAATGTCACGTCCCAAACCAACCACGCCTAACACGCGTCCGCCGTTCGTTACCCACTCACCCTGTTCGTTGATGCCTGTTCCGGCATGGAAGACGATAGCTTCGTTTGCCTGGTCCAGTCCGTGGATAGGTACTCCTTTGGCGTAAGCTGCAGGATAACCTCCGGATGCCAGCACCACGCACACCGCAGCCTCATCCTTCCACTCGATCTCCACCTGATCCAGTGTGCCGTTCACCGCTGCGAGAAAAATATCGAGCAAATCGGATTGTAGTCGAGGCAATACGACTTGTGTTTCTGGATCACCAAAACGTGCATTAAACTCAATGGTCTTCGGCTTGCCGTCCGGCGAAATCATCAGTCCAGCAAATAAAACACCACGGAACGGGCGTCCTTCAGCAACCATAGCCTTGGCCGTCGGCTTAATAATCGTCTCAATGGCTTCCTCAATAATGGAATTGGCTATGTGAGGCAGCGGGGAATATGTTCCCATGCCACCTGTGTTCGGTCCTTTGTCACCATCAAAAACCGGCTTGTGATCTTGCGCCGCTGCCATCGGCCGTACCGTTTCACCGTCAACAAAGGAAAGAATCGACATTTCCTGTCCAGCGAGGAACTCCTCGATCACGACCTGTGCGCCCGCTTCTCCAAATACCTTTGCCACCATAATATCGGACAGCGCCCTTTCCGCTTCCTCCATTGAGTAAGCGACTGTCACGCCTTTGCCTGCTGCCAGTCCATCGGCCTTAATGACCACCGGAATCGGCTGGTCCTTTAAGTAGGCATGTGCTTCCTCATAGGTATAAAATTTGCGATAATTTGCTGTCGGAATTTGATATTTATGCAGCAAATCTTTCATGAAAATTTTGCTACCTTCAATTTCCGCCGCATTTTTACGCGGTCCGAATACTGGGATGCCTTTGGCTTCAAAGGCATCCACAATGCCGTCTGCCAGCGGATCATCGGGGCCTACCACGACCAGTCCGACTTTTTTGGATTCCGCCAGTTCTGTCAGCGCGTCAAACTCACTCACCGGAATCGGCACACACTCCGCTAATTGTCCAATACCAGCATTACCTGGCGCACAATAGATTTGTCCGGCCTTAGGGCTTTTCTTCAGCGCCCATACAATTGCATGTTCGCGGCCGCCCCCTCCGATAACCAAAATATCCATTCAGGTGATTCCTCCCGCTCCCAGTATGATCGTTCAGGTGTGCTGCATCCACAACTCACGCAACTTAGTGCTTGAAATGACGTACGCCCGTAAAGACCATAGCAATGCCATATGCGTTAGCAACCTTGATGGATTCTTCGTCTTTGATGGAGCCGCCTGGCTGAATAACTGCCGTGATGCCTGCTTTAGCTGCCAACTCCAGCGTATCGCCCATCGGGAAAAATGCATCCGATGCCAGTACCGCACCTTTTGCTTTGTCACCGGCCTGCTCGATTGCAATCTTGGCTGCTCCGACACGGTTCATTTGTCCTGCGCCTACCCCTATGGTCATATTATCTGCCGCCAGTACGATGGCGTTGGATTTCACATGCTTAACCACTTTCCAGCTAAACAAAAGTTGTTTCAGTTCCTCCTCGGATGGCGCGCGCTCTGTTACAACCGTAAGTGCATCCGGGTCTATAGCATGAACGTCATTTTGCTGAACAACCATGCCACCTTCAATGGAAGTCACGACGAAACGGCTCTTCGCCTCAGACGGGGAAAGCTCACCAAGATCAAGCAAACGGATATTTTTCTTTTTCGTTAAAATCTCCAATGCTTCTTTCGTGAAGCCCGGTGCCAATATAATTTCCAAAAAGATTTCACTCAGCTTGTTCGCTGTATCACCATCAATAATCCGGTTAGCCGCAACGATGCCGCCAAAAATCGAAGTTGGATCTGCTGCGTAAGCTTTGCTGTACGCTTCATAAATACTGCCGCCAATTCCCACACCGCAAGGATTCATATGCTTAACTGCAACTACTGTCGGCTCGCTGAATTCTTTGACGATTTGCAGGGCTGCATTAGCATCATTGATATTATTGTAAGACAACTCTTTACCGTGAAGTTGCTTTGCTGTTGTCAGTGTACCCTTGGCCGCCAATGGCTCACGGTAAAACGCAGCCTGTTGATGAGGATTTTCGCCATAACGCAAATCCTGAATTTTTTCATAGGTTACAGTGTAACGCTCAGGCAGCGGGTCGCCTGTCACATTCGACAAATAATCGGAAATCAAAGCGTCGTATGACGCCGTATGACGGAACACTTTTGCAGCCAAACGCTTACGAGTATTCAGCTCCGTGTCGCCATCCTTACGTATTTCCTCCAGTACAGTGCTATAGTCATCAGCATCGACCACTACACTGACAAAAGCATGGTTTTTTGCCGCTGAGCGGAGCATCGTTGGACCGCCGATGTCGATATTTTCAATCGCGTCCTCATAGGTTACACCGGGTTTGGCGATCGTTTCCGCAAAAGGATACAGGTTCACAACGACCAGATCGATATAATCCAATCCAAGCTCCTTCATTTGACGCTGATGCTCTTCATTATCCCGAACAGCCAGCAAACCGCTGTGTACCGCAGGGTGGAGTGTTTTAACACGTCCATCCATAATTTCTGGAAATCCCGTTACCTCTGAAATACCGATGACAGGAATACCCTCCTTCGACAGCAAGCTGCTCGTTCCCCCTGTCGAAACGATCTCCACACCCAATTTGGACAACTCACGGCAAAACTCTACGATTCCCCGTTTATCTGATACGCTGACGAGCGCTCTTTTAATACTCACCCTGTCTCCTCCTTTAGCTCTTTCAGAATTTTGCAAATTTCTCTTCTATCAATTTATTTCCCGAGAAATATCGGAAAATGCCTGTACAGTATCCTTGTTAGGACAATGATATGACAAATTACAGTTATCTTTAGAGAAGTGAGTTCACCTTGCGGCCATTCAATTGGATTTTGCCTTGGGCCAGTCTGCCAACTACCTCAGGATATAGCTGACGTTCCACGGATTGAATGGCTACGGATAAGGATTCCGCTGTATCATGATCGTGAACCTCCACGACACGTTGGGCAATAATCGCCCCAGTATCCATCCCCCCGTCCACAAAATGGACGGTGACCCCACTTACCTTGACCCCATAGGCTAATGCCTGTCCAATAGCATCTTTCCCTGGAAATGCCGGAAGCAGCGACGGATGAATATTAATGATTTTCCCAGCGTACGCATCAACCATGACACTAGATAGCAAACGCATATAGCCTGCTAACACGATGAGATCAATCGATTTCTGCTCCAGCAAAGCCACTAATTCACGCTCATAGTCTTCTCGGGCAGGATAATCTTTAGGACGAAAAGTATGACAGGCAATTCCAGCTTTTTGTGCTCTAGCTACAGCAGGAGCCGCAGGCTTGTCACAGATGAGCAGTTCTACCGAGGCGCCGCCCAGTTCACCCCGCGCAGCCGCATCCACCAAAGACTGAAAGTTCGTCCCTTCGCCTGATGCAAAAACAGCAATCCGGTACTCGTTCATTACACCTCGGCTCCTGTAAAGGTCACGATAGAGCTGCCTTCCGTTACTTTTCCGATCACATACGCAGCTTCACCCTGTTCCTTCAGAACTTCCAGTGCGGTCTGTGCGTGCTCTGCACCGACAACGATCACCATTCCAATCCCCATATTGAAAGTCGTGAACATGTCTTTGTTGGAGATTTCGCCTTTTTCCTGCATGAGCTGGAAGATCGGCAGAATCGGCCAAGTGCCATATTGTATATCCACATTGACGTGATCCGGTAACACTCTAGGGATATTTTCAATAAAACCGCCACCAGTGATATGCGCCATGCCTTTTACTTTTACCTTATCCAGCAATGCCAACACAGATTTCACATAAATTTTCGTAGGCTCCAGCAGTACATCGCCCAGTTTGCCATTCAAGCCTTCGATTTCATCATGCAAATCATAACCTTGCTGTTCCAATAACAGCTTGCGAACCAGGGAGAAACCATTACTGTGAACGCCACTGGAAGCTAGTCCGATTACGGTATCTCCAGGAGCAATGGAACTGCCGTTAATGATTTTGCTTTTATCTACAATCCCTACCGTGAATCCGGCAATATCATATTCGCCCTCGCTGTACATCCCCGGCATTTCTGCGGTTTCACCGCCAACCAACGCACAACCTGACTGGTGACAGCCCTCGGCAATACCGGCGACAATCGCTTCGATTTTCTCAGGTATAACCTTGTCACAGGCGAGATAATCGAGAAAAAAGAGTGGCTCCGCGCCCCCTACGACAATGTCGTTTACGCACATCGCAACTGCATCAATGCCGATGGTGTCATGACGATCCATTGCGAAGGCAAGCTTCAGCTTCGTGCCGACACCGTCAGTACCAGACACAAGTACAGGCTCCTCGTACTTATCTTTATTCAGGCCGAACAATGCACCGAATCCGCCCAAGTCCGTGAGCACTTCCGGACGGAAGGTACGTTTAACGTGCTTTTTCATCCGTTCTACTGCTTCATTACCAGCAGCGATATCTACCCCTGCGTTTTTGTATGCTTCGGACATTCATGAACACTCCTTCAAATGATTGACCCTCCTAAGTCCTCCCTAGCAGGGAGGATTCCATGGGGCTGCTCCCCCTGGACCCCTCAAGAGTCGGTCAGATGCGTAGGATTGGGTGCTGCTTGGTGGTGGTTCGTGCTGTGAGTCGCGTGTTTTCCTTTGTGAGTTGCGGGTCTTCCCGCAATTCACAAGGACACGCTTTGATGCGTGGCCGCCTTTGGTAGTGACGGCGGCAGGGGCACGTCCCGGGCTGTTTGCTTTGCAAAGTCGGGGACGTGCCGGTCAAAGAAGTGAGCAGCGCCAACGGGCGGCTTACTTCTTTGACCCTTGAGGCAGGCAGTTGCGCCCTGGCCGTTAAAAACTCATGGCATGAAATAGTTATGCCATGAGTTTTTAACGGCCTTACCTATCCTCTTCCCTGTGGGAACAGAAGAGGTACAGGCACTGCTGCAAAATGCTGCACACCTGAGGAACGCAGCGATCGTAAGAACCATCCACACGCGGAGTGGCCACCTCAGAACCACCATCCCCATGCACCTCTGTACCTCTTTTGTTCCCTATACTAGCAACTACACCCGAACTTTTCTTCGCCTTTGAAATCTACCTGTGTCGGATAATCATTATCGAAACAAGCCAGGCACAAACCGCCCTTGTAATCCTGTTCGTTATGTCCGCCTACTGCGGCAATCAATCCTTCGGCGCTCATAAAGAAGAGCGAATCAGCGTTAATCTCTTGCCGAATTTCCTCTACGGTTTTGGACGAAGCGATCAGCTCCCGACGGTCCGGCGTGTCGATACCGTAGAAGCACGGGTTTTTGAAAGGCGGCGAGGTAATACGTACATGTACTTCCAGCGCGCCCGCATCTCGCAGCATATTTACGATTCGACGAGACGTGGTGCCACGAACGATAGAGTCGTCGATCATAATGACCCGTTTACCTTCAACCACACGGCGTACGGCGCTCAGCTTCATTTTCACACCCTGCTCGCGCAGCTCCTGACTCGGTTGAATGAAGGTACGACCGGTATATTTATTTTTAATCATGCCCAGCTCGTAAGGAATACCTGTTTGCTCTGCATAACCAATCGCAGCCGATATGCTGGAATCCGGTACACCTGTCACCAAATCAGCATCGACAAAAGCCTCCAGCGCCAGTTGGCTGCCCATCCGTTTGCGTGCAGCATGAAGATTAGCTCCGTTCAAATCACTGTCAGGACGAGCAAAATAAATATACTCCATCGCACACAGCGCTTTACGCTGCTTATCTTCCGTATAGCGGTCTTCGTGCAGTCCATTTTTATCAAGAATCAACAGCTCACCTGGCTCGATATCGCGCAACAGTTCTGCACCTATCGTTTCCAAAGCACAGGATTCGGATGCAAACAGATATGCATCTCCCAATCTGCCCATCGTCAATGGACGCAAGCCGTTGGGATCAGATGCCACAAGCAGCTTGTCATTGGTCATAATAAGGAAAGCAAACCCGCCGATAATACGCTTCAATGCATCCTTGGCAGCCTCCACCAAATCCTTGGACGACCGGGCGATCAAATGCGCTACTACTTCGGTATCGCTGGTCGTTTGAAAAATAGACCCACCCTGCTCCAGCTCATGCCGAATTTGCAAAGCATTTACGATATTTCCGTTTGTCGCTACCGCCAGATCACCATCACGATACTTGAACACCAAAGGCTGTGCATTCGTCAGCTTACTGTCTCCACTTGTTGAGTAGCGCACATGTCCTATGGCAATATCGCCTGTCAACGAAGCCATTAAGTCTTTATTAAATACTTCTTTGACAAGCCCCATTCCACGATGATAATGGAACTCGTCGCCACTGCTCACACAGATCCCTGCGCTTTCCTCACCACGATGCTGAAGCGCGTGTAAGCCGTAATAGGCTAGGGAAGCGGCATCGGAGTGTCTGTATACCCCGAATACGCCGCATTCCTCTTTTAATTTATCAAACAGCCCCTCTTTACCCGAGCCTTCATTATAATAATCTCCAGTCCACAACATCCGTGCTGTTATTTCATCAGACATGGAATGACATCCTCCCAGATTTGCTTCAAACTGGCGACTGCCTCGTTCAAAGCGGGTTGTCCGTTCACCTCAACTGTCAATTGTGATCCTTCAACTTTTCCCAATACGGCAACTGGCACTTCCAATCCACGCAGATGCGCTTCCAACGCAGACGCTTTATCCGGCGATGCGGACAACAAAATGCGGGATTGACTTTCGCTGAATAAAGCATGGTCAGGACGCAAAGACGTCTCTACGTTAACCTGTGCTCCCAATCCGCCGCTAATTCCAGATTCGGCAAGCGCCACAGCCAATCCGCCCTCTGCGAGATCATGCGCGGATTGTACCAATCCGGCTTGTATCGCTCCCAGTACTGCGGTCAGCAGTTTTTTCTCTACGTTCAAATCTAGCTCAGGCGGACGTCCTTCGGATACACCGTGCACGACAGCCTGGAACTCACTGCCTCCTAGCTCAGCCTTCGTCTCCCCCACCAGGAAAATGACGTCGCCTTCAGCTTTGAAGCCTTGTGTCGTAATATGATCTGTATCATGTACGAGACCGACCATACCGACTACAGGCGTCGGATAGATCGCACCTTTGGCATTTTCGTTGTACAAGCTAACGTTACCCCCGATAACAGGTGTATCCAGTACACGACAAGCTTCTGCCATACCGTCCACGGCTTTTTCCATTTGCCAGAAAATATCCGGTTTTTCAGGGTTGCCAAAGTTCAGGTTGTCCGTAATCGCCAAAGGCTCGCCGCCGGAGCATACAATGTTACGGGCTGCTTCGCTGACTGCAATTCGTCCGCCTACCTCTGGATCCAGGTATACATAACGTCCGTTACAATCTGTAGTCATCGCAAGTCCCTTGCGGGTGCCGCGTACAGTCACTACAGCCGCATCCGAGCCCGGACGAATGGCCGTACTGGTGCGAACCATGTAATCATACTGCTCGTATACCCATTTCTTGCTGGCTACACTTGGTGAAGACAGCACCTTTTTCAGCGCACCGTTCAAATCAGTCACTTCTGGGTAACGCAATGTGTCAACAGCAGCATTTTGCTCATAATAAGCAGGAACTTCGGAAGGCTTGTCATAGATCGGACACTCATCTACTAGCGCCGTCACTGGCATATCCCCCACCACTTCACCGTGATGGAACAAACGCAAACGCCCGTCATCCGTCACCTTGCCGACCTTGGCACAAATGACGCCCCAACGCTCAAAAATTTCAAGCGCCTGTGCTTCGTCCTTTGGCTCAACAACGAACAGCATACGTTCCTGTGATTCAGACAACATCATTTCATAAGGGGTCATGCCCTCTTCACGTTGCGGTACCTGATCCAGATACAACTCAAGACCGTTGCCCGCCTTGCTTGCCATTTCGGCACTGGAGCAGGTAAGTCCCGCTGCGCCCATATCCTGAATACCTAGTACAATACCGCTGTCGATCAGTTCCAGACATGATTCCATAACCAGCTTCTCCATAAATGGGTCGCCTACTTGAACCGCAGTCCGATTCGCTTCGGATTCCTCTGTCAGCTCAACCGATGCGAAGGTTGCTCCATGAATCCCGTCACGACCTGTCGGAGGTCCCACATAAAACACCGGGTTGCCGACCCCTTTTGCCACACCGCGCTGAATTTTATCATGGTCAATCAGTCCGACACACATGGCATTGACGAGCGGATTGCCCTCATAGCTTTCATCAAATACAACCTCGCCGCCTACGGTTGGAATACCGATACAGTTTCCATAGCCCGCAATACCGGATACCACATGCTCGAACAAATATTTCACACGGTCGCTCTCCAGCTTGCCAAAACGCAAAGAGTTCAACACAGCTACAGGTCTTGCGCCCATGGAGAAAATATCACGGATGATGCCGCCTACCCCAGTCGCTGCCCCTTGAAAAGGTTCTACAGCGGATGGATGGTTATGACTTTCGATTTTAAATACAACCGCTTGGTTGTCTCCAATATCTACAATCCCTGCTCCTTCACCCGGTCCCATCAGCACTCGCGGACCGCTCGTCGGGAAACGTCTCAGCAACGGCTTGGAGTTTTTGTAAGCACAATGCTCTGACCACATAACACTGAACACGCCAATTTCCGTATAATTCGGCTGACGCCCCATGAAATCACAGATCAGCGCATATTCACTGTCCGACACACCCATCTGCTGATACAGTTTATGTTCGGCAACCTGCTCTGCCGTCGGTTCCTTAGCGGACACTTGCTGCGCCATGACGATCCCTCCAAGCATTCAAAATAGATGTAAACATACGTTTGCCGTCATCCGTGCCAAGCAATGCATCCACCGCACGTTCCGGATGGGGCATCATGCCCAGTACGTTACCTTGTTCATTACAAATCCCCGCAATATCCGTCATGGAACCATTGGGATTATCTTTATACGTAAATACGATCTGATTGTTCGCCTGCAAACGAGCCAGCGTCTCATCATCACAGTAATAGTTGCCTTCACCATGTGCGATCGGAATAATGATTTCTTCACCAGCAGCATAATCTCTTGTAAAAGGCGTATCGTTATTCGCAACCTGCAACACCGTATCACGGCAAAGGAATTTCATCGACAGATTACGGCGCAAAGCTCCTGGCAACAGCCCGGCTTCGGTCAAAATTTGAAAACCGTTGCAAATCCCCAAAATATATTTGCCTTCAGCAGCCGCTTTGGCTACTTCCTTCATCACCGGGGCAAACCGGGAAATCGCACCGCACCGCAGATAATCCCCGTAGGAGAAGCCTCCCGGAACAAGAATACAATCGTAAGGTGACAGATCCGTTGCAGTATGCCAAACATAATCGACAGGTTCACCGACCGTGTCCTCTATCGCCTTATAGCAGTCAATATCACAGTTGGAGCCCGGAAAAACCAGAACTGCAAATTTCATGGAATCAGCCCTCCAGTTCGTAGCGGTAGTCTTCAATGACCGTGTTGGCCAACAGCTTTTCACACATCTCGATGACGCGTTTCTCTGCACTCTCGCGGTCTGTTGTATCCAGATTCAGTTCCATATACTTACCAATTCTGACGCTATCCACTTCTCCGAAACCCATAGAATGCAGTGCGCCCTGCACCGCAACCCCCTGCGGGTCCAAAACGCTTTGCTTAATCGTGACATAGACTGTTGCTTTCATCATGTTCCTTCAGTTCCTCCTCCGAATGAGTGAATCCTATTGGTTGAATTATGATTACTATTTACTGTGCCGTCAGACGCCGCCAAATATCCGTATATCTTGCAGTTGTTTCTTCTACGACCTCAGCAGGCAACGGATCGGGCTTGCTATTCTTGTCCCAACCGGAGGCTGCTAGATAGCTTCGTACCGGCTCCTTGTCCATGCTGTCAATCTCCACATCCAGCTCATACTTTTCCTGCGCCCAAAAACGGGATGAGTCCGGGGTGAAAATTTCATCAATCAAAATCACCTTGCCATCAACAAGACCAAACTCAAACTTGCAATCCGCTAAAATGATTCCTCGCTTTTCGCAGAAAGCACGCGCAAATTCGTACAATGCCAAGCTTTTTTCCTCAAGCTCACCGGTTAGCTGGGCCCCGACCAATTCCTTCATTTGGTGAAGGGAAATGTCCTCGTCGTGACCGACATCATTTTTTGCAGCCGGTGTAAATAGAGGCTTGGGAAAGCGTTCATTCTTACGTAGCCCCTTGGGCAATGGAATACCGTTTACCTCGCCGGTCTGCTCATACTGACGCCAGCCGCCTCCGGTAATATATCCACGCACCACACACTCGATGTCGATGCGTTCAGCCTTCAGCGTAACCATGATCCGGTCCTTTAGCAGCTCTTTATGCTGTTCGTCGATGACATGTCCGAGCTTGTCTACATCGGTATGCACGACATGGTTTTCCAGCAGTTCTTTCGTCTGTTCAAACCAGAAAGCACTGAGCTTGTTCAATACATTTCCTTTTTCCGGTACGGGCGGCTCCAACACATAATCAAAAGCCGAAATCCGGTCCGTCACGACAATCAGAAAATGTTCTCCGAGATCATACAACTCACGCACTTTGCCTTTGTACAAGAGCGGCGCATGAATCAGACCTTCGGCGGTAGACAATGACATTTCATTACACCTCTTTCATAGAAGTTGCCCCTCCTAAATCGAACCTTTGCCCCTCCTAAATCCTCCCCTCGGGGAGGACCCCCAGGGCTGCTGCCCTCGGGACTCCCGCAAGAGTTGGCTAGTGAGCCGGGTGAGGGCGTCTATTTTGTAGCTACGGTCGGGTGAGCGCGTTCCGCTGGATGAAGGCTTGTTAGCTTGTTAGTACAAGCCCTCATCCAGCAACGCTTTTACGTCGGCGCGAACGGCTGGCTCAAGGCTTCGCTTCTTGAGCCTGTGCGTGCTCGTAAGGACTGCGGGCTGTTTGCTGCGCAAATTCGGCAGCCCTCACGAGCACGTGGTCTGCGATAGAAAAGCAGTGGAACACGGCTTTTCCATCGCTCTTGGGAAGGTGCGGCATCTTATGTGCCGCACCTTTTCAAGTTCTGCTCCCACATGAGGGTTGGTGCTGGAAGCAGCGGAGCAGACGGAATCGTTCTGGAGAAGCGTTAGCGTTTGCCTTTGCCCCTGGATTCCAACCTTTGCAGGTTTTCCAATTCAAGAATCCAGGGGCAACAGCAATCGGAAGAACGATCCGTTCGCGCAGCGGTCTCATCACGCTCCTGATCCTCTCCCAAGCGCCAACCTTCCCTCTTACTCCCCTAATCCCAGCTTTTTAAAGATCGTATCCACGTTCTTCAAATGCCAAGCTGGGTTGAACGCATCCTCGATTTCATCCGGACTGAGCACGGCAGTAATTTCAGGAGTCGCCTCGACGATTTCGCGGAACTGGCGTTGTTCTTCCCATGCCTGCATAGCACGCGGCTGCACGGTATCGTAAGCTTTTTCACGACTAAAGCCCTTGTCGATCAGCTTCGTCATAATACGGCCAGAGAATGGTACACCATACGTACGCGCCATATTGCGCTTCATATTTTCAGGGAAGACCGTCAGATTTTTCACGATATTGCCAAAACGGTTCAGCATGTAGTTCAACAGCATTGTTGCATCTGGCAAAATGATGCGTTCTACAGAAGAATGCGAAATGTCGCGTTCATGCCACAGCGTAACGTTCTCATACGCCGATACCATATGCCCGCGAATCACACGTGCCAGGCCGGAGATGTTTTCACTTCCGATCGGATTGCGTTTATGCGGCATTGCGGAAGATCCTTTTTGACCCTTGGCAAAAGCTTCTTCCACCTCACGGAATTCGCTCTTTTGTAATGCACGGACTTCTGTAGCAAACTTGTCCAATGAAGTGGCGATCAACGCCAACGTGGCCATATATTCAGCATGACGATCACGCTGAAGCGTTTGTGTAGAAATCGGAGCAGGCTTGGTGCCCAGCTTGCGGCATACGAATTCTTCCACAGCTGGGTCAATGTTGGCATATGTTCCGACTGCACCGGACATTTTACCGTATTGCACCTGGTCAGCAGCATAGCGGAAACGTTCCAGATTGCGCTTCATTTCCTCGTACCACAGGCCCATTTTCAGTCCGAATGTGGTCGGCTCAGCGTGCACTCCATGTGTACGTCCCATCATCGGTGTGTGCTTGTAAGCCAATGCTTTTTCCTTCAAAATATCAATAAAATTCAGAATATCTCGTTCCAGAATTTCATTCGCCTGCTTCAACAAATAGCCTAGCGCCGTATCAACCACGTCTGTGGAGGTTAGACCGTAATGCACCCATTTGCGCTCGTCGCCAAGACT
Organism: Paenibacillus sp. AK121; assembly: GCF_019042715.1. Taxonomy (NCBI): domain Bacteria; kingdom Bacillati; phylum Bacillota; class Bacilli; order Caryophanales; family Paenibacillaceae; genus Paenibacillus; species Paenibacillus sp. AK121. Next base: position 231,673 of record NZ_JAHPJM010000008.1, read on the forward strand.
TTCGGATACCGTGCGGGTAAAAGCAATGACATCATGTCTTGTTTCCTGCTCAATTTCATAGATCCGTTCAATATCAAAGCTTGCATTTTTGCGCAGAGCCACGGTATCTTCTTTTGGGATAACACCTAACTCAGCCCATGCTTCACAGGCACACAGTTCTACTTCCAGCCAAGCTTTGAATTTATTTTCTTCCGTCCAAATCGCTCTCATTTCCGGTCTGCTATAGCGTTCGATCATGACTATTTATCCCCCCAAATATTGGTTTGATCAATCCATTCCAGCGCTTGTTCCGTATCCTGGCACAACAGATTAATATGTCCCATCTTCCGGCCTGGCTTGGCTTCACTTTTTCCATACAAATGCAGCTTCGGTACAACACTCAATCTTTCAGCTTCAGCATCTGTTTGTCCGAACCGCCGAATTACGTTCTCCAAATGCTCACCTAGTACATTGACCATCACGACCGGAGTCAGAAGCTTCGTGTTGCCCAGTGGCAAACCACAAATCGCACGTATATGCTGCTCAAATTGCGATGTGGCGCATCCCTCCATCGTGTAGTGGCCGGAGTTATGGGGGCGTGGTGCCAACTCATTAACGTACAATTGTCCATCTTCGGTGACAAACATCTCCACAGCGAGCAGCCCCACCGCATCCAATGACTCCGCCACAGCCAGCGCCAATTTGCGTGCTTCTTCCTGGACAGGTTCAGGTACGCGTGCGGGTACAATCGACGTGTGCAAAATGTTGTTTACGTGAATGTTTTCCGCAGGCGGAAAGGCTTTGGCTTCACCGTTCGTGCTGCGAGCTACAATCACCGAGATTTCGCAGCGAAAACGGATGAACTGTTCCAACACCAGTTCCGAACCGCTTCCAGCCAGTTGCTCGTAGGCATTCGTGGCTTCCTCCGATTGGCAAACGACCACTTGGCCCTTACCATCATAACCGCCGACTGCTGTTTTGAGCACACACGGTACACCCAATTCGGCTACCGCTTGAACCATATCGGCAGAACTGCTAATTTCACGATATGGAGCGACAGGAACACCAGCTGCTTCAATAGAACGTTTTTCACGCAGACGATGCTGTGTCGTGTACAAAAGACTACTGCCCTGTGGCACACTGGATTCCTGTTCCAAAAGCGCGGCTACACCTGCATCCACATTTTCAAACTCATACGTGATCACATCACACCGTGCAGCCAGTTCTCTGGCCGCGCGTTCATCATCATAGGCAGCACGGATTTGTTCGGACACCTGTCCACACGGACTATCCGATGCAGGGTCCAGTGTTACGAAGCGATAGCCTAGGTTTGTTCCTGCCAGTACAAGCATTCTGCCTAATTGTCCGCCTCCCAAAATTCCAATCACTGTGCCAGGAGGGCGGATACGGCCTGCGGATTCACATGCTTCATTCATAGCGAGTCACTGCCTTCCAGTACCTCGTCACGGATACGGTCGCGTCTTGCCACAACCCGCTGACTTATCTTTTCGTCAAAAGCACCTAATATTTGTGCAGCCAGCAACCCTGCGTTGGTAGAGCCTGCCTTACCGATTGCCACAGTGGCGACTGGAATACCACCCGGCATCTGCACAATGGAGAGCAGGGAGTCTAGACCATTCAGAGCCTTCGACTGGACAGGCACGCCAATTACTGGCAAGGATGTCTTCGCAGCCACCATTCCCGGCAGATGTGCAGCCCCGCCCGCTCCAGCAATAATGACCTTTAATCCGCGCCCGGCGGCCTCTTCTGCAAAACGAAACATTAAATCCGGTGTACGATGGGCTGAAACTACTTTTTTCTCATATCCGATTTCAAGCTCGTCCAGCACAGCACATGCATGTTGCATGGTGTCCCAGTCTGATGTGCTGCCCATAATGACAGCGACCTGCACTGACATGTCCTTCACTCCCTGTTTATCAATAAGCGCCAAAAATCCGGCACTCGAAAATAACGTTATTTTCAAGACACCGGACTACGAAAAAACAAACGACAGAGCCTCTTAAAGGCATGCCAAAAGCAAGCCTGTTCTACCGCATCCAATGCGGCTTCAGCCGTATGTCTCCCGTAGTCCGGAAATTTAAGGTTTCCAGGTAGAAACTTCCGGGCCATATCCCCGGCATTATACGAGTCAGGATTGTGCTTACTCCATACCCAACGATATACTTTCCTAGCGTAATCGTGGTGAGTTTCGGCTCCAACATGTGTACCTAATTAAATTGTACCTAAAGTTCATTTTTTATCGACAATACACTTCATAGTTTAACAATTCCCTACACCCTGTGTCAACTTGAAAACGAACATTGTCATAATGATACAATTTAATGTTCGTGTTTAACAAAAACCAAGCCCTTTATATGCACACCTCGGGACTATTGTATTACATTTAGCTATCTCTCTACCTACACTGATAACGGCCAGCAATACATCTTACCAACAAAAATAAAAAGCCGGCACTTCCTGTACAGGTAGTGATCCGACTTTTACTTTTTTTATTTCGTTATTTTACGACCAGCACGGGGATACGTGCATGCTGCACCACATTGTGACTTACGCTACCTAAGACAAATTCACGAATACCACCCAAACCGCGACTGCCGATCACAATCACATCGAAGCCATTCTCATTGGCATAATCCAAAATGACTTCGGCCGGCGAACCTTGAATCAGTTCCACCTTGGCATCTACACCTTGCTCAGCAAGCCGCTTTTTAACTTCATCCGTAGTTTGCTCAGCCAAATCATAATACTCTTTATTCACCGAAGCTGGAATTGGAGCCAAGCCTTCGCCCATAAAAATCCGCGGGAAATCGAATGCTGTTACGACCTCAAGCTTCGAGGAGGGTGATGCCTTCACCAATTCAGCCGCCTTCAATAAAGCTTTGTTGGATGCATCCGATCCGTCATAAGCAAGCAATACTTTTGAAAATAGCATAATACGCACCTCTTCCGAATTCAGTTTGTTAAATCAAAGCCTGAAATTATGTATTCCTGTAGTTGTTCACTTTCATTACATCATGTAATGGCTGAGAATAGTCTTCTCAATCATCATTAAACTTCCCTATGGGAACCTAAACTCCCAGCCTTACCGTAAAAAATACCCATAGAGCAATGCGTTAATGAAAAGCAACGCAGGAATACCTAATCTGAAGGTCATATGCCGTGTTTTATGGCGCTTGCGGTACATCGCAATGAGTACACCCAATGCGCCCCCGATCAGGGCCAGCAAAAACAACGTCCGTTCAGGTACACGATCACGGTGTTTACGTGCTCTCTTTTTATCTTCCGACATTACCAGATAGCCTACTGCATTGATGAACAGCAGCCATATCAACAAGCCTGTCTGCAATGTCTCCCCTCCTTTTGCACACCGTACCAGTTTCAGGTATTAGGACTTATATAGAGCTCTCTCCTTCATTATAACCTCACCCCTTTTATAGAAACAACGCCTTCTCTGACTGGGAAAACGTTTTTGCGGAAATAGTAACGGTGTATGAGGGCAATTCCCGAGTGCATCTATTTTGTCTTAAAGGAGGAACTACGATGGAAAGCACCCATGAGTACGTTGAAAAGCTACGAGAAAATGCAAAAAAGGCAGAACGTAACCGTAAACAAGGAAAAGGAACTCCCAGCGCCAGCTTGCCAACAAAACAGCACAGCAAAAACCCCTGATCATGGGAAATGTATTCAACTGTAGAACCATGTAAATACCGTAAGACATCAACTTCATCTTGTCACTCTCATTCAATGAAATTAAAGGTAGGTAAACTCAGTTGTTCACCTTTTATCAAAAGCAACAAGCAGACTCCTTATGAGATTTCTGCTTGTTGCTTTTGTTTTCAAATCTTTTCCATTCAGGTATAATTAAAGCGATTACATATAATAAAGATAAGTTTTAGAGTCATATTATCTAACATATATATTGACTAAAGGCGATTTATCACCCTATAATGCGTGATATTAACGTTATTCGACAAAATATTTGTCAGTTAATCTATCATTAATATTTTGAGGTTTCAGATTGGAGAGGAGCTTTATATGACTAACATGAAAAAAATGACAATGATTCCCCTGTTGGCCAGCTTTATTCTCGGAAGTACCTTATGGAGTGGTGGAGTTACCGCCAACGTAGCGTCAGCAGCTACAACCAGTACAACGTTATCTACTTCTAGCACTACAACTTTGGACAAATCTGATAAGCCACAAACTAATCACTTGCCCAATATTAAAATACTGGCCACAGGAGGAACCATTGCAGGGTCATCCTCCGTCAACACAGATACAACCGGCTACAAAGCAGGTGCATTAGGTGTTGAAACCTTGATCAATGCCGTTCCTGAGATGAAAAGTATTGCAAATGTCAGTGGTGAGCAAGTGGTTAACGTAGGTAGCCCCGATGTTAATAATGAAATCCTCTTAAAACTTGCCAAACGCACCAACGAACTGCTTGCCAGAGATGATGTAGATGGTATTGTCATTACCCATGGTACAGATACATTGGAAGAAACGGCATACTTCCTCAATCTTGTCGTTAAGAGCGATAAGCCTGTAGTTGTCGTTGGCTCTATGCGTCCAGCTACTGCCATCAGTGCCGATGGTCCATTCAACCTTTATAATGCTGTAAAAGTTGCCGGTGCTTCGGCCTCTAAAGGCCAGGGTGTACTCGTATTGCTGAACGATCGCATCGGTGCAGCAAGATATATCACAAAAACGAACACAACAGCAGTCGATACGTTCAAGTCTGTAGAGCAGGGATACCTTGGAGCTGTAGTAGGCGATCAGGTATACTACTACAACAAATCCACTCATAAGCATACGACCTCTTCTGTATTCGATATCTCTAATCTCACCCAGCTACCGCAAGTAGATATTTTATACGAATATCAAAACAACGGTCGCTACCTGTATGATGCAGCCGTAGCAGCTGGTGCCAAGGGTATAGTGGTCGCTGGTTCCGGTAATGGTTCCTTGTCCAAGACCTCCTCAGAAGGCGCAGAGGCTGCAGGTAAAAAAGGAGTTATTATTGCCCGCTCTACCCGCGTAGGAAGTGGAGTTGTGTCCCCGTCGACAACAGACGCAGCATCGAATTTTGTGTCCACCGATTCGCTCAATCCGCAAAAAGCACGGATTTTGCTTATGCTCGCTTTGACCCAAACGCACGATGTGAACCAAATTCAATCTTTCTTTAATGAATACTAAGAGCAGTCATTCCAAGTCAAATAAATACAACTTCCTTATTATGAAAAAGAAGCAGCAGTTACGGTAGACCGCCGTACTGCTGCTTCTTTTATGCAAGACAATGTCTGGCACTTAACGATTACATCTGGTATCCAAGCGTCTTGGTCTTATACCGCCATTCGTTTTCCCTTACAGGCAGCATCAAGACTGCTGTTTGGGAATCCCATTCAAGCTTGGAGGATATTTAGCTTGCTTCTCTAGATGAGCAGCGATTTCTTCCTCCAGTATACTTGATTTATTTTGCTGATTATTGATTTTAAGCGGCTTATGCTTGGGCATAAATACTCACCTCCTCGGATTACCATGCCAAGGAGAAAGCTTTTTTATACCGACATACGCCTGCTAATTGTGTAGCTTATAGCACGTTCTGGCCAATCTTTATTCTTTATTCGCCCTGCTTTTGCTCCATTGCTGCTTTTAACAAATCCCCCAAACTGGAGCCAAAAGAATCCTTTTTTTCAAACTGTTTTACTAGCTTTTGCTGTTCCCGTTTGTTTACCCGTTGCTTGTCCTTATCCAGCGTCTCCGTAATGCCGCAGGGTAAGCATCTTACATACAGACCTGCTTTGCCCTCTTTCATTTCCATTTTTTTATGACACTGTGGACAACGTCGATTGGACAAGCGTTTTTCCCCTGAACGACGGTAACCACAATCCGCATTTGGACATACAAGGAACTTGCCTTTCTTCCCTCTTTTCTCCAACAACTTTGTACCACAATCCGGACAATGGCTATTCGTTACGTTATGGGGTTTGTACTCCGCGCTGCTATTTTTCACAGTAGAAACCAATTCTTTCGCCATAGCACGGATAGAATTCAAAAATGGCTCAGGTTGTCCTTGACCACGGGCAATCCGTTCCAACTCCGCTTCCCAACGTGCCGTCAATTCGGGCGTTCGTAGCTGTGGAGCCGCCAATTCGATCAGTTGCTTGCCTTTGCCAGTTGGATGCATCACGTTCCCCTGGCGCTCTATCGTATCCGAGCTGACGAGTTTCTCGATCAGATCTGCACGAGTAGCTGGTGTACCCAGGCCGTGCTTTTCCATCTGAGCGAGCAGGGCTGCTTCTGTATAACGCTTCGGCGGCATCGTTCGTCCAGCTCGTACAATACAACGCTGCAATTGGACGGAGTCTCCTTTTTTCAGCTCAGGCAAAATAACGCCCCGTCCATTATTTTCACGATCATCTATCTCTTCATCGTCCAATTCATAATGACTTTCGTCATATACAGCACGCCAACCGCTATCTTTTATGGTTGTACCTTTGACCTGAAATGTTTCCTGCCCCACCATGACCGATACAGCTACAGCATCATAACGTGCAGGTGGGTAGAACAGACTGATAAAACGGCGCGCAATCAGATCATACAGTTTACGTTCCTCTGGGCTTAGCTGATTAAGCAATAATGTCTGCTCAGTAGGAATAATCGCATGGTGATCTGTAACTTTACTGTCATCCACAACTCGTTTTGTGATTGGCAAATTGTTACGCAATAGCGGACGTGCTAAAGAAGCATACGGACCTACTGCTACGCTACTGAGTCTTTCCTTAAGTGAATCCACCATATCCGATGTAAGATAACGGCTGTCTGTACGTGGATAGGTCACCAGCTTATGCTGCTCATACAGACGTTGAAGAACATTGGACGTCTGTTTGGCCGAGAAACCGTAGCGCTGGTTAGCATCTCTTTGCAGCTCAGTTAAATCATACGCCAGCGGATGAGGCTCGTTCTTTTCACTCTTTTTCACACTCACCACTGTACCTTTGGCCCCTTCGAGCCTGTGGCGTAAAGTCTCTACTTGAGTACGGTCAAACATGCGCGAATCCCCGTTTTCTGCCCGCCAAGTTGCTTGAAAATGGCCAAAATCCGCCGTCAAAGTATCATATTCCTGAGAACGAAACTGGGTGATCTCCTTCTCACGTTCCATGATCATTCCCAGTGTTGGTGTCTGTACCCTTCCAGCCGAAAGCTGAGCGTTATAACGAACCGTTAACGCGCGGGTTACATTGAGACCAATCATCCAGTCTGCTTCAGCCCTACAGCGAGCCGATTCATATAAACGATCAAACTGCTGGCCAGGCAATAATTTCGCGAAACCTGCCTTAATTGCCTTATCCGTCTGCGAGGAAATCCATAAGCGTCGGAAAGGCTTTTTCCAGTTTGCCATTTGTATAATCCATCGTGCCAGCAGTTCTCCTTCACGAGCAGCATCTGTTGCCACGATAAGTTCTCCAATGTCCTGTCGTTTCATAAGCTGCTGTACAGCTTTGAACTGATGATTACTTTCCCGCAATACCTTTAACTTGGAGTTCTTCGGAAGAATGGGCAAGTCCTCCAAGTTCCAAGTCGCATACTTAGAATCGTAATCCTCAGGCTCTGCTAATCCGACCAAATGACCCAAAGCCCATGTCACTACATACTTAGGTCCTTCTATATAACTTTTATGCTTCTCTCGGCTGCCCATCACACGTGCAATCTCTCTGGCCACGGATGGTTTTTCTGCCAATACCAATACCTTCATGTTACGCTCCTTTCTCTCATAATGTTAATTATACCATCCTGCCATCTTACGATAAATCTAATGCCAACCAACGTCTCTTTATCAACATGATCTTTCCTTACTATTACTATTGCTTATGCATTAATTAGACCAACTTACAAATCAGGCACACTCCATTTTATTAGCAGACCCGCATACGTCAGGCCTCCCCCGAATCCATATAACACCACATGTTGTCCATATCTTAAACGCCCATCATCCAATCCACACTGTAAAGCCAACGGAATGGACGCCGCCGAGGTATTGCCATAAAACTCTACACTTGTCAGCGTCTTTTCTAAAGGTACTGTACTTTTTTCACATATGGACTCAATCATTCTCAGATTAGCGCTATGAGGTACAAACCAGTCAAGATCTTCCTTCTCCATATTTGCCTTATCCATTAATCTTTCGATGCCAGCTGGAACAGAGCGTACAGCCCATTTATAAACCTCACGTCCATTTTGAGCAATAAAACCATTATCTTGCAGCTTCTCTCCATCCAAATAGTTAGATAATCCTGCGCGGTAAAGATGTGCTCCACCTTGCCCAAAGGTTCCTATATCTGCGGTCAAAAATGATCCTTCATCCTCGTCATATTCAACAAGTGCGACTCCTGCTCCATCTCCAAAAAGAACACATGTCGTCCGGTCGGTATAATCTGTAATTTTGGATAATGTCTCTGCTCCAATCACTAGAACCTTACGATGTAGACCACCCGTAATAAGACCATTCGCCAAATGAAGTCCATAGGCAAAGCCTGCGCATGCAGCACTAACATCCATTGATCCTGTATTTGGAATATTAAAATAAGCCTGAATACGGGAAGCCGTACTTGGAAAATAGTAATCAGGTGTACTTGTCGCTACAATGATCATGTCAACATCGTTCACATTTACGTTATAAAGGTTAACCATACGTTTAATAGCTTGTATACATAAATCAGATACGTACTGATCTTCAGCCGCGATTCGTCGTTCCCGCATACCCGTTCGTTGTACAATCCACTCGTCACTAGTTTCCACAAGCTTCTCCAAGTCGGCGTTCGTTAAAATCCGTTCAGGTACATAAGTGCCAAGGGCCGTTAACTTTGCTTTTGAATTCAACATTCTGATCACTCTCCTTTATAATCCTTATTTATATTATAACACCAGATACTAATACCTGGTACTAATTTTCTTAAAAAAATGTCTATCTATTTACTAGCTAATATCCACAGATTCAGTCGAACTTATAACTAACTTACTCTAATAAAAAATTCTACTGATATTTAACACAAAAAAAGATCATGATCTCAGTGAGATCATGATCTTTTTTACTTGTTGCTTGGCAACGTCCTACTCTCCCAGGACCCTGCGGTCCAAGTACCATCGGCGCTGGAGGGCTTAACGGTCGTGTTCGGGATGGGTACGTGTGGAACCCCTCCGCTATCGCCACCAAACATGAATTTGCCTCGCAAATTCTACATTCAAGGTTACACCCTGAAAACTGGATCCGAAACTTCATTGCGTCTTATCTTTAGGATAAGCCCTCGACCGATTAGTATTGGTCAGCTCCATGCATTACTGCACTTCCACCCCCAACCTATCTACCTCGTCGTCTTCAAGGGGTCTTACATACTGGGAAATCTCATCTTGAGGGGGGCTTCACGCTTAGATGCTTTCAGCGCTTATCCCTTCCGTACATAGCTACCCAGCGGTGCTCCTGGCGGAACAACTGGTACACCAGCGGTACGTCCATCCCGGTCCTCTCGTACTAAGGACAGCTCCTCTCAAATTTCCTACGCCCACGACAGATAGGGACCGAACTGTCTCACGACGTTCTGAACCCAGCTCGCGTACCGCTTTAATGGGCGAACAGCCCAACCCTTGGGACCTACTTCAGCCCCAGGATGCGATGAGCCGACATCGAGGTGCCAAACCTCCCCGTCGATGTGGACTCTTGGGGGAGATAAGCCTGTTATCCCCAGGGTAGCTTTTATCCGTTGAGCGATGGCCCTTCCATGCGGTACCACCGGATCACTAAGCCCGACTTTCGTCCCTGCTCGACTTGTAGGTCTCGCAGTCAAGCTCCCTTCTGCCTTTGCACTCTTCGAATGATTTCCAACCATTCTGAGGGAACCTTGGGGCGCCTCCGTTACTCTTTAGGAGGCGACCGCCCCAGTCAAACTGCCCACCTGACACTGTCCTCG
>NZ_JAHPJM010000009.1:0-236381 GCF_019042715.1 Paenibacillus sp. AK121
GCCTACTGGCTCGATACCTTCCGGGGTGAACTGCCTGTGCTGGATCTACCGACAGACTTTGCCCGTCCGGCGGTGCGAAGTACGGCAGGCGATATTGTGGTGTTCGGACTGGAACGTGAAGTGAGCGAACGCCTGAAGGAACTGGCGGCGCACACCGGCTCTACACTGTATATGGTGCTGCTAGCGGCGTATACCGCACTCTTGCACCAATACAGCGGCCAGGAGGACATCGTCGTCGGCACGCCGATTGCCGGACGACCGCATGCGGATTTGGAGCCGATTCTCGGCATGTTCGTGGGTACGTTGGCACTGCGAAACTATCCGACAGCAGAACATACCTTCCGCAGCTACGTGGAAGAAGTGAAGGTTCGCGCCCTGCAAGCCTACGAGCATCAGGACTATCCATTTGAGGAGCTGGTGGAAAAGCTGAATGTGAAGCGGGATATGAGCCGCCATCCGCTGTTCGATACGATGTTTACCCTGCAAACGACCGAGGAAGGTGAGCTGCAACTGGCGAACCTGAGCTTCCGTCCTTATGGCCTGGAGCAAACGCCAGCGAAGTTTGACTTGACGCTGGAAGCCAGAGAGGAAGAGGCAGGCATCCAGTTCGGATTGCAGTATGCCACTGCGTTGTATCAACGGGAAACGGTCGAACGGATGACACGTCACTTTATTCGCTTGGCCGAAGCTGTGGCAGTGAACCCGGATGCGAAGCTGGGTGAGCTGGAGCTCATTACGACTGAAGAAACCGAGCAGATTCTGAAGGTATTCAATGATCCGAATGCGCATAGCGTACGCGGAACACTGCAAGGGCTGTCGCTCAGCGAGCGTTTTGAAGAGCAAGCGAAGAACCATCCTGAGCGGATAGCCGTGGTGTCTGGGGATATGGCGCTAACCTACGCTGAGCTGAATGAGCAGGCGAACCAATTGGCTCGTGTGCTACGGGCGAAAGGGGTTGAAGCAGATCACCCGGTAGGCATACTGCTGGAACGTTCTGCGGATCTTCTGGTGAGCATTCTGGCGGTACTGAAGGCTGGAGGCGCGTATGTGCCAATGGATACGATGTATCCACAGGAGCGGATCGACTATATGCTTCAAGACAGTGGGGCGAAGGTTGTAATCACAAGCAGAGCCGCCAACCTGTCACTTCAACTGCCATCGACAGTACAAGCTATCGTTCTTGACGATGAGGACGTACAGGCTCAATTGGGAGCACAGGATGCGAGCAACCTGATCCCTGTCGCCGGCCTGTACAACCTGGCCTATATGATTTACACGTCAGGTACAACCGGTCAGCCGAAAGGGGTCATGATCGAGCAGGGCAGTGTCAGCAATCTGGTAGATGCTTTATACGAGCGGGTATACAGCCGGTATGATCAGCCGCTTCACATCGCATGGCTGTCAGCCTTTGTATTTGACGCCTCGGTGAAGCAAATCTTTGCCAGCTTGCTGTTAGGTCACACCTTGCATGTGGTGTCCCGTGACGTCAGCCTGAGCGGGGAGCATTTGATTGCGTACTACCGTATGCACCGGATCGACCTGTCGGACGGCACACCTGCGCATCTGCATATTTTAAACGAAAGCGTCAGCGTGACCGAAGCGCCGGATGTGAAGCATTACCTGATCGGGGGCGAAGCCTTATCCGTGCAGCTGGTAGATGTGTTCCTACACAAATGGTCCGGGTATCGTCCGGTCATTACGAACGTGTATGGTCCGACCGAAGCGACGGTAGATGCAACAGCCTATACGATTGAAGATGTGGAGTCACTGAATGTACTGCTGGAAAAAGGGGAGCATACAGTATCCATTGGAACGCCGATAGCGAACAAGGCTGTGTACATCTTGAACACTCGACAACAGCTGGTACCGATCGGGATCGCGGGTGAGCTCTATATTGGAGGTGCAGGTATCGCACGAGGATACCTCAACCTGCCGGAACTGACGGCTGAGAAGTTTATACCGAATCCGTTTGCCTCGGCTCCACTGGAAGTCGAACAAGCTCCAAATGCCCACAGCAACCTGATGTACCGAACGGGCGACCTGGCACGGTGGCTGCCGGATGGCAGCATCGAGTATTTGGGCCGGATCGACCACCAGGTGAAAATCCGCGGCTACCGGATCGAGCTGGGCGAGGTGGAAGCACAGCTGCTGACTGTGGACGGTATCCAAAAAGCCGTGGTTACGGCATGGGAAAACGAAGACGGACACAAGGATCTGTGTGCCTATATCGTAGCTTCGGAGTCACTGAGTCTACCGGAACTGCGGAATGCGCTGCAGCCGAAGCTGCCGGATTATATGATCCCGACGTATGTGGTACAGCTGGATCGTTTCCCACTGACGCCCAACGGGAAAATCGACCGGAAGGCACTGCCAGCACCGGAAGCACGCCTTGAAGGAGGTCTGGAGTATGTTGCGCCGCGGACGCCGCTGGAGGCCAAGTTAGCGCAAATCTGGCAGGAGGTATTGAAGCTGTCCAGCGTAGGCGTCACCGACTCATTCTTCGATGTGGGTGGACACTCCCTGCGGGCAACGACGCTGGTGGCTAAAATCCATCAGGAACTGGACAGTCGGATTACACTGCGTGAGGTGTTCCAGCACTTTACGATTGAGCAGCAAGCCCAGCTCATCGCAACGCACGGGACAGACACCTATACGGTGATCCCTGCTGCGACGAAACAGTCTTACTATCCTGTCTCCTCGGCGCAAAAACGACTGTATATTTTGAGCCATCTGGAAGGTGGGGATCTCAGCTACAATATGCCGGGTGTATTAACAGTGGAGGGACCGCTTCAGGCAGATCGACTGGAGGAAGCGTTCCGTCAGTTAGTAGCCCGTCATGAAACGCTGCGAACTTCCTTTGAAATGGTGGACGGCGAGGTTGTTCAGCGGGTTTACGATCAAGTGGAGTTTGTCGTAGAACGCCTGCAGGCCAGTGAGTCCGAAGCGGAAGTGTATATCGAGTCCTTTGTACGCAGCTTCGATCTTCGGCAGGCACCGCTGCTGCGTGTCCGTCTTATTCAAACCGGACCCGAGCGCCATCTCCTGATGTACGACATGCACCATATTATTTCAGACGGGGTATCGTCTAACAATATCGTGCAGGAGCTAGGACAACTGTACGAGGGACAGGCCTTGAAGCCGCTGCCAATTCAGTACAAGGACTATGCGGTGTGGCAGCAGCAGGAAATGCAGCGTGAGTCCTACCAGCGCCGGGAACAGTTCTGGCTGGAGCATTTAGCCGGGGAATTACCGGTACTGGATCTGCCGATTGCTTATCCTAGACCTGCTGTTCGCAGCTTCGAGGGGGCAATGTATGAGTTTACCGTGGCCCCGAATGTATCCGAGCAGTTGCACCGGATAGCGGCACAGACTGGAAGCACATTGTATATGGTGCTATTGAGCGCCTACACCGTCCTGCTGTCCAAATACAGCGGTCAGGACGATTTGATCATCGGTACGCCCGTAGCAGGCCGCTTGCTGCCTGAACTGGAGCCGCTGATCGGCATGTTCGTCAATACACTAGCCATCCGGCACCAGCCGCAGGGCAATCAAACTTTCCATAACTACTTGCTGGAAGCCAGAGATCGTACGCTGCAAGCCTTCGAGCATCAGGATTATCCACTGGAAGAGCTGGTGGAAAAGCTGGATGTAGCGCGGGATGCAAGCCGTAACCCGTTGTTTGACACTGTGTTTGTACTGGAAAATACGGAGTCGCAGGAAGCGCAACTTGAAACACTATCCTTTAGTCCTTATGTTAAGGAACACAGGACCTCCAAATTCGATTTGACCTTGTCTATGAGTGATGAAGACGGGCAGATCAAGGGTTCCTTTGAATATTGCACAAAGCTGTTTGGCGCAGATGCTATTGAACGATTAACCGGAGATTTGATAGCGATCCTGTCACAGGTTGGAGCCAATCCAAATTTGCTATTAAGCGATCTTCAGGTAAACTCGGACGAGCAAGCAGAAGGCTTCTCGCCCGATTCCATCGATTTTATTTTCTAAATTAGTTTTCATTTCTCTAAAAAAATGATTTCACTTAGCAGGCAAGGGCAGCGGCTTCGTCCGATTGTCCTTGCCTGCTAAGTATTTTTTCTAATATTACAACGATCCAGGCTTGTGATCTGGACTATTTATAAATGATAAAACCCTAGGGACCTTATGCAATAACCAACCCCATGTAAATTGCAGATTGCCCACCACAATTCCGTTTACCGGTGCTGCAATTTCTCTTAATATGAACAAAATCAAGCCAAGTAGGGTAGAAGAGCTTTTGCTCACTAATCCTACCAGATAGTCTGCCTTTAATTTGCCCGGCTACAATCAAATTCAAGGTTACATCCCTTTTGGTGTGCTCTTTTTAAAATAGAATGATATTGTTATATTTGATAGAGTATGGTATGATTATCCCAAATAAATCCATTATTCTATATCCAATTACATATTAATACTCAATATTTTATATTTCTATATTTTATTAAATTAATACTGACATCATAAGGACAGAGATAAGTATTCAGTGACTCCCTTGTAGAATGTTTCCAAACAATACTTTGTAAGCGATTTCAAACTAATTCTATCTCTTACCATTCTTCACGTCATTCTCCTTACGGGTAAAGGTCTGAGCATATCCATAAATTTGATATATTTACGGATAGCTCGGCTTTAGACCATATAAAAAACGGAGGTTATGTTATGATTAGAAAATGTCTAGTTTTATTTCTTTCCTTCGCTTTATTGCTGAGTGTCTTTCCCATGCTAAATGTAGATGCTGCCAATCGACCACTGGCTAAACTACCTGGAAATTCCAACCCTCTAATGGATCACAAATTGGGAGCTGACCCGTATTCATTGGTATATGATGGAAGAGTGTATATTTACATGTCAAGTGATACGTACGTGTATAACAAGGATGGATCGATTAAAGAGAACGACTTTAGTAGGCTGGATCGTATCCAGGTCATATCCTCCACAGACATGGTGGACTGGACGGATCACGGAACGATACCAGTCGCAGGTGCCAACAACAAAAACGGTGGAAGAGGCATTGCCAAATGGGCCTCTAACTCCTGGGCTCCAGCAGTTGCGCATAAAAAAATAAATGGCAGAGACAAGTTCTTTTTATATTTCGCCAATGGGGGAGCAGGTATTGGTGTCCTGACAGCGGACACGCCTATCGGACCTTGGACAGATCCCCTTGGCAAAGCACTTGTGACACATAGTACACCTGGGATGGCTGGCGTGACTTGGCTTTTTGACCCGGCTGTACTGGTAGATGATGATGGCACGGGATACCTGTATAGCGGTGGCGGAATTCCTAATGAATCCGATCCGGCTTCCATTGCAAATCCGAAAACCGCCAGAGTCATCAAATTAGGCGCAGATATGACAAGCGTTATCGGAAGTGCCACCACTATTGATGCTCCTTACCTGTTTGAAGATTCCGGTATTCATAAGTACAACGGCAAATATTACTATTCGTACTGTATCAACTTTGCCGGAACACACCCTCCACAGTACCCTGCTGGTGAAATCGGCTATATGGTTAGCGACAACCCGATGGGTCCCTTCACTTATAAAGGCCATTTCCTGAAAAATCCGTATACGTTCTTCGGCGTTGGCGGCAACAACCACCATGCTGTATTTAATTTCAAGAATGAATGGTATGTCGTATACCATGCCCAAACGGTCAGCAAAGCTCAAATTGGAGATGGAAAAGGCTATCGCTCTCCGCATATTAATAAGCTGGTGCACAAGGAGGACGGAAGCATCTCTGAGGTGCAAGGGAATATGACAGGAATTGCTCAGCTATCCAGTATGAACCCGTATACCAGAGTTGAAGCGGAGACCATTGCCTGGCAAGCAGGCATTGCGACCGAACCCACGCAAGCCAGCGGCGGCCCGATTGGCAATCTGAATGTGACCAACATCCATAATGGGGACTGGATCGCTGTTGGAAAGGCTAATTTTGGCTCTACCGGAGCGAAGACGTTCAAAGCTAATGTGGCCACAAATGTCGGTGGCAACATTGAAGTACGGCTTGACAGTGAAACAGGTCCTCTAGTCGGTTCCTTGAAAGTGCCATCAACTGGAGGTATGCAAACCTGGAGAGAAGTAGAGACCACGATCAATAATGCAACAGGAGTTCACAACGTTTATCTGGTGTTTACCGGGTCAAGTAACGGTAATCTGTTGAATTTGGATGCCTGGCAATTCACTCCCAACACGGGGGGAAATACGGTAACAAAGGTTGAAGCCGAGAATATGAATATTGGCGGCACTCATGCAGGTAAGATCAGTGCACCGTTTGACGGAGTCGCTTTGTATGCCAATGCTGACTACGCTTCATATTCACAGTATTTTGCCAACCCTACGCATAATATCTCAGTGCGGGGGGCTTCAAGCAATGCTGGTACGGCCAAGGTTGACTTGGTTATTGGAGGAACAACTGTAGGTTCCTTCAATTTCACAGGCAAAACACCAACTGTCAAAACCTTGTCCAATATTACTCACGCTATCGGAGATCAGGAGATCAAACTCACCTTGACGAGCGATGACGGCACTTGGGATGCCTACGTGGATTTCATTGAATTTTCATTATGATCGCTCGTCGAAACAGTAGTTGTTCTGGACCTTTTGTAAAATCGAGAGATCCGCCTGTTATTCCAAGCGAGCGCAATCGGCGGGTGAAATGTCCAGGCAAGCTCTATTAATTGGTTTTCGGCAGACTGTATCGCGTTTGCTGGAAACCGCATTCCACAATTTTATTCATATTTGAAATTATTCTTGGAGGTGTATTTATGAAGAAGAAGTATTGGTTTACACTGGTGATCACGGGTATAGTTTCTCTGTTTTTTTCGGTAAGCGCTTTTGCGGCGAATGTGTTCTGGGAACCATTAAGTTATTATAATCCGAGTACATGGCAAAAGGCAGATGGATATTCCAATGGGGACATGTTTAATTGCACTTGGCGTGCCAATAATGTCAATTTTACTAACGATGGCAAAATGAAGCTTAGCTTAACGAGTTCTGCGTATAATAAATTTGACGGCGGAGAGTATCGTTCGAAGAATACTTACAGATACGGCTTATACGAGGTCAACATGAAGCCTGCGAAAAATACAGGAATCGTATCTTCCTTTTTCACATATACGGGACCTGCTAATGGCACGCAATGGGATGAAATTGATATTGAATTTTTAGGAAAAGACACAACAAAAGTGCAATTTAACTATTATACAAACGGGGTCGGTGGTCATGAGAAGGTTGTCGATCTGGGTTTTGATGCATCAAGTGGCTTCCACACCTATGCATTCGATTGGCAGCCAGGATACATTAAGTGGTATGTTGACGGGGTTCTAAAGCATACGGCAACTACGAACATACCGAAAACGCCAGGCCAAATTATGATGAATTTATGGAATGGCACCGGAGTAGATAGCTGGTTAGGTCCATATAACGGAGTCAATCCGTTGTACGCCGAATATGACTGGGTAAAATATACGAGCAATTAGTATGATTACAGCAGAAGAGGCAGCCCTGTAGGGCTGCTTTTGCGTGTTCAGGGGGAGATAGCTGAATAGACCCGCTAGGGGATTTTTTAGTTAACATAATGATGTTATGAAAAACTGCAAAAAAATAAGTGATTTTACTTAAATTTTTGAATAGATTTAGAAATAGAATTATCTCGAAATTCTTTTGGTGATATAACCTATTTCGTTTTCAATCCCATAAATAGGAATGTCAGTATTTTCAAGTAAGATAGATGCTCTAGTTAACTTTTGAAGTAATATAATTTCTGAGAAAGATCTATTGGTAGTTCTTTTAATTAAATTACTTAGATAGTTTGGATGAAAATTGAAATGCTTAGCTGTGGAAATTAAAGTACAAGTCATATAATTTTTCTCTAAGTAATTAAGTATTTCTATAACAGGTGTATTGTTGAGCACCATAAAGCAATCAATTATTTCATTTGAACATAAAGATTTATATGAGTTTCACCTGAAAATGCTGGACTCCTTGTAATAGAGTCCGGCATTTTTTGGTTCTCACCAGTCTAACATAACTTTTTAAACGGTTAGTTGAAAAAAAGCATTGCATTAAATACTTGACTCTCCCCATTAGGGGATACATTAAACTCAATTTGTAAGCTAATCAATTAAAAGAAGGAATCAAAATCAACTTAGATATTAGAGACATTAGAAAAAAAGATATAGAACCTATTAAAGCAATTATTGCGGATACTTGGAACGCAAAGGATTTTATAGAGGATGAGGGCGTGATAAATGCAGCAGTTACAATGATGTTCATAAGTCCAATAATAAATAAAAGTACTTTTGGAAGAGTAGCTACATTAGATGGAGAAGTCATTGGTGTAATTTTTGGTTCAAGAGTTGGTGAAACAACATCTTATAGAATGCTTCAGGAAGATTATACAAGTGAATTACTACAACTCTTAAATCTAAATGACATAGAACGAAAAGTATTTTGTTGAACTCACCTCTATGACTAATGAGGCATACAGCAAGTTAATTAGAGGAAAAAAGATAGGGAAAAAATTATTCAATGCACTCATATCTTACTTAAGAGATACAAAAGCAACTAAAATTTATGTGTATACAGACACAATGAGTAACTATGGATTCTATGACCATAATGGATTTGTCCGTCTTGATGAAGCAGTAACTGTATTTAATCTACCTATCGGCAAACTCGAAAATACAAATTTTGCTTATGAATAGCTGTCCTTAATATTTCTATTCGTTTATTAAGTTCTTCTAATTTCTTTATTTCTTTATGAATTTCTTCATTTTTCTGCTCTAAGTAAAGTTTAAGGTAATTAGTATCGGCTTTAGCAAATAAGGATTTAATTTCTTTAACACTTACATTACTTTGCTTACTAATTTTTATAATATCCAGATAGATGAATTGATTAATTATACTTTTTGTTCTCCATAATTTCCTCCAATAAGGCTTATGTGTGAAAGTTGTCGTTCTGCTAATACATCAATTCCTACCCTCCTAATAAATCACAAGTTGTGCTCTTACACAATAACTCGCATTTAAGGGATTTGAATTTGCGTTTTATCCAAAAGCTATGTATAGAATATTAAAATATTGTATACTGTTCAGACTATAATTCCATGCAACATGCAATGGGGAAGAGGTGTATGGTATTTATGTATAGAGTGGCTATTTGCGATGATGAGTACAAGCAAAGAGAGCTTGTTAAAAATATGCTGATTGCTTTATCCATCAAAACAAATATAGAATTTAAAATTGAGTTATTCAACTCAGGAGAACAGCTGGTAGCTCATTATTTAAACCATGAATTGCCATTCCATATCTTAATATTGGATATTGAAATGAACGGCATGAACGGAATTCAAACAGCTCAAAAAATAAGGAGTTTACGTCACCTTGATGAACAGATCATTTTTTTAACGAGCTATCCCGAATATATGCTAGAAAGCTTTGACGTAGTTACCTTTCAGTACTTAATAAAACCGATTGCTTCCCATATCTTTGAGGAAAAAATGATAAAACTGTGTCAGTATTTTCAATCTCTTGATAAAAAATTCGTTATCATCAAGTCAGCTTATGAAGAAGTGCTTTTAAAATATGATGATATCATTAGTATTGAAGTGGCCAAAAGCTTGACCATAAAAAACAAACTGCATTTTGTAACCTCTACACAAACCTATGATAGCAAAGGGATTCTTTCAGATTATGCTTTAGCATTAAAGGAATATAATTTTCTGCAAATTCATCGTTCGATTATTATAAACTTAATTCATGTCAAAAAATTTGCTGGCGGTGATGTTCTGATGTCAAATGATGTGAAGTTGCCTATTGGACGTTCTAAAATAAAAGAAGTTAAAGATCTATATACCAAATTTATGATCATGAAGATGCATTAATATGATGGAATATAACTCCCTGTTTCTTAACCTATGTGTTGTACTGGTGATGTGCTTTCAGGTGAATTTTTACTTCAACTCGGTTTTTGATAAGTCCAGTCGAAAGCCGAACAGAATGATGTATTTCATTATTTTCGGGCTGCTGAATTTTTTATATTTAAGTGTTTATCTGTCTCCTACGTTTTCCTCCATTTTGGCGTTATTTGTCATATTTAGCTTGGCCCAGTCTTATACCGTGGAAATAAAGACAAAGATCATTTTTTCCATCCTTTATGCTGTGTTGATCACCATCGTTAATTTTATATCTCTTTATATTTTATATACTGTAGACTCTGTTAAAGTTAGCAACCTTAGCCATTTGAGCAGTCAAGATCACTTGATATTTTCTAAGGTTATGTTACTCAGCTGTATTATCATGTTTGCTGTCATTCAGATTATACGATTATTTGCCAAACGCAGAACCTTCCCTTTGCATGCCCGTTATTACATTTTATTTCTAATCGTTCCTATCATAAGTATATACCAGGTCAATGTTTTATCTGTTTATAGTGAAAAGAATATGTATTATTTTGTATCTATTATTGGCTTTATTTCCTTAAATGTTTTTATCATATACATCTTCGATAATGTCATTGAAAAATTCCAGTTAATGCATGAAAATGCTCAACTACAACATCAGATGGACTACCAAGATGCTAACTACGAAAAAACGGTTCACAGCTTTAAAAATATGAAAAGAATCATTCACGACACACACCAACAGTTTTTGTATATTGACGAATGTATCAAGAGAAATGAATTAGCTGAGGCAAGTGAACATATTAAGGTCACATTAAATAAAATCGAAGGAGCCTATCAGAGGGTTAACACCGGTAATCTGGTTATAGATGCTCTTGTCACAAATAGTCTTAATATTGCTCAGGCCAATGGCATCAAGGTGGATATCCAGCTCAACTTATACTCACAGAAAGTAAATATTGAACGTTATGACTTGTGTGTCGCTCTGGGTAATATGCTGGATAATGCCTTAGAAGCATCTAAAAAGATCAAAATTGCGGATGATAGGTACATTCTTATTAAAATACATTCCAATGAATCTGCGCTTTTTATTCACATTCTGAATCATATGGAGAATGAAGTTGCCCATTTGCATAGTCAAAAATCAAACCCGGATATTCATGGTATTGGCTTAACGAATATATCCAGAATATGTGACAAATACGGTGGAAACATGATCATTGAAACGAAAAATAAAATATTCAATAATATGGTTTTAATCCCATTTTATAAGGACAGTCCTTAAACATCATGCTGTTTAGGGATTGTTTTTTTCGTTTTAGGATGACTTTGCTATATAGAATCCTCGTTCATTGTATGATCAGTCCAGAAATAAAATCTGGGAACCTATAAGAGGAGGAAATATGGAATGAAGAAAATAATAGCTGTGTTCATTTCGGCCATGCTTTTGGTACTGCCGATGACGAATGCTTTTGCTCAAGACAATCCTAAACCCATTAAGGAAAAGGCGCGTAATCTGGCCTCGGAGCTGGTATCCAAATACGGTGTTAGCGGTGTGCAGTATGCCATTATGGACCATGGAAACATCGTATTATCGGATAGCGTGGGTGTAAAGAATAAAGCAACCAACGAGCCAATCACTAACGATACGATGTTCGGTATAGGCTCTACAAGCAAAATGTTTGTATCTGCTGCAACGATGATGCTGGTAGATGCCCATAAGGTAGATATTGATCAGCCACTAACAACATACATTAAGGATTTTACAATGGCTGATGAAAGATACAAAAAAATCACACCGCGTATGCTGTTAAATCATTCGTCAGGCCTTTACGGTGCTCACTATAAAAATAGTATGTTATTTAATGACAATGATACAGAAAATCATGATAAGCTCTTACTGAGATTACAATCAGAAACTTTAAAATCCAACCCCGGCGAATATTCTGTATATAGTAATGATAGTTTTCAATTGCTTGAAATATTGGTTGAACGGGTGAGTGGTCTAAGTTATACCGAATTTCTGGCAAAGCATGTTAGTGCCCCTTTGGGTTTGAACTCTACGAAAACACCACTCGATCAGTTTGATAGACAAAAGCTGTCCAAAACTTATTTTCCTGCGATTGAGGGAGCCTTACCCGTTGAAAATGCCAATGTCATCGGGACAGGGGGCTTATACTCTACCGCAGAAGAATTGACCCAGTTTGCAGAAGTATTAACAGGGAATAGAACTGATATTTTATCTGAACAATCAGTAAAGTCCATGCAAAGCCATGAATATCGAAAAGGAATATGGGTATCTGAAGAGACAAACAGCTTTAATTATGGCCTTGGCTGGGACGCGGTTCGTTTGGCACCATTTAGTGATTACGGAATAACTGCGTTGTCCAAGGGGGGAGACACTGTTTTGTATCACTCTGTCTTGATCACCCTACCAGAGCATCATATCTCTATGGCTGTGCTTTCATCTGGAGGGTCTTCCATCCTAGATAGTATTTTTGCTTCTAATGTTTTATTGGAGCATTTAAAAGACAAGGGCATCATTAAAGACATTCTACCGGATAAAACATTTGAATCTCCTGTAAAAGTGGAAATGCCATCTGACTTGCTTTCTTATTCTGGATTATATGGCACTGTAGGTACAACCATCAATGTAGAGATTAAAAATGGAGAGTTTGAGTTACCAGCTTTTCTGGATGGACTCGTCCCGGCGCAAAAATATGTGTATGCAGGCAATGGAGCATTCAAAAGTAGTGATGGCAGTGTAGCCATAAGCTTTGACAAACAAAAAAACGGAAAAACGTATATTAAGGCTAACTTCTATTTAAACTTTCCGGGATTAGGTCAAATGGTTATGGTAAATTATGAATATCAAAAGCTTGATGCCAATCCTCTAAATACTACAGTTAAAAAGGCATGGGAACATAGAAACGGGAAAAATTATTATGCCCTGGATGAAAAGATATCTTCTATTTTTTATTTGGCTCCATCATTTATTACAAAAAAAATATCCGTTGATCATGAGGGATACGCAAATGGTACTAAAATTGTGGATGAGAATAAAGCCGTTAATGCCGTTGAAATTCCAGTTATGAGTGGAAGAGATGCATTTGATTTGAATTTTACTACCAAGGATGGCTCAGAGTATTTAACCATAGATGGAGAGTCCTACATCAGTGAGGATGCTATTAAACCTATCCTAGGAGGGAAATCACAGTACACTATACCATCCAATGGCCAAGCCATATGGTTTAAAATAGATAAAAACGCAGCCCATAAAACGATGACCGCTGATGTTCCAACAAGTGGAGGGTTCGCTGTCTATGATGAAAACGGAGGGGCTGTAGATTTTTCAACTGCCAGCCATAACAATTCGGTTGTTCTGCCCCAAGGGGGCTTGATCGTTTTGGGTGGCCAAGCAGGGGATGGATTTAAAATCAATATAAATTAAGCGTGTAGCCGCTCCTGAAAAATTCAGGAGCGGCTATTATAATAGGAATATCTCAAAACGCCTTGACGCTATGAGCACGAGGGAAAGCAGGGCAACTTAGTACTTGGAAGCATCTTCAGCCAATTCATTGATGGGATGACTTTAAATGTAAACGCTTGTTAAAAGCTTATATAAGCAGAATGGAAGAGCTAAAGTGTATACAATATTCTTGATGCATATACAGCACGGAATGCTGGAGACATGTTTTTTCACGTTTAACCATGTTAAAATAATAGGATAATTGGAGACTTGGCATGGAGAGAAGGCAGGTTGAATCAATGAAACCAAAACTTAACGATGTTGCACAATTAGCCGGAGTTTCACCGACCACGGTTTCTCGCGTACTTAACAATCGTGGCTATATCAGTCAAGAAACGAAGGATCAAGTTCATAAAGCGATGCAGGAGCTGAATTATTTTCCTAATGATGTAGCTCGGTCATTATTTAGTAAACGAACAAATCTGATTGGATTAATCATTCCAACTACAAGCAACCCATTTTTCGGAGAGCTGACTTTCCATATAGAGAATATTTGTGCGTCATTAGGCTATAAGCTGTTGCTTTGTAACAGTTTAAATCAGCTGGATAAAGAAGAATCTTATGTCGATATGCTTATGCGAAATCAAGTTGACGGTATTATCGTCGGTACACACAACCGAGGTATCGTAAATTATGAACAGAAGAATATTGCCGTCATTGCGATCGATCGCTTCCTATCCGATTCAATCCCAGTTGTAGGATCAGATAATTATTTGGGTGGCAAACTGGCGTCAGAACTGCTTATTGAAAAGGGATGCAAGCATATTTTTCACATAAATGGCCCTGTTGAATTGGAAACACCAGCAAGCTTAAGAAGAAAAGCATATGAAGATGTGATGGAGCAGTATGGTCGAAAGGCAATTACCTATGAAGTACATGATCCCTTTCACCAACAGAATCACAATGAACCGATTAAACGCTTGCTCGATGAACATCCTGAAGTAGATGGATTGTTCGCGAGTAATGACATGGTGGCTGCGTCTTTTATTGCTGAAGCAAGAAGAAGAGGAAAACGGGTTCCTGAAGATATCCGCGTAATTGGATATGACGGAACTGAAACAACCCGCAATCTTCTCCCTGAATTAACGACAATTCAGCAACCAATACAGGAAATCGCGAGATCTTCCATAGAGTTACTTATTAAAGAAATTGAAGGTGGATTCAGTGATGTCCCGCGAGAAACCTATCTACCAGTGAAACTTATTGAAGCTAGTACAGCTTAACACAATTTCCATAGTTTTCAGCATTGTGATATAAGATGGGCTATCCTTATTAGAGTAATTGAAATCAAAGAGGAGAGCTCTTTTTCTTTTGAAGATATGTCAAGCGGTTGACATATGAAAGCGGTTGACATATAATCGATCTGTAAATACGAAAGTGCTTTCATTTACATTAAATGTTCAACTAGAGGAGCGTTCGATATGAGAAAGTCAAAGAGCATGTACTGGAAACTAAGTGCCTATTTCTTCTTTTTTTTCTTTACTTGGTCAGCAAGTTATTCATTGTTCTCCATCTGGCTAGGGCAAGAAATCAGTCTGAATGGTGCCGAAACAGGTGTTATCTTTACTGTAAACGCTATCTTTGCGCTTTGTATGCAACCGCTTTATGGCTATATATCTGATAAAATCGGATTGAAGAAGCATATTTTATTTCTAATCAGTTCTTTACTCTTATTTGTTGGTCCTTTCTATATCTTTATCTATGGACCGTTACTTCAATACAATGTATTTCTCGGCGCCATTGTAGGTGGATTATACTTGGGTATTGCTTTTTTGGCAGGGATTGGAGCCATCGAATCATATGTCGAGAAAGTCAGCCGAAAATATGACTTTGAATATGGAAAATCTCGTATGTGGGGCTCGCTAGGTTGGGCAGCAGCAACATTTTTCGCTGGTCAACTCTTCAATATCAACCCTAACATTAACTTCTGGATTGCATCAGTATCTGCTGTCATTCTGTTTATCATTATGATGACAATTAAAGTTGAGATGACAGATTCCGAGATGGAGCGAGCAGAATCTGTTAACTTTAAGCAAATCGGCTATTTGTTTGCAAATAAGCATTTGTGGTTCTTCATTTTATATGTTCTTGGCGTTACTTGTATTTACAATGTGTATGACCAGCAGTTCCCGAATTACTTTTCATCGACGTTCTCAACGGTTGCTTTAGGCAATCAAGTTTACGGTTACTTAAATTCCCTACAAGTTTTCTTGGAAGCAGGCATGATGTTCTTAGCGCCTTTCATTGTCAACAAAATTGGGGCAAAAAAGGGTCTGATATTGGCAGGATTCTTGATGGCGTTCCGGATCATGGGTTCAGGCTTAGTTATTGGACCTTATGGTATCTCAGCTATGAAATTGATCCACGCATTGGAACTGCCAATCATGCTGATCGCCGTATTTAAGTACTTGGCTGCTAATTTCGATACGCGTCTGTCTTCGATCCTATATCTGGTGGGATACCAGTTTACGAGTCAGGTAGGAGCTTCGATTTTCTCGCCAATCGCCGGTATGTCTTATGACATTAGAGGCTTTGCAAATACGTACGTAATTATGGGTGTTTTCGTATTCGCCTTTACAACCATCTCAATCTTTACCTTAAAGAAAGAACCGAAAAAGCTAGAACCCAAGCCTAACAAGCATATTAAAACAGCATAGGAGGAAGACAAATGAACAGCACATATATTAACAACACGAAGCAAGCTGAGGAAGCATTAAAACAAGCAGAAGCGAAAATGAACAAGCGGTACCGATTAGGTTATCATATTATGGCACCGGCCAACTGGATTAACGACCCCAATGGGTTAATTCAATTTAAAGGTGAATATCACGCCTTCTATCAGCATCATCCTTATGATGAGAACTGGGGTCCAATGCATTGGGGGCACGTGAAGAGTAAAGACCTTGTACATTGGGAGCATTGTCCGATTGCATTAGCGCCAGGTGATGCTTGTGACCTCGATGGCTGCTTCTCAGGCAGCGCAGTAGATAATAACGGCGAACTGACATTGATCTATACTGGCCATCACTATATTGATCAACCAAACAATATCTTTTTCCAAAATCAAAATGTGGCAGTTAGTACAGACGGCATTCATTTTACAAAACTAGGGCAAAATCCCGTAATCGCTGAACCTCCGACAGATAGCTCCCAGCATTTCCGTGATCCGAAGGTATGGAAGCATGAGGATACATGGTACATGATCCTAGGTAACAGCACGAAAGAAGATCTGCCGCGTGTTATTCTATATACATCTCCTGATCTTAGAACTTGGACCTATCATGGTGTGCTTCTGCAGGGAGATAAGAATATGGGCTTCATGTGGGAGTGCCCTGATTTCTTTGAACTGAACGGTAAGCATATATTTATGTTCTCCCCACAAGGTATTGATGCACAAGGAGATAAGTACAATAACTTGTTCCAGACGGGATATTATGTTGGCGAATATAATTATGATAGTAATGAATATAAACATGGAGAGTTCATCGAGTTGGATAATGGTCATGACTTCTATGCGGTTCAAACTTTTCTAGATGATCAAGATCGCCGCATTGCGATTGGTTGGATGGATATGTGGGAATCGGATATGCCGACGAAAGCAGACGGCTGGTCCGGAGCGCTGACGATCCCACGTGTAATTACGTTGGGTGCCAATAATAAATTGCTGATGAATCCAGTAGAGGAAATGAAATTGCTTCGTCAAAGCGAACAGGTTTTGTACCAATATCGCGCTATTTCTGGAAGTTACTTGACGGAAGTTGAAGCGGATCTGCTTGAAGTGAAGGTCGTGTTCGACCTGACGAAGTCAAGTGCAGACCTGGTAGGCTTGAAGCTTCGCGGAACAGGTGAGGAGGAAACGGTTATCACTTATTCTATCGCGGGTCAGAAACTTATGCTTGATTGTTCTAATTCGGGCAAAAAGACGGATGGAGTACGTCAAACAGCCTTAAGTGCAGAGGGGCAGCTGACGTTACATGTATATCTGGATCGCTCATCCATTGAAATATTTGCGAATGAAGGGCAAGCTACGATGACAAGTCGCATCTATCCGAGTGAAAAACTGCTAGGCATAGAACTCGTAGCGGAGCGCGGAGAGGCTCTAGTAAATGAGTTGACATACTGGAAATTGAAAGATATCTGGCAAGCTGAATAACTCGATGAAAAGGTTGCTTTCTGAGTCCTTGTAATGACTTAGAAAGCAACCTTTTCGGCAATGGCGACTTTCCCCGGAAATGCTCACCTACATGATAGCCAACTAAACCGAGTCTGGTTTCTGCGTATCCTCAATCATACCCTTTTGGAAAAACACAAGAGAACGTTTCCATTATTCGGCGTCGGATTCGCTGAAAAGGCCATCCCAGCCGGTTAAGCACTTCCAGTAACCGCGTAGGAGCATCAAAGGTTAGGATACTCCATGTTTTGTAATGCTGTCCCGAATTTCTAACTGATGCGATATGGACCAGTGGACAGCTGCTAATTCTTCTCCTCTAATAAGCTTAATGAGATTGCGGGCGGCAACCATGCCCAGTTCGGATGCTGAATATCGGACAGTTGATAATTTAGGCCGGATTATTGTAGCCATATCAATGTCGTCAAATCCCAAGAAGGAGACCTGTTCAGGTATTTTCACACCATTTTCGGCCAGAAAGTTCATAGCACCTATGGCAATTCGGTCCGTTGCGCAGAACACCGCACTAGGCAATGGGCCTGAATGATAAAGTTTTCTCATAGAGGTTATGCCGTCTTCAACTGAAAAGCCGCTTTCCAACACACGTTCGGCACGCACTGGCAGGTGAGCGGTCTTCAATGCCTGTTCATAGCCCAAAAAACGCTGATTGCCCACTGAAATATCCCCCGCTGGTCCCTGCAGCATCGCTATATCTTGATGCCCCTGCTGAATTAGATAAGTTACCGCCTCAAAAGCAGCCGTTATGTTGTCAACATGCACGGAAGGAATGGATTGGTCTCGAAAATCCCGTCCGACAAGGATGCAGGGAATTCCCGCCGCTTCAATGAGCGCAAATAGCGCATCCCGGATTTCGCTTACCGATATAATAATTCCGCTCGCCTGCATTTCACGGAACATATTGTAATAGTGTATTTCAGAATCCTCGTCCCCCCCTGACAAGGCGATTATGACATCGAAGCCGTATAGATGCGCTACTTGATTGATGCCTTCAACCATGTCATCAAAGACGTTGTTTTTAATCGCGGGCAGAAGTACCCCAATCAGAGATGTATCATTCTTTACCAGTGTCCGTGCTATGGCATTTGGACGGAATTGAGTGGCTTCAAGGACATCCTGAACTCGTTTGCGTATTTCACTGTTCACCGTCTGGCTGTTATTGATTACTCTGGAAACCGTTGAAATGGAGACGTTGGCCATTCGAGCCACATCTTTTATAGTCATTTTCATTGTACACACCGACTTTCAAGCAAGTATTTATTTAGAAAAAGTTTCTCAAAGTGGATTGAATTAATTATATCAGTTTATTGAATTGTTTATTGAGTTTAACAAAGATTCCAGAGCAAAGAAAGCGCTTGACCTTGGTTTATAAGGAGAGTATAATCAACCCCGGAAAACGTTTTCTAGTATTTTTTGGACAAAAACAATTGTTTTTACCAATAATCAGCTGGATTCAAGGTATTTCGGCTTGTTTTTTTGATGATTAAGAAAACGTTTTCTTGATGGCATTGAATTGTAGAGAATAACAAGGGAAAAGGAGCATGAGCATGAGAAGTTCGAGCGATATTGTTGTAATGGGAAATGAGACTTCAGTGCAAACCGGTTCAAATATTACACTGAAAGAAAAAATTGGTTATGGATTCGGTGATTTTGCCAGCCAGTTGCTGTTTGCCGCCGCAATGACTTTTCTGTCCTATTTTTACACAGATGTAATCGGGATCAGCGCTGGTGTCATTGGTACTTTAATGCTAGTTGCACGCGTACTGGATGCGTTTATTGATGTCGCGATTGGGGCTTTGATTGATAAAACGAAGAGCAGACACGGGAAGGCCCGTCCTTGGTTACTGTGGATGTCCGGGCCATTTGCATTGTCTGGAATTCTTTTGTTCACGGTTCCAAGTGGAAATATGACGATCACTATTCTATACATTTATGTTACCTATCTGCTAATGAACTTTATCTATTCCAGCATTAACGTCCCTTATGGTGTGCTTAATTCCATGATAACGCAGGATTCTTACCAGCGTTCTCTGCTTAATATTTTTCGTATGAGTCTAGCGAATATTGGTGCCTTGCTAATTAATTATTTCACCCTCCCGTTAGTGAAGTCATTCGGCGGCGGTCAAAAAGGGTGGATTTACACCTTTATTATATTTGGCTTGCTCGGAACCTTTTTATTTCTCGTTACCTTCTTCAGTACCAAGGAAAGGGTTACTCCATCTGTTGTACAAAAGCCAATTCCGTTTGGACGCGCTTTTGGAGCGCTGATGCGTAATAAGTATTGGAAATTGATCCTTGGGTTTGCTGTGGTCTATTTTATAAATAACGCATTGGGCACAGGTATGAATATTTACTACGCACGTTATGTGTTAAAAGACGCCAATCTGATTGGAGTCCTCGGCATATCCTTACTGCTTCCTTCCCTGTTTGGTTATATGCTATTGCCCCCCGTCGTCAAGCGGATCGGTAAACGAAATTCCTCCATTATCGGAAGTATCCTCCTGATTGTCGGATCGCTTGTCATTGCCGTCAGCCCCACAAGTCTGATGGCGGTTTGTCTGGGACTCGTTATTAAAGCGCTTGGGCATGCCGCTATTCTCGGAACCTTCTTTGCTATGTTGGCAGATACCATTGAATATGGCGAATGGAAGACAGGGATGCGCACCGAAGGACTGGTGTACAGTGCGGGCAGTTTCGGCACAAAAGCGGGAGGCGGTTTGGGAGCGGCACTTATCGGTTGGGGACTGGCATTGGGAGGATATGCTGGTGGACAAGCTACAATCAGTACTACTGCGCTAGCGTCTATTCATTTCATGTTTATCTACGTTCCAATTATCTTGGCTATCCTGCAAATTTTATTGCTGGCATTTTACAATCTAGATAAATTATTTCCCGGTATTGTCAAAGAGCTTGAATTCTTAAAAAACGCTGAATAGCTACTTGGTAAATGAGGTAGCCCATGAATGAACTCATCCTATTGTTGAAGTGACTAGCAGTAAGGCAGTTCAAGAAGGGCTGCTTTTTTCATAGAGGGGTATTCGGATTTTATTCATTTATAAAAGGACAGGGCAGCGTGGTATTATCCCCTCCTAGTAGACAAGAGAGAAAAGACCTCTGTTAAGATGGATTTAATCTTGTTGAATACGGAGGGGATTTTTCATGGCTAAAAAGGGACAATCATTCCGGCAATACTCCTTAGATGTAAAGATGGAGGCAGTCCGGTTGGTGAACGAAGAACATATGAGTATTCGTGAAGTGACGAAACAATAATCGCTGCGGTTCGAACTGTGGGTATCCATAAATTTGAAAATGGCTAAAGGAATTCCAAGTCATTTCCTGCAGCTGATCTAATAGGCGATAATCTCATTGTTATATAGGTCTTTGATGGCAGATAGGTTTTAACTCCTCATCTCGTTCATCATACTTTACCTGAACATTCAGATAACTTAGTGCAGACAAACAGTATGTGACCTACGAAGCGTACGAAACGATCCGGCAGTTGGGAATCCAGTGGCCTGCCGCTCAGGCAGATGTTGCACTCATTCGGCAGAACATTAAACACAATGATTGCTATGTGCTGGAAATTGACGGGGTCATTCAGGCTACTGTCAGCCATTTAAGATATAAGACCCTTGATTTTATAACCGACTTGCCGTTTGTGATATGGTTCGCTGTAGACCCGGCTAACTGAAGTAGTTCCGATTACAGGGAACGGACGAAGCTAATTCATTTAACGAAAGGGGCTTAATGATCCGTGCCATGATCTGTTATTACAAACCATGCCTGATTTTTTAGACAAAAAAGGACATGGTTTCTGTGTATAATATACTTAACATTATATTGCCATACTTTAATTTACTTTTAGGCTTAATGTAACAAAAACATTCATATCTCATCATTTTCTCTTATTAAAGGAATTGGATGGATATTGACATTTTTCGAGTCCATATTTAATATATAAATAAAATATTCCATATTTAACGCTTACTTATAGAAAAACACCCTGTATGACTCCAGTAATTTCACACCATTCAACTATGATGCTGAATTTTAGCTTTCAAGCCTGAAATTTCAGTATACTCCAAGGTTTTTACACTTCCAAGTCTACTCACACACCTGACTTTTGATCACAATCACACCACGAACGGAACCCTATTACCAATTCACTTCCATATGTCGATTATGTTTTTTGGCAATCTACTTCGTTGCTTTTTACTGCAGTTTTCTCTACATCTTAATGTCACCATACATATGTATACATGAAATGTAAATACACCTTTGTTCTTCCATAATTTTTGTGGAAAGGGGTTTGATATGAATCGTATGGCTTTGGTTTTTCCTGGACAAGGATCTCAGTATGTAGGAATGGGGGCTACATGGCATAGCGGCTTTGCAGAAGCGGATCGCTTGTTCGAAGAAGCTGCTGATATTTTGGGATATGATCTGAAAGCTTTATGCATGGCAGGTCCGATGACCAAGCTATCCAGAACATTCTATACGCAGCCCGCACTTCTCACGATCAGTGTCATTGCATTCCGGCGTTATATGCATGAAATCGGAATTATCCCTGAATTTTCAGCTGGTCATAGCCTAGGTGAATATTCAGCACTGGTAAGCAGCGGTGTTCTGTCCTTTGGAGACGCTTTACGATTAGTCCAAGAGCGGGGACGCTTTAT
Source organism: Paenibacillus sp. AK121 (assembly GCF_019042715.1). Classification (NCBI taxonomy): domain Bacteria; kingdom Bacillati; phylum Bacillota; class Bacilli; order Caryophanales; family Paenibacillaceae; genus Paenibacillus; species Paenibacillus sp. AK121. The sequence continues at coordinate 22,330 of NZ_JAHPJM010000009.1, forward strand.
GGAAGAAGCCGCAATGACAAAGCTGGGCAGCATGATTGCCATTCGCGGAGCTGAGCTGGGCGAAGTGGAAGAATGCTGTCGTTTGTACTCCACAGTCGATCATCCTGCAGCCATTGCATGTTACAATTCACCTAGCCAATACGTCGTTTCAGGTCATCATACCTCTGTCGCTTTGGCAGCTGGCGAGTTAGAACAGCGAGGAGCCCAAATTACGCGGTTGCAGGTCAGCGGCCCTTTTCATAGTCCGCTTATGCAGCCTGCTGCGGACAGACTGGCCGCAGAGCTGCAAAAGTACACTTTAAATGAAGCGAAGTGGCCCGTGATCTCCAATGTGACCGCTCAGCCATACCGCGATCTTGACAGCATACGCCAAGGATTGATTTTGCAAATGACTCACCCGGTTCGATGGATTCAAACCGTGCAATATATGATGAATCATGGCGTAAAACAAGGCATCGAGTTAGGTCCACGAACAGTGCTGAAAAATTTAGTGAGGGAAATAAGCCCTAATATCGAAGTGCTGTCCTTGGACAGAGACTTGGATCGCTTTGAACTGGGCCGCCGTTTCTCCATCCGTGATTGGATTGCCTGTTCCCTGTCACTAGCAGTGTCTACTCCCAACGCCAATTGGAATGAAGATGAGTATCGAAAGGGTGTTATTTTACCTGTGCGCAGACTGGAAAAATTACTGCGAAACTTGGAATCAGGCAGCAGTTCGCCTCCTGCTTCTGAGCAAAGACAGGAAATACTGGAGTGTATTTGCCTTGTGTTGCAAACCAAACAGGTCTCCGAAGGAGAGCGGAAAGCAATGCTAGAGCAATTGAGGAGGGATCAGGATGGAGCAGTTTCAAACCTTAGTTGAAATCATTCAGGATCGTGCAAGCCGGGATGAGAACGGAATCATTTTTATTTCCGGTGATAAACAAGAGGAATACGTATCCTACAGGAAACTTCTGGAGCAAGCATTACAGGTGCTTTATGAATTACAGGAACAAGGAGTAAAACCCGGCGATGAGCTGATCATACAGATCGACGACAACCATAACTTTTTGAATGTATTTTGGGGTTGCCTGATTGGTGGAATCGTTCCTGTACCTGTAAGCATAGGGAATAATGATGAGCATAAAATGAAATTGTTTAAAATCTGGAACACACTCTCCCGCCCATATATGGTTGCAGATGACAAGGTATTAGAGCAGCTTGAAAAATACGCGCAACAGCACGAGCTGCTGGATTCCTTTGAGCCGGTTAAAAAAGCGACTTTTTCAAGCCATAGATTCGATTATTCCACTCAGAATAAAGGTGTAGTTCATATATCCAAACCGGAGGAGCTAGCTTTTATCCAATTCTCCTCGGGTTCTACAGGCGATCCCAAAGGAGTCATGCTGACGCATGAAAATCTAGTTTACAATATCCGGGATATTGCAAATCAAACAGACATGAGCTCCAAGGATGCTTATTTGGGCTGGATGCCGCTTACGCATGACCTGGGATTGATCGCATTTCATTTAACCTGTGTGATTGCTAATGCCAAACAGCTGATTATGCCGACGGCACTTTTTATCAGGCGTCCGTCTTTGTGGCTGAAAAAAGTATCGGAGCATAAGGTTACTCAAATATGCTCTCCCAATTTTGGATATAAATTTTTCCTCGATCAGTATAAACCTGAAACAGCAGCTAACTGGGATTTGACGAGTGTTCGTATGATTTTAAATGGAGCTGAGCCAATATCTGTAGAGCTTTGTCATGTGTTTATGGATGCAATGAGTGTTCATGGTTTGAATAAAAATGCCATGTTACCCGTCTACGGGCTGGCAGAAGCGAGTGTAGGTGTTTCCTCTCCGCCTCTGGACAAAAACACCTTTATTCCCATTCATTTGAACCGACACCAGTTACACGTTGGTGAGCCTGTAGAAGAAGTGGACAAGTCTGACAAGCGGTGTCTTACTTTTTTGGATTTGGGTTATCCATTGGCTAATACCTCTGTCCGTATTTGTGATGAACAAAATCAGGTGCTTGATGATGAGGTGATTGGATACACGCAAATCCGCGGCAAAAATGTTACATCCGGATATTATAACAATCCAGAAGCTACCGCAAAGGTTATAACGGAGGATGGCTGGCTTATCACTGGAGATTTAGGGTTTATGCGAAACGGACGCCTGACTATTACCGGTAGAGCCAAGGATATCATTTTTGTGAACGGACAGAATGTCTACCCACATGATATTGAGAGAATCGCCGAGGAACTGGATGGTGTGGAACTTGGAAAAGTAGCTGTGTGCGGTGTACATGATACGCAAACGAGGCAGGATCGTATTATAGCCTTTGTAATGCACGCAAAAAAAATAGAGCATTTTGTACCGCTTGCCCAAAAGCTGAAAAGCCATCTGAATTACCGGGGAGGCTGGCATATTCACAAGGTGGTTCCGATCCGGCGTATACCTAAAACAACCAGTGGAAAGGTTCAGCGCTTCAAATTAGCCCAGAGTTATGAGCAGGGCGAATTTGATGAAATATTGACAGCACTGGCCGAGGCTGTTCGGGTCACACAATCAGCTGAGCGTGCGGTCTTGCCTCAAGGAGAAGTAGAGAAGAAGCTGATTGGAATATGCCAGGATATTTTAAATATAAAGTCGATCGGGACAGACGACAGCTACTTTGATATCGGAGTAACTTCCTTGCAGCTTGTTCAAATTGTGGACCAATTGGAGGATCAATTAGGGATTCATATTGAGGTGACGGACTTCTTTTCCTATCCGACCATCGCCAAGCTGGCTGCGTATATCTCCAGTCAAAATCTAAACGGAGATGCAACTGCAACAGCAGAGTCCAAAGCCAAGGAAGAAGCAAATGTCCGGGATATCGCCATTATCGGCATGTCAGGCAGGTTTCCTCAAGCGGAAACATTGGAGCAGTTTTGGGCGAATGTAGCATCAGGCGCTGATAATATCGGCCCGTACAGCGACGAAAGAAGAAAAGATGCCGAAGCTTTTCTTTCGCGTCTGAATACGGAAGGACGAAATATGCAAATTGCAGAAGGCGGTTATCTGGATGAAGTAGACAAGTTCGATTACTTCTTCTTTAAACTGACTCCAAGAGAGGCTTCGCTCATGGACCCGAACCAACGTTTATTTCTAGAAACAGCCTGGAGCACGATTGAGGATGCAGGGTATGGGGGAAAGCAACTAGCAGGCCAAAAGGTCGGCGTATATGTCGGCTTCTCCAAGACCAGCTTTGAATATGAGCGTTTGTTGTCCGAGGTAGAACCAGGCGCGCTGCCGAACTTTGCCATTGGTAATTTACCGTCCATTATTTCCAGCCGGATTGCATATTTGCTCGATCTGAAAGGTCCGGCAGTAACAATTGATACAGCATGCTCTTCTTCACTCGTGGCAGTGCATTTGGCCTGCAAGTCCATCCTCAATGGAGACTGCGACATGGCCTTGGCAGGTGGAGTGAAAACGATTTTGCTGCCGCTGAAAGCCGGTATTGGCATGGAATCCTCCGATGATCGGGCACGCGCCTTCGACGACCAGTCGGACGGAACGGGCTGGGGTGAAGGAGTTGGTGCTGTTTTCCTGAAACCGCTGCGCAAAGCGGAACAAGACGGCGACCACATTTTAGCCGTGATCAAGGGTAGCGCCATCAATCAGGACGGCGGCACGATTGGTATTTCCGCGCCTAATGCGCTGGCTCAGGCAGAAGTCATTTTGCAGGCGTGGCGCGATGCACGGACTGATCCTGAAACGATCAGCTATATCGAAGCGCATGGAACCGGAACCAAATTGGGCGATCCGGTTGAGATTGACGGCATTACCAAGGCTTTCCGCAAGCATACACAGCGTAAGCAGTTTGCGGCGATCAGCACGGTCAAAACGAATATCGGTCATTTATACGAAGCCGCCGGGATTGCGGGCTTGATCAAATCCGTGCTGTCCATGAGGCACCAGCAAATTGCGCCGCTTGTTCATTTTCGCACACCAAACCAGAAGATTCATTTTGAGGAATCCCCGGTATATGCCAATACGAAGCTGAGGGAATGGAAGACGGACGGATTCCCGAGAAGAAGCGGGGTGAGTTCCTTTGGATTCAGTGGGACGAACTGCCATGTGGTGCTGGAGGAGTATATAGAGAAGACAAAACCAGATCCAAGTCCAACGGGCAGCAACAATAAATCATCACCGCTGCTGTTGACCCTGTCGGCGCGGAGTGAATCCGCTTTGCGCCAGTTGGTCGGACGGTACGCAGAACGGTTCGGGCGCGTGGAAGAGCTCGTGATGGAGGATGTATGCTATACGGCTAACACAGGCAGAAGCCATCTGAATCACCGGATTGCTGTGACTGCTGCAGGAGCGGATGCGTTAAAAGCGAAGGTGCTTCAGTTGCATGAACAAGGAAGAGTCGTCGAAGGTGTATACACTGGAATAGCGGATAGCATAGGCAGCGCAGAGATGGTCACTGGAAGCTTGGACACGCTCCAATCCCTGGAGCAGCTGTCTGCCAAGTATGTGCAAGGAGCGCAGATCAATTGGAATGCCCTCTATGCAGGTAAGCGTTATAAAAAGGTTTCTCTGCCTACGTATCCATTCGAACGGAAAAGATGCTGGATTAACGTGCCTGAACAGGTTCGAGCGGAACAGAAAACGCCAGTTCATGAAAACTCAACAGTAAAGGAGTCTGGAATGATGGGGAACGAGTATTCAGCGCCAGCATCTGCTGCCGATGATCAGCATAAATCATCTATACTTCAAAAGCTAGCGAAAATGATCGGTAACGTGTCCCAGCTCAGCCTGGAGGAACTGGAGCCGCAGACACATTTTCTCGAGCTTGGGCTGGATTCCATTAATTTGTCCCAGGTTCGCCACAGTATCAAGGATACCTTCGGACTAGACATTCCAATGAACGAATTTTTCGAATCGTTGACCACGCTGGAACGGTTGGCCAGCTACGTAGCCGAACGGGCGAGCATTTCTACTTCTGTTGAACTCCCGGGTCAGTCTATGGAAAATCGTCCAGAAGCAACGCTGAAACAGTTTCATCATGCAGCTTTTCCGTTAACCCAACCGACTCTTGAGTCCGCCGTTCCGGCTGGGCCCACACAGGCTCCAAGTTTTCCGATTGCTACAGCTCCTGCGGCTGTAGAGCGAATTTTACAGCAACAGCTGCATCTGATGTCACAGCAGCTTGATATTCTCCGGCATCAGCCAGTTGCATCCGCAATAGCTTCCCAGCCATTAAGCCCGGAAACGAGCGTTTTTTCATCGGAAATTAGTGAAAGCACGCAGATCATCCATACTGAACCGAAGCAGAAAGTTGCGGCTGGATTAGCACCAGCTCCAGCTCCATCCGTAAAGGCTGCTTCCAAGCAGGCAGGTCATGAAGCCAAGCCGTATACGCCCTATAAAAAGCTGGATGTTAAAGCACGTGAATTGCTTTCACTCCGTCAGGAACAACACCTGCAAGAGCTGATAGAGCGCTACACGGCCCGTACGTGCAGCACCAAAAAATACACTCAGCAGTACCGCTCCGTATACGCAAATAACCGGAATGTGGCTGGCTTTCGGCCTGTTTTGAAGGAAATGGTGTACCAAATTGTATCCCACCGTGCAGACGGGGCTAAAATCTGGGATTTGGATGGCAATGAATATGTCGATTTGACGATGGGCTTTGGCGTAAATCTGTTCGGGCACAATCCGGCCTTTATTCGTGAAAAAATTGAGGAAGAACTAAAGCACGGCATGTGTATCGGCCCTATGTCCAACATGGCCGGACAGGTGGCCGAGCGAATATGCAAGATGACCGGGGTGGAACGGGTTGCCATGTATAATTCCGGCACCGAGGCCGTTATGGTCGCGCTCCGTTTGGCGCGTGCTGCCACAGGACGAGCTAAAGTCGTCATTTTTGCTGGCTCGTATCACGGTACATTCGACGGGGTGTTGGCACTGGGGAGTGCGGGTGACAACAAGGAACATTCGACACCTCTAGCTCCAGGCATCTTGCAGCATATGGTAGACGATGTCGTCGTGCTTCCTTATGGGACGGACGATTCCCTGAACTATATTCGCACCCATGCGCATGAACTAGCCGCGGTCATGGTGGAGCCGGTGCAAAGCCGCCGACCCGATTTTCAGCCTAAAGCCTTTTTGCAGGAAATTCGCCAGATTACGGAGCAGTCGGGTACTGCCTTCATTTTTGATGAAGTCATCACTGGCTTTCGAATTCAGCCCGGAGGGGCTCAAACGTGGTTTGGAGTACAAGCGGATCTCGTGACCTACGGTAAAATCATTGGCGGTGGGCTACCTATTGGGATCGTTGCCGGAAAAGCCGCCTTTATGAACGGGATTGACGGAGGCACATGGAGATTCGGGGACGATTCCTATCCACAGCATGAGCAGCAGCGAACCTTTGTCGCAGGAACTTTCTGCCATCATCCGCTGGCCATGGCTGCATCTTTAGCGGTGCTGAACCATTTGGAGAAAAATGGCGAGCAGCTGCAAAATCGTCTTAACAGCCGTACCTCGGCGTTAGCGGCGGAGCTAAACAGCTATTTCACTGACGAACACGTACCTATGAAGATCGTTCACTTTGGCTCCCTTTTCCGCTTTGTGCTCAAGGGCGATCTTGAGTTGTTCTTTTATCACATGCTGGACAAAGGAATCTATATTTGGGAAGGACGTAACTGCTTCTTGTCCACGGCCCATACCGAGGAAGATATAGCGAGAATCGTACAAGCCGTCAAGGATAGCGTGGACGAGCTGCGCAAAGGTGGCTTTTTACCGGACCCGCCCCCGAATGGGAACAGCCCGGGGCCGGGCAGGCAGCCTGTAACGGTACCTGCAGATGCTGAAGCAACTGATGCTGTTATTGCGTTAACGCCAGATCAAAAACAGCTTTGGTTCGCCTCTGTTTCAGAACGCAGTGATTCTCTATCTTTACACGAAACCGCCTTGTTGCGGTTTCGTGGTACGCTTCAGCAGCAGGCGTTCAACGAGGCTGTCCAGACCATTGTAAACCGTCATGAAGCCTTACATATCTATATGAGCGGAGATGGAGAAACTCAGGTGATCGCTCCTGAGATGAAAGTGGAAGTCCCGCTCTATGATTTTACCACTCACCATCCCGATGAACAGGAGCAGCATCTCCGGGCATGGATGATCAAGAACAGCGAAACCCCGTTTAACATGATACCAGGTGAGCCACTATTCCGGATTCACCTACTAAAAATATCAGATGAGGAGCATCTGAGTGTCTTTACGTTCCATCATTTTATCGCGGATGGTTGGTCAATCGGTGTATTTATTGAGGAACTGGAACACATCTATTCTGCGCTTGTCCGGCATGCTGACTACAACCTTCCTGAACCGATACCTTTTCGGAAATATGTGGTCTGGCAGCAGGAGCAGTTGAAAGCAGGAAAGGAAGAGGCCCTGGCTTTTTGGTCGGCGATGCTGGAAAAACAGCAGCTTGTCCTCCAGCTGCCATCTCCAGTGAGGGGAATGCAGATTCTGTCCTCTAGAGGAAGCAGACATACCCTAATTCTTGAGGCGCCGCTTGTTAAACAATTGAGGTCCGCTAGCATAAAGCTTGGCAACAGTCTTTTTATAACGATGTTATCCGCCTTTCAGATTTTTCTGCATCGCCTGACAGGGCAGCGGGAAATAACGGTGGGGGTTCCCACCGCAGGACAATCCCATATGGACGCATTCTCTTTGATCGGCAACTGTGTCAACCTGCTTCCGGTCATCAGCGAAGTGCGTCCTGATTCTACTTTTATGGAGCATGCTCACACGGTTAAAAAGCGCATGAATGAACTGGAAAGCTATCAAAAGTACAGCTTTGCCGGACTCGCTCAGCTGGGGCTAAAACATTTGCCTGTCATAAAGGCTATATTCAATATGGATCGACCGATTCCGCGTTTTCAATTCCATAAACTGGAGACGGAGCTCGTTGAACATGAGGTATCATTCAGCAAATATGAGTTGTTTTTGAACGTGACAGAGGCGCAGAAGCAATTACGTCTTGATTTTGACTATAATGCAGATCTTTTTCAGCCAAACATAATCTTGGCCTGGTCGGGGTATTTTCTGAATCTGCTGCATTCCATGGTCGAGGAGGAAGGGAGTCGCGTTTCCGCGCTGACGTTACTCCGTGCGTCGGAGACCGAACAACTTCGAGCCGCATGGGCAGCGAATACCGATGCCACCGGGAACTATCTTTGCGCCCTTGATGCGTACAAGCATTTGGCGCCTGTCGGGACAGCAGGGGAGGCATATCAAGCCTCAGCAGCAGGTCTGCTGGGAACGACCCAGGAATGGGTTTATGTAGAGAACGATGGCAAGCTGCGGCATATCGGAAATTTGAATCGGGTCATCCATATTCACGGGCATCAGGTTAATCTGGAGCAGTTGGAGAAGCACCTGCTGCAGGTTTTCCAATTGGAGTCCTGCGTCATTACACCGCAAACGGACGAAACTGGAAACGTCTCGTATATAAGTGCCTATGTGGTCGCAAACGCATCGAAGCCTTGGGAAGCAGACACATTAAAAAAGGCTGTAATTGAAATGCTTCCAGATTATACGCAGCCCCGTTTTTGGATTCTGATGGATCATATTCCTCTTCTGCCGAATGGCCAGCCTGATCTACAGGCTTTGCCAGCACCGGGACAAGCAGGCGTATTCGCTAAAACAGGCATCGCTTCAGAGAACCGAGGTATGGAAGATCAACTTGTGGATATTTGGAAGGACGTTCTGAATGTAACGGATATCAGCCATGACGATAACTTTTTTCAACTGGGCGGTGATTCGCTAAGAGCGACGGTTATTCTGTCGAGAGTCGGTAAGGAATTGGGGGTACACATTCCGCTTAGCCGCATTTTTGAGCTGCAAACGATTGCTGATCTGACTGCATATATTGCGGGTGGGAGCAAGAGGGCCTACGAATCGATTGTAGCTGTGAACACACAAGCCTTTTATCCGGTATCTTTTGCCCAAAAGAGAATGTACGTGCTTGAACAGCTTAGAGCCGGAATGGCCTATCATGTCCCTGGCCAGCTTTTCATAGAGGGAGCACTGGAGGTTCCCCGCTTCATTGAAGCCATTAAGGAAGTCATTTCTCGTCATGAATCTTTTCGGACATACTTCGATCTGGAAGACGGGGAAGTGGTGCAAAAAGTTCGGGACACCATTCCATTCGATATCCCGCATACCCGTATTTCCAAGGAAGAAGCAAAACAGGCCCGGACCTTGTTTGTTCAGCCTTTTCAGCTGGGAACAGCTCCTTTATTCCGCGCCGAACTGCTCGAATTTATCGAAGGTGGCTTCAATCTGCTCGTGGATATGCATCATATCGTGTCTGATGGTTTTTCCATGGCTGTACTGCTTAATGAAATCATTCAACGGTACCAGGGTAGACAACTTGCGAACATTCAGCTTCATTATAAAGACTTTGTTGCTTGGCAGAAGCAGCAAATAACTGATGAGGCATGGCAAGCGCATGAATCATATTGGCTTCAGAACTTGAATGGGGAGCTTCCTATTCTAAATATGCCAACAGACTTTCCACGTCCGCAAGTACAAAGCTTTGAAGGTGACAGCTTGACCGTCACATTGGAATCCAAACTAGCGAGCAGACTCTATAAATTGGCCCAGGATACAAAGTCCACGATCTTTATGGTGCTTTTGGCGGCTTATAATGTCCTGCTGGGCAAATATGCGGGTCAAGAGGACATCATCGTAGGTACACCTGTTGCCGGAAGACGGCATGTAGACACGCAAGCGATGATTGGCATGTTCGTCAATACGCTGGTGCTTCGTAACCAGCCGCAATCTTCTTTAACGTTCCAATCCTTTTTGCAGGAGGTTAAGCAAAACTTGCTGCTGGCACTGGAGCATCAGGAATACCCGTTTGATAAGCTTGTAGACAAGCTGGAACTGGTACGCGATGTAAGTCGAAATCCGATATTCGATACGATGTTCAGTTTGCAAAATGTCGGCACAGATGTTGTGGATGCAGGAGGTATTCGTTTTAAACCAGAGGAATTCAACGCGGGCATATCCAAGGTGGATTTTTCATTGCATGTGACCGAAGAAAAAGAACGATTGTCCTTCACTTTAGAATATGGCACAAAGCTGTTTAAACCGGAGACCGTCCGGCGGCTGGCAGAGCATTTTGTACAAATTTTGGAAAAAGTAACGCAGGATGCCGGGATGCGGTTGGCCGATATTACGATTATTTCAGATGGGGAGAAGCAATTACAGCTAACCGCATTTAATCGTACCGTCGTACCTTTCCCGTTTAATGAGACAGTACACGGGCAGTTTGAAAAGCAGGTTGAACAGACGCCGAGTCATACAGCATTGGTGTTCGGAGACCAGCGTCTGACCTACCGGGAGTTGAATGAACGTGCTAACTCACTGGCACGGGTGCTTCAAGCGAATGGTGTAGGACCCGATAAGCTAGTCGGTTTGATGGCGCCGCGTTCAGCGGAAATGATGATCGGCTTGCTTGCCGTGCTAAAAGCAGGTGGTGCTTATGTGCCTATCGACCCTGAATATCCGTCTGCCCGTATCGAATATATGCTGAGTGACAGTGAGGCTGCCGTACTCCTGACCTGCCACGACCTACCAGGGGAACACCATTATAACGCCAACACCCTGTTTATTGAAGATGAGGAATTATATCAAGGAGAAAAGACCAATCTGGAAGTTACGACTCAGCCGGAGCATTTAGCCTACGTTATCTACACCTCTGGCTCAACCGGAAATCCGAAAGGAGTGATGCTCCAGCATCGCTCGGTGCTGAATTTTATCACTGGGATGCGTGAAGTGATTGACTTTGCAGCGAATAAAACGATTTTATCGCTAACTACCATATCGTTTGACATTTTCGTTTTGGAAACGATTCTGCCTCTGTTGGGCGGCATGACCGTCGTGCTGGGCGATCGTCATCATCAGGTCGATCCCCAGACACTTGGCGAATTGATTACTACACTCCACGTTGACATGCTGCAAATGACACCATCCCGGCTGCAATTGCTGCTGGGCCATGAGGAAGCTTTCCGTGCGCTGCAAGGTGTGCAGGAAATTATGGTCGGGGGAGAAGCGCTTCCGTCTAGGCTGCTGGAAGCATTGCAGAAATTGAATGGTCCCCGCATTTATAACATGTATGGACCTACGGAAACAACAGTTTGGTCGGCAGTGCAGGAACTTACCCATGCCAAACAGATCGACATTGGGCGTCCTATCGCGAATACGCAAATGTATGTCATAGATGCGCAGGATAGATTACAACCCATCGGCATACCGGGTGAGCTATGCATTGCAGGGGAAGGGCTGGCCCGCGGCTATTGGAACCGCGAGGAGTTGACGGCGGAAAAATTTGTGGTTAATCCATTCTCCACAGGCACACGAATGTACAGAACGGGTGACCTGGCTCGCTGGAAAGCAGATGGGAACCTGGAGTTTATCGGCCGAATCGATCATCAGGTAAAAGTGCGCGGATTCCGGATTGAGCTGGGCGAGGTTGAACATGCCTTGATGAGCCATTCTGCAATTCAGGAGGCTGTTGTCACTGTCAATGAAAGCCAAAATCATGAATCCGTACTATGTGCCTACATTGTACTGAATACAGAAGAAGTACCTAACTTGACGGCCATTCATGAACATGCTGCCAAACTGCTTCCCTATTACTCGGTTCCGTCTCACTTCGTTTTTCTGGATCAGATACCGTTGACACCGAACGGCAAAACTGATCGAAAAGCATTGCCAGAGCCTGAAGAGCTATCCCGACCGGGTGTGGCCTATGCAGCGCCACGAAATGATGTGGAAGAGGCTTTGGCCGCCGTATGGCAAGATGTTTTGGGACGCGATCAGGTAGGCATTCAGGATAACTTCTTCCTGCTCGGAGGCGACTCTGTTAAAGCCGTTCAAGTCATCGCGCGTATGCGTCTTCACGGGTATTCGCTGGATATCCGGCACGTATTGGAGCATCCGTCCATTGAAATCCTGAGCGGCTATGCAGAAGCACTGGCCCTTCCGATTGAGCAAAGCCCAGTAGTCGGGGAGGCGCTACTGACACCGATACAACGACATCTAATCCATTGGTTCGAACGGTGTTCAGCATCCGAGGCACTTCCTGCTGCAGCGTCAGTACTGCTGTTAGCAAAGTCGGGCTTTGAAGAGCTGCCCTTGCGTGCCGCATTGAAGAAAATTGTAGAGCACCACGATGCTCTGCGCCTTGGCTTATTACAAGAGGCTGACGGATCAGTTGTGCAAACTCACAAAGAGTTGAATGAGGAGCTAATCACTTTGGAGGTGCTGTCGCTAACGGGAACGGAAAGCGAAGCACGCAGCCAATTGGCAGCTGAATGTCAACGTCTTCAAAGCAGCCTGCGGCTGTTTGAAGGACCGCGAGTTCGAGCAGGGCTTTTCCGAATGGGTAGCGGTGATCATCTTTTCCTTGCTATAGACCCGCTAGTGGCTGACGCCATTTCATGGAATATTTTGCTGGAAGATCTGGCAACAGGCTACAGGCAAGCGCTGGACAAGGAAACGATTGTCTTACCGTACAAAACGAACGCTTACCAAACGTGGGCAGAGCATCTAGAGCATTATGCGAATAGCAAAGAGCTACTTAGGGAGCAGGATTATTGGAACAAGATAGAGGTCTCTGAGTGGGGGACGCTTCCCAAAGACCATGGAGTCATTATTGATTCTGGATCGGAGAGACCGACACACCAGCTCCACCTGCAATTATCACCAGACGAAACCCGGCAACTGATGACACAAGTTAATCATGCCTACAACACCATGCCAGATGAAGTGCTGCTGTCCGTACTAGGTCAGACAGTATCCGAATGGTCAGGACTAGAACGGATTGCGCTCTACGTGGAAAAGCCGGTCCGAGAGCCGGGAGAACAGAGTTCGCTGGATTTCTCTAGAACGGTGGGGCAGTTTACGTCCGTGTATCCAGTTGTACTGGACATCAAATCTGCAGATGATATTTCGATGCTGCTCAAACGTGTGAAGGAGACCATTCGACAGGTTCCCAACCAGGGGCTGGGCTACGGTGTATTAAAATATCTGACCGAAGTCAGTAATCAAACGAATTCCAGCATTTCTCGTTATCCGGAAATCGGGTTTCGTTACATAGACTCCGTGGGCCCGGAAACGGTATATTTTTCAACATCGCCGCTGGAAGCTGAGGTGGCATCAGGTTCCCAGGCTGCAAATAGCGCTTCACTTTATGCTCTCTATATAAGCAGCCGAATGGAAGATGGAAAATTAAACATCCGACTAACCTATGACCGAAATGCATACGAAGAGTGCACGATCAAGCAGCTTCTCTCTCGCTTTAAAACTCACCTGTTAAATGCCATCCGTCATTGCCTGGATCACTCCGGTCAGGAACTGACACCAACAGACGTAGGCGCAGATGATCTGGACCTGGAAGAGTTTGAAGAGATGAAGCACTTCTATGAAAGCCTATAATATTCGGCCGAGGGGGAAATCCGATGAGTAAAAAACTTGAAATCGAAAAAGTGGCTAATTTAACGCCTTTGCAGGAGGGGATGCTCTTTCATACAGTGATGGAGCCAGAATCACAGGCATACTATGAGCAAGTACGAATGACCATCCGGGGGGAACTGAACCTGGAGGCTCTGCAAAAGAGCTTCCAGACTCTGGTGCAGCGTCATGAGGCGCTTCGTTCGAATATTTATCATCAAAGCGCCTCCCGTTCGCGGCTCATCGTGTTTAAGGAGCGAAATGCGGTGCTTCGTTACGAGAATTTGATAAATATTCCCGAGGCAGAGCAAGCTGCAGCCATTCGCAGCTATGCAGACACAGATCAGAACCAGCGTTACGATCTGAGCAAGGATTTACTCATTCGTCTGACGGTGCTTCAAACCAAAACGCACGTATATACGCTACTTTTAAGCTTTCATCATATAATTATGGATGGTTGGTGCCTCGGCATCGTTATGGAAGAGCTGTTCGCGGCTTATGAAGCACTGAAAGCGGGTAAGACTGTACAACTGCCGACACCGCAGCCTTATACGGGCTATGCCCGCTGGCTGGATAAGCAGGATAAGAAGGCAGCGAAGGAGTACTGGCAGTCCATTCTGAACAGCTATGATCAGCCAGCCGTGCTGCCAACCCTGCCTGTAGCACATTCACTCCTGGCAGATACCGGGTACCTGCTACATGAGCATAAAATAACACTCACGGATGAAACAACCCGTCATTTGCGAACGGTGGCAGAACACAACGGCACAACCCTTAGCAGTCTGTTTCTGGCCGCATGGGGAGTGGTGCTTGGAGGATACAACCAAAGTGAAGACGTCGTTTTCGGCACCGTTGTTTCCGGTCGGCCGCCGGAGCTTGCAGGTGTAGAACAGATGTTGGGACTTTTCATAAACACCATACCGGTACGAATCAAATGGGGTGCAGACCAGCCGTTTTCAAGTCTGCTTCGTGAAGTGCAGCGCAACATGGTTCAATCACGGGCATATGACTATTGTTCACTCGCTGAAATACAGGCCCAGTCTGTGCTCAAGCAGCAACTTATGGATCATTTTGTTGTATTTGAAAACTACCCACTGGAGGATATAGTTGGTCGGCCTGATTTGCAGGAACGGCTTGGATTTGTCGTAGAGGACGCCCAGTTATCTGAAGAAACGCCTTACCACTTCAATATCGAAGTAGAAGACGGAAAAGCACTGGGCTTTATGCTGTCCTACAACAGCTATGTCTACAGCGATGAAGCCATGAAACGGTTAGCCGGACATTTGGAGCACGTACTCGTTCAGATTGCACATGCACCTGAACTCCCGCTGGAGGACATTCGCCTGCTGACTGCTAGCGAGAAGGCTGAGCTCACCAATGTATGGAGCGGACCGGTTGCCGCCTATCCTGCTGGGACGTTCCATGGAATATTTGAGGCGCAGGCAGAACGTGTGCCGGAACAGACTGCTGTCATCTACGAAGATACCGCACTGACCTATCTTGAGCTGAATGAGAAGGCCAATCTGCTTGCTCAAGCGCTACAAAGCCGCGGGGTCGAACGCGAGCATCTCGTCGCCGTGATGCTTGAGCGTTCAGCAGATATGATTATCGCTGTGCTAGGCATTATGAAAGCGGGAGCTGCCTACGTACCTGTCGATCCGACCTACCCGAAGGAGAGAATTGCTTACCTGCTGAAGGATAGCAGGGCTACGATTATGCTCACGCAATCTTCCCTGACTGAACTACTGGCAGATGTGGATTTCGCAGGTGAAGTGCTGGATTTGCCAGTATTACTTCAACAAGCTTCACAAGCGGAGCAGGCCTACCAACAGGGGCCCACTTACACACCTATCCATGATCCTGAGGCTTTGGCTTACGTCATTTACACATCGGGAACGACGGGCAACGCCAAAGGCGTGATGATCGAGCATCGCCATTACGTAAATACGGCGTGGGGCTATAGAGAAGCTCACCAGTTAAAAGAATTTCCAGTCAAGCTCCTTCAGATTGCCAGTATGTCGTTCGATGTCTTTGCAGGTGATCTGGCCAAGACATTTGTGAACGGGGGCACCATGGTCATCTGCCCGCAGGATGTGCGCAACGATCCTCCAGCTTTGGCCCAGGTCCTCGAGCAGCATAAAATTACGACGTTTGAAGCTCCGCCAGCCTTGTTGACGCTGCTTATGGACTATGTTTATGTACACGGTACAGATGTCAGTGCCATGAAGCTGCTTACTACAGGCGCGGACAGCTTTGGCGTTGATAATTATCGGACACTTTTGAATCGCTTCGGTGATACGATGCGCATCATGAATACCTATGGTGTAACCGAAGCGGCAATTGATTCCAGCTTTTATGAAGAAACTGCTGAACGTCTGCCTTCATCCGGTATCGTCCCGATTGGAAAGGCACTGCCCAATCATAAAGTATATATCCTGGATGAGGCTTTGCGTCCGCTCCCGATCGGTGTAGCCGGGGAGCTGTGCTTGGGCGGTGCCTCAGTAGCCCGCGGATATTTGCACCGTCCTGACCTGACGGCGGAGAAATTTGTACCGAATCCTTTTGTGAACGGAGAGCGTCTGTACCGCACCGGAGATCTGGCACGCTGGCTGCAGGATGGCAACATTGATTTCATCGGCCGAGTTGACTTTCAGGTGAAAATTCGTGGCTACCGGATCGAACCTGGGGAAATTGAGTCGGCCTTACTCCAATTAGACGAGGTACGCCAAGCGGTAGTTACGGATAGAACGGATAAGACCGGACAAAAGTATTTGTGCGCCTACGTAGCAGGAACAGCCGACAAATCCTTCCTGCGGACAGAGCTGGCCAAGCAGTTGCCGAGCTATATGGTGCCCCAACATATTATCGTGCTGGATCAACTGCCTTTGACCCATAACGGCAAAATTGATCGCCATGCGCTTCCAGAACCCGAAGATTTTGTGTTGACCAATATCGAATATGAAGCGCCGAGGAGCGAATTGGAGCAGACACTCGCTTCCATCTGGGAGGAAGTTCTTGGCGTTAAACCGATTGGCCTGCGCAACAACTTTTTCGAGCTTGGCGGAGATTCTATCAAAGCACTGCAAATTGCAGCCCGGTTGAATGCAAAGGACCTCAAAATGGACATGAAGGATTTGTTCCGTCATCCGCAGATTGATTTGATCGTTCCTTATATTAAGACAATAACACGGATCATCCCGCAAGGAGCAGTCCAAGGTGCAGTGGAGCTGACGCCAATCCAGTGGGAATTTTTTGAGTATCATCAAACCGAACGTCATCATTACAATCAGGTTGTCATGCTCCAGAACACCGAAAGATGGAATGAAACCTGGCTGAGAAGTGCCATGGATAAGCTGACCACGCACCATGATGCCTTGCGAATTACCTTTGATGAGCGAGAAAAAGAACCTGTCGCCTATAACAGAGGCACAGCCGAAGGTGAATGCTTCACATTGGAAAGCTACAACTTATTACATGCTGATCAGCCTGAGGCAGAAATCTTACAATTGGCTGACTCGTTACAACGCGGCTTTGATTTGCGCAACGGCCCGCTTGTGCGCTTGGCTTTATTCCGGCTGCAGGAAGCCGACCATTTATTAATCGTCATTCACCATCTTGTCGTAGACGGTGTATCGTGGAAAATTCTGTTGGAAGACCTGGAAAAAGCCTATAAGCAGGCTGCTAACGGTCGAAAGCTACAACTGCCTGCCAAAACTGATTCCTATAAGGAATGGGCAGCACGTTTATCCAAGTACGCGCAAAGCGCGCAGGTGCGTCAGGAAATAAACTATTGGAATGAAGTAGAAGCCCGTGAGATACGTCCTCTGCCAAAAGATCATGAGGTTTCGGTTAGCCTCATCCGTGACGCACACCAATCAGAAGTGACACTCAGCCGGGAAGAAACTGAAAACCTGTTGAAACACGCGCACCATGCCTACAATACAGAAATAAATGATATTTTACTGACGGCGCTAGGATTAGCTTTTTATGAATGGAGCGGACATGCTGAAATTGCAGTCCAGGTGGCTAGTCATAACAGGACGGATTGTATTAAAGACATTGACGTATCCCGTACAGTTGGCCGGTTTACGTCCGTGTATCCGTTTGTGATACATGTGAGCAAGCCCGAAGATCTGGCCTATCAAATCAAGCTGGTTAAAGACAATTTGCGGCGTGTACCCAACCAGGGTGCTGGCTATGGTATTTTACGCTATTTGACCAACAGGGAGCAGCAGGATAAAACAACCCTTTTTTCTGCCAAGCCACCTGAGATTAGCTTTAGCTTTGACGAAGAAGCCAGAGAAGGTACAACATGGCGTACCTCGGCACTATCCATGTTTGCCGGTTCTGCAATCAGCCCTCTGACTGAAAAAGCACCCGGCTTTGGTATTCATGGTGTGGTGGCTAAGGAGAGACTCAGCATTGTATTCGAATATAACGCGCATGAATATGAAGAATCGACGGTGACGCAACTTACAGCCAGCTTTAAGAATCATCTGATCGAACTTATTCGCCATTGCTGTGCTAAGGAAACAGCAGAACAAAGCCCGACGGATTTTACATATGGGCAATTGTCTTTGGACCAGTTTGAAAATATTGCAAACCGTTTGACAGATAAGCTGTTAAACCACCAAGTGAAAATTAAAGACCTCTATCCGCTTTCCCCGATGCAGGAGGGAATGCTATTTCATGCCATAGCTGATGAAAAGTCAGAGGCTTATTTCGAACAAACGATTATTACCATTCATGAAGCTATGGATACCGACCTAATCAGCCGAAGCCTACAAAGGCTGATTGACCGCTATGATATTTTCCGTACGGTATTCGTGTATAAGGAGACGGATCGTCCGCTTCAGGTTGTACTGGAGGAACGATCAGCTACTCCTGTGCATACCGAAGATGTGCGCGGTCTACCAGAGGCGGAAAAGCAGAGACGACTTCAAGCCATTTTACAGGAAGAGCGGCAGAGAGGTTTTGACCTGGAGAAGGAAGTTCTTATCCGGTTAGCGCTTGTGCAGTGGGATGAGGATATCTCGAAGCTTATCTGGATTTCTCATCATATAATTATGGACGGCTGGTGCCTGCGAACGGTAGCCAAAGATTTTTTTGAAATTTACACATCACTTCGGGACGATACGCCTTTAACATTAGAGCCCGTCTATCCATTCAGCAGCTTTATTCAGTGGTTGAAAAGACAAAATAAAGAGGAAGCAGTAGCATACTGGAACCATTATGTGGATGATTTTGAAAATGAAACCGTCGTGCCCGGCTATACCCGCTCCGTTGATTCTTCGTTTCAGGCAGAGCAGCTCATATGCACATGGGGAGAGCAGCTGACCCAAGGCATGGAACAAATCGCGAAGCAAAACCGTGTCACCGTCAGCACCTTATTTCAAACCGTATGGGGCTTGTTACTACAAGCGTACAACAATAGTAATGATGTCATTTTCGGGTCCGTTGTGTCGGGCAGACCTGATGAAATCCCTGGGATTGAAAATATGATCGGATTATTCATTAATACCATACCTGTACGTATTAAAAGCTCCGCAGAACTTCGGTTTTCCGACTTGCTTACGTCTATACAGGATTCCTTGATGGAGTCCAATCGGTATTCCTATTTTTCCTTGGCTGATATTCAAGCCCATAGTGTACTAAAACAAAACCTGATCCAGCATATTGTTGCCTTTGAGAATTTCCCCGTTTCGGAAGAACTTGTGGACACGGAAGTAAAATCCAAATCTCTCCGTGTTGGTAAAGTTGAGGATATTGAACAGACCAACTATGATTTAAATGTAATCGTCATGCCTGGGCGCGAGCTGGAAATCAAATTTAGTTATAATGCATTGACGTATAACAAAAATGCGATCAAACAATTGGCTGCCCACCTCATCCAAATCATGGAGCAAGTGATTCAGAACCCAAATATCCGGGTTTCGGAGATTGATCTTTTAACGGCAGAGGAAAAACAACAGATTTTGTTTGAATTTAACGATACACGAAGACCGTACCCATCGGATCACACTATACATCGCGCCTTTAAAGAACAAGCAGAGAAAACACCGGAAGCAGTAGCGGTTGTATTTGAAGATCGTGAGCTAACCTACCGCGAATTAAATATAAAAGCTAATCAACTGGCCTCGAAACTGCGGAAACTGGGCGTTGTGTCAGAAACCATCGTAGGCATCTTGACTGAACGTTCACCAGAAATGATTATCGGTATTCTTGGTATTTTGAAGGCGGGTGGAGCCTACTTGCCGCTGGAGCCTTCTTATCCGCAGGAACGGATTATGTTCATGCTTCAGGATAGCGGCAGCGAAATTTTGCTAACCCTGTCCGGCAAGGGAAAACAGATGAACACTTTCAATTTCTCCGGTATGGTTCTGGATCTGGCAGACATCAACTCCTACGATTCAGACGACTTCATTCTTTCTGAATCGATGACGGCAGACGACCTGGCGTATGTCATGTATACATCCGGTTCAACCGGGCGTCCCAAGGGTGTCATGATTGAACACCGGAATGTCATACGGCTAGTGAAGAACACCAATTACATGCCGTTTGCCGAGAACGAACGCATTTTGCTAACAGGGGCGCTCGTGTTCGATGCCTGTACCTTTGAAATTTGGGGAGCTTTGCTGAACGGATTGCGCTTGTACATTGTACCGGAATCCGTAATCTTGGATGCTGTTCAGCTTGGTGAAGCGCTGGATCGATATCATATTACAACGATGTGGCTGACATCGCCCTTGTTTAACCAACTCACTCAGCATAAACCAGATCTCTTTGCTTCGCTAAAGCACCTGCTGGTGGGCGGGGATGTACTTTTACCTGGGATCATTAATACGGTGAGAGCATATTCTCCGGGGCTGAACATTATCAATGTCTATGGCCCCACGGAAAACACAACATTTTCTACTTATTTCCCGATTGATAAGGAATATAACCGCATTCCTATTGGTCGTCCAATTGGCAATTCAACCGTTTATATTTTGGACTCTTCAAGCAGGCTGCTTCCTATTGGTGCTCAAGGAGAAATATGTGTTGGCGGGGATGGTCTGGCACGTGGCTATC
This sequence comes from Paenibacillus sp. AK121, assembly GCF_019042715.1. NCBI lineage: Bacteria > Bacillati > Bacillota > Bacilli > Caryophanales > Paenibacillaceae > Paenibacillus > Paenibacillus sp. AK121. The sequence goes on from NZ_JAHPJM010000009.1 coordinate 42,906, forward strand.
TGAACAGGGATGATCTGACCCAGCTAAATTTTGTCCCTAATCCATTCATTCCGGGCGAAAAAATGTATCGGACAGGTGATTTGGGCAGATGGCTACCGGATGGCAATCTGGAGTATCTCGGACGTATAGACCAGCAGGTTAAAATCCGCGGATTTCGTATTGAACCTGGGGAAATTGAAACCCAGCTCATGAGGCATGATGCAGTTCAGGAGGCGCACGTAGCGGTAAAAAGCACAAACGATGGTCAAAAAACGCTCTGTGCTTATATCTCAACCGACGTACCGCTATCTAAGAGTGATATGAAGACCCATTTGACTGGCCAGTTGCCGGATTATATGATTCCTGCCCAGTATGTGTTCCTGCAGGCGTTTCCTCTGACAACGAACGGTAAAATCGACCGCCAAGCATTGCCTGAACCAGAAATGGCCAGCGGTACCGATATGGAATATGTTGCTCCGACTAATGAAGTGGAACAACAGTTGGCGAACCTGTGGCAAGCAGTGCTTGGCGTTGAAAAGGTCGGCATTGACGACGGCTTTTTCGAGCTTGGAGGTCATTCATTGAAGGCCATTCAACTGGTATCCAAAATGCAGGAATCGAACATTCCATTGGATATACATCAATTGCTGCGATATCAAACGATCAGAAACCTGGCCAAGCTGTTACAACGTGGTGAAGAGGGCGGAGAGAACAGGGATACGCTTATTGCGAAAACTCAGGAGGTTGAGCAGGCAATTGCCGATGCGTTTGGTGTACAGGCATGGCTTCATTTCGTATCCGCCGATAAGCAAGACTATTTGTTCCTGCAAGTTAAGCCTTTTCACACAGAACAAGTTCAGGCAATCACAGCGTTTATCCAATCTCGTATCCATCCAGACCTTCATCCCCATTATATCGTTCGCTGGGGAATCGACGAACCAGATAGAATTCTTGGGACTCTACCAACTAACGAAGAACAAGAAACCTTACTTAAACTACAGGCCGATGAATGGCTTGCTAGCATTGCCGAGTCAAATATAAGCTGGAATACCAATATATTAAGTCTAAATGCTATTGGGTGCTATCCGCTTGCACCAGCTCAGCAGTATCATTTGCAGCATTTTACAGGCTCGGGCATGGCAATACAGTTAGATAGCTACTTGGACACCGAGCGTTTGACCGCAACAGTTCAGCGGCTTCTTCACCGCCATGAATTGCTAAGAAGTGTGCTTGTTCAATCGTCCGGAGCATGGGAATGGGAACTGCATCCAGCTCCAGAGCATCTTTCTTTACCGATTGTTGATCTCTCGGATCAGCCGGTACAAGCACAACGTAGGCTACTTTTATCTATCGCTTCCAGCCTGTTTTTAGAACCTTATGAACTTACACAATCGTTGCAGTACCGGATTGTCCTGGTTCGCTTAAATTTGCGTGAACATCTGTTGTTATTTCCTTGCTCGCACATCATCTTTGATGCTACGAGCAGCGACATCTTACGCAGACAGCTTCTTGATGAATATCATCACCCGCAACAGGAATATACGATAGAAGAGGTGCAGTACCGGGATTATGTGAACCATATCCGTCAAGGCCCTCAAGGAATCAGAGATCAGGAAATCAGCGAGCAATTCGAACTTCAGAGGTTTGGTGAGAATAATGAACGTATCCACGCGCTGACCGAAGAACGCAACTATGCTGACACTACTAGATATCGCTGGACGCTGAATTTAGACGGAATTTCAGAGCAGCACGGCCCTGCGATGATGTGGGAGATTTCGCTTCAAATGGCTGTACGTTTTTTCAGCAGCTATTTCGAAGGCTCTGATGTTCCGCTTTGGCTTACTAATTATGGAAGACAATATGGCGACCGGAATTATTTTGGAATCGTAGGCGAGTGTATTGATCATATCCCCGTTGTACTGCAGGAAGATGACATGGAACCCTATGAAAAGAGCATCCATACCCATCTGGACTTTGCTTCACGCTATCATTTGAACTTTTTCAACCTGATCTTCAATGCGGAAATGGAGGAAGCTTACCCGGTATCCAGTAGCTTTTTGAAAAAGGGACTTGGGCAGCTGCCCATCGTATTCAACTATTTAGGTGAGGGACGCGATGATGCAGAATTGCTCGACAATCTATATACCGAAAGCACACAGACTAATGTCAACAAGGTTATTTTCTTCGAGTCAGAGCATGTAGGGGATATTCTGAAAATTTCACTTACCATTCCATATAAAGAAAACCGGCAGTATATCCATCAAATCTTCCAGACTGCTAGTGACAGGCTTTTGAATGCTTTGACTATTTTGCAGTAGAAGATGAAGATGTGAATCTATTGTTTAAGGATAGCCGTTTTATCCGTTTCTCATACAGGGCGGGATGGCCAATCTGATCGCTATTCTTGTTATTGTATTCATTGCATCATGCTGCCGCAACTGGTAGACTCGCAAAAGTATATTAAAGCAGCTCGGAGGTGCAAAAGTGCAAAAAAAGATATTAGTTGTAGATGATGATAAAGATATAGTAAAACTCATAACAAAGAGTTTAAGTTATGAGGGATTTGAAACGATTCCAGCATATTCTGGGAAAGAAGCCTTATGTGCATTGAAAGAAAATCACATTGATTTCATCATTCTTGATATAATGATGCCTGGTATGAATGGTCTTGATGTCTGCCGAAGCATCAGAAATTCTTATAATGCTCCAATTCTGTTTTTAAGCGCTCGGGATAAGGATATTGATAAAATCGTTGGGCTCGAAATAGGGGCAGATGATTATATGACAAAGCCCTTTAGCATTCAGGAGCTTACTTCCAGGATAAGGGCCAACTTCAGAAAAGTTGACAGACTGCTTAAAGAGTGGAATGAATTTAGTCCCAATAGAGAAAGGACTGATTCTCCTCTCATCTTGAATGATAAGACCTTTGAAGCATTTCTAAATAACAGAAAGCTTAACTTATCAACAAAGGAATTTCAAATATTGTCCATGCTCATGCATAACCCCAATAATGTATTGACTCGTGAGCGGATATATGAATATGTCTGGGGAGACGAATACGGAGAATTAAATACCGTAACGGTTCATATAAAAAATATCCGTAAGAAACTTGGTCCTGAATATGATTTTATTAAAACAATTTGGGGCATCGGATATAAGTACAAGGAAAGAGAGTAATGGTATGAAACTGAAAATAAAGCTGCCTTTACTGTTCCTGGTGATGTTTATAGTTTTTATGGTTTCAATTGGAATCTATTTAAAGTTTATCTTTGCAGCATATTCACCTATATCCAGTTCGTTACTGAATCCCTCATATATAGGATTACTCTTTCCTATATTTGCTATTGCCTGTTTCATCTTTATTATTTTGATTATGTATATTTATTTTTTTATAGAAAAACCAATCGGACTGCTTAATACCAGATTGGAAAGAATAAATATTGTGCATCCATTGCCTCCACTTGCATTAAGAAGTAATGATGAAATTGGAGACCTTTATAATCACTTTAATAAGATGGAAAAGAGGCTCCAACTAGCACACAAAGAGCAAACGGATATCATTGCTGCCATTGCTCACGATCTAAAAGCACCATTAACATCTATTAATGGTTTTGCTGAACTGTTAGGTATGCAAAAGGGTCTATCAGAAAATGAAAAGCAGGAATATTATGAGTTGATACAAAAAAAGTCAAAATATATGGCTGAACTCATCAATGACTTTGTAAGCTTCACCAAAGAGAAACAGGATTTAGAATCCATGACTGTGAAACCCGTCGATGCATCAAAATTATTTGAAAACATTGCCCTAGAATATGAATATGAGCTATCAGGACTTGACTGTGAGCTTGTTTACAAACATTTATTCACGGGAAATGTAATGCTTATGGTCAATGAAATTATGATAGGTCGGGTCTTTGGTAATCTCTTCAGTAATGTTGTAAGATATGGAGGAAAAAATGAGTTGAAAGTGTATATGACTGGATACTCACAAGGTTCTTATGCCTATTTTGAAATTGAGGATAATGGGACTGGAGTGCCGGATAAGGATATCTCTTCACTATTTCTTAAATTTTTCACTGTGGATAAATCTCGGCAAATTGAAAATGGCGGGATAGGGCTTGGACTTGCAAGCTGTAAATCAATTATTGAACATCATGGTGGAGAAATCTATGCATATTCTTCTGAGTATGGCGGTCTGGGCATAAAGTTCAGCCTTCCACTTGCAAAACATTAATTTTATTTTTTTACAATAATTTAGAGGCCGCTGCTGGTTGAAGTACAGAACATAGGCAGTGGTCTTTTTGCTATTTAGTACTTTATGATTTTTTATATTCTCTTTATAAAGATTTATTTTCCTTTTAGAGAAGCTTTATTTTTATATCTTAAAATTTACTTGTAGCTTAAACGCTACAAGTAAATTGATAGGAGGAAATGATATGGTAGAAAATCAAGTTTGCGGCACCGACATAGATAGGTGCTCATTTCGAAACATACACCCTTGTGCTTAATCAGAGAAGGACGGGAGTAATCAATAGGCTAGAAAAGGAGGATACTGCAATGTCAATTGAATTCAGCCGTTGGCCAAACAACTATATGATGTCATATCAAGTAACTAAAGCTCTAGGCATGGCAAGTCTTGGTGCTACTGATGTCACCGAAATTTATGAAGCATGCAAAAAAATAGATCCCAATGATAAGGAAACATGGCATAGGGAATGGCTCATAACAGCAGAGGCCTTGGAAAGGCATGGCAAGGAGGCAGAAGCTTTTGGAAACTGGTATACAGCACGTAACTGCTACATTCGTGCTTGTAATTACCACCGAATCGCTGAATATGCTGTGATGGATAATGACACCGAGAAAATCCGTATATTTAGGAAGGTAAATGAACTCTTCGAAGCTGCCGGAAAGTACTTCGATGTCAAACCAGAGAAAATCCAAGTAGATTATGAGGATGTCAAGTTGGATGGGTACTTTTTCTCACCTTCTTGGATAAAAGGTCCGAAGCCCACAATTTTGGCTCTCAATGGTGGTGATGAGTGGTCAATTGAGAACTATTTCTGGTTAGGGCCTGCCTTTATTTCGTGTGGATATAACTTTATGGTCTATGACCAGCCTGGGACCGGTCTCTCAATGTACGAAAAGGGAAAGGGCAGACGAGCTGACAGCGAGGCTTTTCATTCAAGAGCAATCGACTTTCTTCTGACTAGACCGGAAGTGGATCCTAGCAAGATTATTGTCCATGGTGAGAGCTTTGCGGCATACGACTCCCTTAGATTTGGTTCCTTCGACCACAGGATTGCTGCCGTCATCTCTGACGGAGGCACCCACGCATTCGACTGGGAAGCAATGCTAAAATGGATGCCGCCGAGTTTGGCTGCTCACGGCATGAGAATCCTGGGTGCAAAAAGCTTGGATGACTTTGCGGAAAATCCTCGTTTTGCCTACAATCTCGAGGGCGTGCTTCACCAGATAGAATGCCCGCTTCTTGTGATGCACGGTGCGGAAGAGATATTAGTTCAGCCCAATCCACTAACGCAAGCTCTTAAAAATTACGAGCAGGCTGGTTCGAAAAACAAGACGTTCTTCGCCATAGAGGATAGAAGACTTGGCGGATTAGAACACTGCCAGGTAGACAACATCAACGTGCTGCATGAGGTAGTACTGAATTGGCTTTGTTCCATTGGTCTTGGCCCTTCTGCACCTAGACCAAGTGATTGCTAGGACATTTTTAAGTTAATTAGAAGGTGGATCTTATGAAACTTACATTAGTTACAGGTGGAAATGTGTTTGTTAGAAAGCATGTAGCGAGATATTTATAATTTAAGGATCATGAAGTTTAATATAAGGGGGCTCGCTAACATTTTAACCGTTCTATACGCTTATCATTAGCGGACATGGATTTTTGGCTGCAAATATGGAACAAGAGCATCAGCCCATTCCATCTGACATGCCCAGGTATCTATTTCTTTTAATTCATTAATGTGTGTCTCATGATTTGATTCAATAAATCATATTTGTCCTCATAATGAAGATAAATCGTACCACGGTTTACGTTTGCTTGGTCTGCAATGTCTTGAATGGTAATGTTATCGAAGTTTTTTACAGCCGTTAGCTCTATAATAACAAGAAAGCAGCCGACCAATGTGATCAGCTGCTTTCTTTGTTTTGTTGCCCATGACGCCGAACCATATAGAACGTCGAGACACCTAATATATTTGGGCGATCATCGCACTAACGGGTAACATACGTGCCAATAGAGGAAGAGCTCAACTCGGGCAGGGAGCCGTTATTATTTTGGAAGCAACCGGCCATTACCATCGAGGATTAGTTTCCTAATTTTAATACGCGAGGAGTGCAAGCATTTTATAATCAATCCACTTAAAACTAAACGTGCGAGAAACACGCAACTGCGAAAAGTAAAAACCGACACTGCAGATGTCAAAAGATTGAATTTATCAATAAATAGGCAAAATGAATAAAGTCCCTGGACTCTTAATGCGATGTGAATGCGGATCGGGGACTTATCATGTGAAATACCCAATATAAGCGGTTTGCTTAATTTTCGAAAAAAACACTTAGAAACACTTAACAAAAAGCGTTAAATTGCTTATGATGAATATAGGGAAAGGGGGAGGGATTATATTCACCAAGAGGAACGACTTTTAAAAATTTTAGAGTATCTCCAAAGCCGTAACCAATTATCAAATTCGGAAATTTGCGATTTATTGAACATCTCGAGAGATACGGCAAGAAGGGATATTATTAAGCTTGTTCATGAAGGGGGGGTTATCAGAACCCATGGAGGTATTGCCTTACCCTTATTAAAAGAAGAAATAAGAGCCTACAAGGAACGTGTAACCTCAGCAACAAAGCAAAAGATGCTTATTGCAAAAGCAGCTTCTGAGCATATCGCTGACGGAGATGTATGCTTCATGGATGTATCGACTACCATTCAACTGCTCTGTGGGCAATTGGACAAGAATCTGACGGTTTACACACACTCGTTGGATAATGCAGAAGCTTTATCAGCAAAAAGTGAAATTAACATAAATTTGCTCGGGGGCAAATTTAATCATGAAAACCGTTTTTTTTATGACTACGACACGGCTATGCAGTTGAACGATGTTTTTTTTGACAAAGCTTTTTTAGGAGCTGCCGCCATTATGGAAGACGGAGTGTATTTTGCGAACCGTGATGATGCTTTAGTTAAAAAGCTGGTATCGAGGCGTGCCAGAGAAGTATTTTTACTTGCCGATTTCAAAAAATTTAATTTAACAAGCCCGTTTAAAGGTCTGAGTTTTTCCGAAATTGATATTCTAATTACAAATCAGGATGCCCCGAAGCATTCATTGCTGATGTTGCAGGATAGCGGAGTACAAGTTATCAAGGTGCTTGAGGAAGAAAAGTGATAAAAAATCGCAAGGGAGCATGGGCCATGATACAAGCAATCTTTAGCGATATTGACGGGACGTTGTTAAATTCAAAACATCAAATTACATTCGACACCAAAAATACAATCCAAAAGGTTGTGGGAGGAAATATCCCTTTTGTACTCGTTTCAGCGAGAATGCCAAGCAGCATTTTTCCTCTTCAGCAAGAGCTCAATATTAATGCTCCCGTCATTTGTTATAGCGGTGGTCTAATATTGGGCTGTAATAGGGAAATCCTCCATAGCATCTGTTTATCGAAAAAGAGCATTAAACAAATATACGATATTGTATCGGATCATTATCCTTCTATTAGTTTTAACTTATATGGCTATGACCAGTGGATCGTTGATAACACTCAAAATCCTTGGGTAATTCAGGAAGCGGGAATTATTAATGGCTCTCCCATACAGAGGGTGCTTTCCTCATATATAGAAGAAGATCATGATACTCACAAAATTTTATGCATGGGACCTCCCGAAGACGTTGAGCGGCTTGTACAACAAATCAAAAATGAAGTTACTGGTATCAGTGTCTATAAATCCAAGGGAACCTATCTGGAAATTATGGATGAGATGGTGTCCAAATCGTATGCCATTCAGGAACTCGAGGGGATATTTAATATTACTTATCGTGAATCGATGGCCATTGGAGACAACTATAATGACATGGATATGATTTTGTACGCAGGCCTAGGAATTGCAATGGGGAATGCGCCAGAGGAAGTTAAGAAAATTGCCGACTGGGTCACATCGAGTAATGATGAAGACGGTTTGAAAATAGGCTTGGAGAAATACATTTTGTCCGTTTGAAATGATCCAGTGACATTGGATATCCAAACACCAAAAAACTGTAGGCATTAGAAATAGAACAGAGGGGGACACATAACCCTGAGGATACTGAGTTTGTATCTTCTCGGTCTGCGAGTGACGAGAACGGTAGAAAAAGAAAATCAGAGTGAGACGACAAAAAGAGATCAACGTGTTCCGACCGTTGATCTCTTTTTGTTGTGCTCAATCAGCACGACAGATTACAAAAGAGATGAGGAAAGTTAGGTTGGGAGTTTGGTCGTCTGGATTTGTAGTGAAGAGCTTATTTACCTGTAATGCAGAAGAGCAGAAAGGCACGTTCTTATTATGGGCATCAAAAGTCAAGTTTAAATGAATATATAAGTATACTAAATATCACATTCACATAGGAAATCATACGAAAAGGTCCCTAAATATCCATTTTTCATCAGCAAGATCAGAAAATAATTTGGCAAAGTTCATTTACTTCTAGATGGAGGTGAGTTGCATTTTGTATTAGGTGTGTTTTTAAATAATGTTCTCCAGCTAATTGACAATTTATCATTTGTCGGGTGACAGAACATTGTTACATTCCCGATAGGATTCCATCGACGGCGACAGAGGCCCTTTTATTAAACTAAAGGGCAGGATAGTCAATTTTTTCACGAATACTTTACATTTGAAAGAAATTTGCGAAATTCGTAGATAAGAGGTTATGAGAAAGTGATGTAAGCTTTTGGGTGCTAGGTGAACAAGGAGTGCCTGCTTGCCTTATGACGGATTTTCTTATAATGGACTGATTAAAACCCATGAAAACGTGGGTTCTTTTTTATGCAACATTAACGTTATCTTTGTGTGATCAAACATAGGGCTTTAGCAGTTAGACACCATTCATAGATATAGTGAATAAGTGGATAGTGTATAATGAAGAAAATAGGAACGGAGGACAAATCGGTGAAGATACAACTATTGGTACTAATCATTTCTATTGGTGGAGTAGTATTAGCGACATTCATTTCTGTGTTTGCTGTGCTTCGATTGAAAAAGAGTCATCAAACGGCGAGTGACGAACAGAAGAATAGTAGAAAAGTAAACTTAGCCATACCGTCTAAAACATTTGAAGTTGAACTCCATCAATCACTCTTTCAGGACTGGGGAAGTGGTGTGAAGGAATCATCGTTTCAAGACGATAAATCTAGTGTTTATCTAGAAGTTTATAATCATGGAAATATCCCAGCAGAAAATGTCATGGTTGAGATTGCGGTTGATTTTGATGAATTAAATGATTTTATGAAAGATCATACAGCTTTCAATGATGAAGATAATCATTCATTTTATCTTTCTGAGGAAGAAGAAAAAGTCGTTATTTCATTTAACAAAGTAGAAAATATTAAACATGAAATCAGTTTTCATCTTGAGGAATTGGAAACGATTCATCCTGTTGGCGCAGAAAAACACGGTATAAAAATACATCTTCCTAGATGGTACATATACTTATTGAACATAAAGGCCTTTAATGAAAACTTGGATTTATTCAGTTTGAATATCATATTGGTGTACAAAGATCCGAATAATGAAAGTAAATTATGTACAGAAGAGTTTTTGATTGAACCTGAGATACATATGGCGAAGAGGGAAGAAGAGCATTCTAATAATAAGGTGAAGTATAGAATTAAGGGTGAGTTAATAATAGAATAACTGTTTAGCACGGTTTATACGGCTTCCAGTAGGTAGTCGTTCTTTTTTTTTGTTTCAAAAGATACTTAACAATATCCTGGCAGCCAGCTACAAGGCAATTAAAATGAACAAATGGACTTCAAGGATCAATGTGAAATCGGTGAACCTATTTAGGTAACTTTGCGTCATTAATGTAGGAACATTTTTGTCATTGGATAAAAATGGAGAGAATATGGACTAAGGATTGTAGTGACACAAATCTTCCCTAAGTCTAGCCTCAGGGATAAATACAGTGAGATTGATGAATTTTACCTGATTTATATCATGAAGAATCCACGTTGCTATGCGGGTTTTCTAAGACATCTTCACAAAACCCGTATTTCTTTTAGTTTGATTAAATTATTATTTAGTCTTTATTTAATAAGGATTTTATATATTTGATTGTAAGTATAGGTTTAAGCCATAGACACATCGGCAGAGGGATAGCCACAGAAGCAACAGCGAAAGCCATAGCTCCTATCCATTATGAAAAGAAACATGAATTCATTCATGCTTTTTGCAATCCGTCATTTGTCGCAAGCTTGGCTTCTTCTTATTGGTGAATGTGATTTTGAATACCCTGTTGGTACTACCATATGATGTAATGACTGGAGGCTGAGGGTCGGGGACGGCTTATCTTAGTTGTGTAAAATAGATATTAATTGTAATTTGCAAGAAATATGTCGTACCGTTCGGCACAATAGCATGCAGCGCTTCCATGAGCTTGAGTGAGGAAACTAAATCATTTCCAGGGAGCTTAATGATTAAGTGAATTTATGAATCCCAGTACGGATTAGCATTCAGTTCTAATAATCTTGTCCAACTCACGGGAAACGTTAGTTCAATAAAATAGCGACAGTTGGTAAGAAGTTCTCTTGTTTTCAACTATCCATTCCCCTTTATATATTAATACCAATTACAAAAAAGTCCCAAAAACAAATGTTTTTGAGACTGGGTTAAAAACCAAGTATTCTTGTTTACTGACTGGTATCCTATGCTACATATTCATTTTTTCCTGCGCCTATACCCGTGATAAAGATAATAACAGAAGTTAAAACTAACATCAGTAAGGAAGTATTCCAATTATGTGTCACATCATGCAACCATCCAAATAAGACAGGGCCGATAGCAGACAAAAGATAACCTAATGATTGAGCCATACCGGATAATTCTGCTGCCTCATTCGTATCTTGAGTACGTAAACTAAAAAACATCATAGCTAAACTAAAGGCAAATCCCACTCCAATTCCAACCATAATTATCCATATTGGAATAAGGATCGTGCTTCCGTGTAAGATACCGAATACCCCTCCAATAAGCAAGACGACTGAAACCAGTACTAATGAATGCTGCTTCTTTAAACGTCCAGCTAAAATAGAGACAATAAACGTAGTAGGAAGCATAGCAAATTGCATTAAAGACAACATCCAGCCAGCTGCATGAGTGTTCAGCCCTTTTTGTTCAAGAATTTCAGGAAGCCACGTTATCATGGTATAAAAGATTAAGGATTGAAAACCCATAAATAACGTGACATTCCATGCTAGTTTAGAATGCCATAAGTTTATAGATTTAACTTTCTTTTTAGTTTGTACAAATCTAATAGATTTATGTTGATTTTGTATTAGTGGTAACCAAAAGAAAAGTGTAAGAAGAGATAAGATTCCCCAGCATCCGAGACCTCCTGACCATCCTAACCCTGATAATGAGGAGATGGAGATACTTATACCGGATCCAATAGCTCCACATAAATTCATAGAGACTATATAAATCCCTGTTATCATTCCTACATTTTGTGCAAAGTTATGTTTAATGAGACTGGGGAGTAATACATTACCAATGGCAATACATGAACCAATTAAGATTGTTCCTATAAATAAGGTTATTACACCACCAAAAGAACGTATTCCAAATCCAATGGTTAATAAGATTAAAGAAATAAATAGGATAAACTCCGTACTAAAACGTTGAGCTAACTTAGGGGCAAAAGGGGATAAGAATGCAAAAGTAAGTAAAGGTACTGTAGTTATTGTCCCTGCTAGCATATTAGATATGCCTAAACTGTCACGTATAGAATTTATTAGTGGACCCACTGATGTTAGTGGGGCTCTGAGATTGGCTCCCATTAGGATGATACCTATAATAAGTAATCCTATTCTAGGCTTTAGATCCGGTTTCGGTTGTCCTAGTTGATTGGTTTTTTGTGAAATACCCATGATCGCTATAGATCCTCCGCATTTAATACTAAAGCTTTTCTAAATTAGGTAATCAATTCATTTATTGTTTGGATTGCCACACTTCCATATTGTTCCACAATAGTAACCGTAAAGCAGAGAACATAATAAAATGTTGTTTTCTACTTGACGGTTACTTTTAAACATTTTAATTAAATTAAGCGAATTTTTGGACTTCTCCCGTTAGTTAATAGGAGAACGACAAGCCCCTACTTTTATACCTAAAGAATTATAGTGATTTTTTATGTTTATGATGGCTTGACCACTTGTAACTTTATTAATTAATTGTTTTATCTTCCAAAGGTCTACTGGTTTATTCATTAATAAGTCATTAAAAATTTGTTTGATTTCTTGTGGGTAAACATTCCCTACCATACTAGAAAGTCCATTACATCCATTCATTATCTTTTCTATAAGATTTACATCTCCACCAGCGAACATGATGAAATCATCTGGTAAGTCAGTATTATGGTGACGTTTGGCATCACTCTCTTCTTTAAGTCCTACAAGGTTAGAGTACTTCTGGTTAATAACAGTCTTTAATGATTCAGCACTTAGCTCAAATCCTGTTCGGAAAGGATTATTATAAAGGACAACGTTTTTGGTGGTATGTTGTAGCAGCTCATTGATATAAGAAATAGCTTGTTGTTGTGTCGGCTGAATGTAAGGTGGAAACTGAATTAGAATAGAATCAAAAACAGATTCCTCAAGCTTTTTAACCAGTTTTATTGCATTTCTTGTTGTTGTAGCTGATACGCCAAACATCAGTTCAACATTTTCAAATTTTTGTTGATTAAAATAATCAATAATATGGATACGTTCTTCAATGCTCATTGAATTTTGTTCGCCTGTCGTAGCAGACACAAGTAGTGAATCTATCCCGTTATCTGTTAAATGTTTAACAATAGGATTGAATCCTTCTAAATATAAGCTCTCATCATCACGAAAGGGAGTTGGAATAGCAACATTAAAATTTTTCATCAGTTATATCCTCCAGTGTATATACATTACAAGAACTAATTTGTACATAAGGTCAAATACTAAATCCTTTCAGATAATTTTTAAAAGGTATATTTGAATGACTAAATTGTTCTATGTTCATGTTGTTTAAAGTTTGGTTACATTCTTCAGGCCAAAAGTATTAACTAATCTTTTCTAGTTATTCTTTGTTTGTGTATCTGGTTTGACTATGTGACGAGGTGTACTACCCAAGAACCGGTACATTTTGAAACGTGTAAATAATAGCATCCTCTGTTTGCTAAGTGTTGCAATGTTCATGAGCAGAGCAAGGAGGAGCTAAGAATAGGTCACCTTTTTTCAATTCAATCTTTTCTCCATCCACGATACTATAACCCTCGCCCTGAAATACTAGATTGAGAGCTACATTAGTATGACAATGCGCTTTATTATGCCCACCAGGTTTAAAAATTTGGACGACTACTTTCATAGTTGATGAAGTTCCATGCGTATCCCCTGTATGAGTAAGAATGAGTGACAATGTTCCACGGCCACTTTAAAGAAAGCCTTCCGATACAGATTAATTGAGTAATGGATAAATGTCTTTCCATTTCCATGAACATGCTCGAACGGCAGGCTTACTACTCTTTATTAAAAACTCACTGTAGTAGATAATCTCTGTTTTTTGACTACCCATCTTATCACCCCCACAAAATTTTTACACAGTTTAAAGAATTTATACTTTTAGGATTAAAGACTTTACTTGGATCTCTGTGCAACTAATAGTCTAAGACAGTTCAATCAATAGTACAATTCAATTATTTATATAATAACCATAGGTTTAACCTATGATATAATGTGTAATATCTAAGATTGTTTATAGTATTTCTATTGAAATTTATGTTAATGAACTTGCAAAAATGCAAAGGTAGGAACTATTACCTTTTAAATCAGGAGGCTTAAGAATGGAGTTAAGACAACTTGAATATTTTTACGCTGTGTGCCAAGAGCTACATTTTACAAGAGCAGCAGAAAAGGTAGGGATTTCTCAACCTTCTTTAAGTCAACAAATTCGTTTGTTAGAACATGAAATTGGCACACTTTTATTTGATCGCATTGGTAAAAAGACGGCTCTTACGGAATCAGGGGAATTACTCTTAAAGTATACACGTAACATTTTTCATGAACTGGAACAGGCAAAAACCTCAATAGATGAACTAAATGGCCTTCAAAGAGGAACCATTTCTATAGGCACCTTGTTAACCGTTGAAAATTACCTCATTCCGCCCACATTACGTAGTTTCCATCATCTATATCCTGGTGTTAAGATATCTGTGTTTGGATTACGTACTGGGGATATTCAAAAACAACTGTTAGAAAATAAGCTGGATATAGGCATTGTTTTTTTACCTATGAAAGGGGATGAATTAGAAACCATTTCTTTATATAGAGAGGAAATGGCGTTTGCAGTGCCTGTTGGACACCCGTTAGAGAATCAGGATAAATTAGGTATAGAAGTCTTGCAAACAACACCTTCCATCTTACTTCCTGAACAATACTTTATAAGACAGCTTATAAATAAAGCTTGTAAAGATGTGGGGTTTATTCCAGAACCGGTCTTTGAAATTACAACCATGCAATCTTTAATTAATATGGTTATAGATAGGATAGGGGTAACTATATTACCGCGACCTTACTTAGAGTATCTTAACCATCCTCGTATCAGAATTATTCCCATTTTAAATGTTAATCTTGCTCGATATATAGGAATTATCTACAGGAAAGATAAATACCTGAGTGCTGCGACACGTATTTTTATTAATACTCTAAAAGAGGCTTCACTCCATTTGACTCAGAATTTTATGAAAGGCACTGATTAAACAGTCCACTCATTTTATTAAATCTTTATTTATATACTACTGGACATATAAAAGAAAGAAGCTACGACGGTCAGTTCTTTTTTGGATTGGGAAAGTCAGAGGGAATAGGTTCAGGTGCTATTAATATGTAAAGAGAACGGAAAAGTCACCATTTCAAAAATAATAAGGTCATCTTGAATTACTGATTGAATCGTATCAAAGGGCAATCGCGTAGGTAAAGATGCGTACGAAAAACCGTATTGTGATGGTGGGTAGACTTGAATTATCTCGATTCAGGTATGAATTTGACTTTTGAGAAAATAATGAGGTTTTTAGACTTTCAGACGAACTACTTGCCAAAGACAACGGAGAGTCACCGTCAAAAGGCTTCGGCTTGCGCCGAAGCCTTTTGTTTTTTGAGATGTCTTGGACATTTTCAAAAAACTTAATTAAATTCGTTATTATTAAGCAGTGAATCCCCATTTATACAATATGCCGGCTTTGATCTCTTCCTGAAGTTAGCCTATCTTCATTTTAGAATTATCGACAAAAATTAGCTCATCTCCGTATTTGAGCACCGCACACTCATTCAAAAGACAAGTATTACAGGCAGCAAAGTGAAATCCACATCGCCAATGTGTCGCATGATGCTACTTACCTGCACGGATGTTGATGACTAACCAGCTACAAACTGGTCGGCATCATAAAATTGAGGTGCAACAACCAGCAGAGATTTACTCTACTCTGCGTCTATGTTTTGGTTAGAAAAAGAATCATTAAGAGCTAGGCATTAGAAAAAGTTTTAAACATATTATAGGTAATATCCGTTCAAATATGGTGGGGAGGATATCAAAAAAAACTATGTTACCTATGGAAGAATATTTCGGTAAGTTAGAACTCGTTTATTCATTTTATGGGGCTATGCCTACAGGCGTTAGTGTGTCAGAAACCGGGCGTATCTTCATTTGCTTTCCGAAATGGGGAGATGACGTTAGATTTACGGTAGCGGAAATTGTTGAGGGTCAGTTGCAGTCTTATCCTAATTTAGAAACGAATTTGATCAACCCATTGAATATCGCTATGTCCTTCATCAGTGTCCAAAGTGTTGTTGCAGATGGAAGGGGAACCCTGTGGGTACTGGATACGGCTGCACCAAATTTTTCTGAGCCAATTAAAGGAGGGGCAAAATTAGTCGCGGTAGATTTAGAAACAAATACAATAAGAAAAGTATATACATTTGCAGATGATGTAGTCTTGCCGACAACGTATTTGAATGATGTCCGATTAGACTTTCGTGTAGGTAAAGCAGGTTACGCATATATAACGGATTCTTCTTCCAATGGTCCAGGCGCTATTATCGTCGTAAATTTAGAAAACGGAAATGCGTATAGACGGTTGCATGGAGCCAGCTCAACCTCACCCGATCCGTATTTTGTACCGAAAGTGGAAGGCAAAATTTTGATGAATCGAAACGCGGATGGTTCGACATCTCCCTTTCGGTTGGCCTCTGATGGTATAGCCATTTCCCCTGATGGAAAAATGTTATTCTATTGTCCATTAACCAGTCGCCAGCTATACTCAATCTCAACAGAATCGTTAAGAGACAGAACGATACTGGATTTCAAGTTAAGTGATCTTGTGCAGTATTGGGGAGAGAAGGGGGCATCTGATGGGATGATCACGGACGCAAAAGGAAACGTTTATGCTGGAGATTATGAAAACGATAGTATTCGAAAGATATTGCCGAATGGAATCATGGAAACCATCGCCCATGATCCCAGAATTTTATGGCCAGATACTTTTTCTATTGGTCCGGATCAATACTTATATGTAATTGTGAACCAATTACATAGACAGGCAAGATTTCATTATGGAAAAGACCTGCGAAAAAAACCGTATAGTTTAGTACGTTTGAAAATTGATGAATTACCTGCACCTACCTTTTGATAAATAGAACCCATTGTTCAAATTGACTCTATTACGTAGATCATGCATTTTATTATTTTGAGGAATTTAAAGGTTTCCGAACGGCTGTCTACTGAATTAAGGGGAACGATAGCTCAATAAAACTAAAAGAGGCAGTGTTTCACGATGTTGTGATCTCAAACGGGATGACATGGTCACACGAGTACAACCCTCGTCATGGACATACCAGCCAGTGCTTAAGTAACCCAGCCCAGCCAAACAGCGCATAGTTCAGCTGTTCGTTGAAAATAAAGTATTAGACAGGAGTGATTGATTTAACGCGGTCTTTGAAAAGAAGAATCGTCAACTTTTGAAATATAAGTTTTAAACTGCTCCATTAATGAGAACAATGGCGTTCTAGGACTTGTTAAATAAAGTCTTAGACTGCCGTTGCCATTAAACTAACGTCTCCCGTTAGCTGAATCGTTTTCTCTTTATCAGAAGATTACATGTTAGTACTATTTCCACTTTACAAACAAATTCCGAATAAGCATCTTATCTCGCAACTCTAACGCAAATTTTTCCAAACTTCCCGCCACTAGATAGCCGACTGAAAGCGTCTCGGATATTATCTATGTCATATATAGAATCAATAGCTGGCTTGAGATTACTTTGCTCGACAGCTGCAACCATTTGTTCCATGTGTTCTGTACTGCCAACACGAAAACCTTTCAGTGTCAGGCAACGTTGAGTTATTTGGGTAATATTGAATTGGCCTATACCGCCAGTTACATAACCGACCATGACTACAGTTCCGTTTTGCTTTGTACATAATAGTGTCTTGTCGAACGTGGCATTCCCAATGGTCTCAATCGAACGTCAACACCTTTGCCCCCAGTTAGTACCAAGACCTTCTCGTGCCATTCCGGATTTTCAGTGAAATTAATGCATTCATCGGCACCCAGTTCTTTAGCTTTTGCAAGAATTTCATCATTAATTTCCGTAATGATGACCCGTGCACCGGCTGCTTTGGCAAATAATAGACTGGCGACACTTACTCCGCCTGTTCCTAATATCAAAATGGTTTGCCCAGGTCGGATTTCACCCTTATTAATTACTGCATTCCAAGCTGTAACCCAAGTACAATAGATGACACCAGCCTCGTCCCAATTCAAGTTCTTTGGCATCCTTACAAGTGCATTTTCGTTAATTGTAAATAATTCTCTCAAACATCCGTCAGTTCCAAGGCTAAGATCAAGTCCTGTAGCTTCTTTTTCTGGGGTCAACAGTCCATCATGCCACATTGCGTAATCACTTGTTATGACTTTGTCTCCGACCTTAAACTTCGTGACTTTATCACCGACAGCGACAACCTCTCCTGAGGCATCACAGCCGAGAATCGGGTTATCCCTACCTCTGGAGACCCTACCGTTTATCAAATACAAATTTTAATTTCCCCTTAAATTTCCCATACATACCTAAAGAGGGGATTTTGACACACAGCAAGTACTAACGATGATATTGATAAGAAGGAATTGCCGGGAGCGGGTTGAGTGTAAGGTGAACTTTCACCTGATAATTTAGACTTCTTTTTGTTTTCTGCCACTCTTCTCCAGAAATAGGCTTTGAGAATGGATGAAGTGCTACATATCCCATAGATAACGGGTCTACATCCCACTTCTGCATTTTCTGAAGAAGTTCCGTTGTACGCTCCTTCAGAAAGTTTTCAATTTCACTTTGCAATTCCATCAGGTTGTTTGTATCGCCTAAATAACGATCTCCCTGATATTCCACCAGTCTGGCGTACAAATTGACATTCACCACGTAAATGCTGTCGCCGCGGTTCCAATGAAGGTCTACTTTTGAGCGAACCTGGCCGAGAAGAATGGAAAACTCAGGGAGGGGCAAAAGTTTAATATAATTTACATTATCCAGCAGCTGAAAGATGTGGTCTTGCCGGAGGGAAAGTTTTCCCGCCATTTTATCCTTCTGGAAGAGGCCGGTGCCTTCATACTTAAAATCATCCGGAGTTGCTTCAAAAACGGGTAGGACCGGATCGGATAAAGGATTATGATATTTTTGCAAAAAGCGGTGCAGATTGATGACCGTCATCGTACCCTGCTGTTTGTTTTCATAATGTTTAAACATACGATACAAAAAATACTCCAAATCCTTCTGTTTCTCAGTATTAGTCATGATATATTCGTCGAAATTTCCGTCGACAACAACAAGATATAATCGCTGTGTTGTTTCCGGGTCCAATAAAAGAGAGGTAACTATTGACGCAATTCCCTTGCGGGCAAGAGATTCGCTGATAAAGAGCATCCGCAGCTGCCCGAGCTTGTATTCGCGGAAATAATTAAGGCTGAGATACTTTCTGCCTTCTTCGAGCATATGCACCTCTTTAGTAACCAGCTTTTTGGAATCATGGGTAAGCGGAGGTGCCAGTGTGCTGATTTTGATTTTACCTTCGCTGCCTTCGCTGAGAGAAAGAAAGGTCACAGGGGCAATTTCTTCGATGGTATTGTTCTCGGTAAGCGATGCACAAGACGTCATTAGCGGCAAGCTTAATAACAATGTCAGGATGATAAGCGATGCTTTCCGTAGTTTCATATATATGTATTTCCTTTCCACCGCATTGCGATCAGCAAAAGTATAGGAACCAAAAGAAAGGTAGCCGCTTCTGAGTACATAAAAAATCCGGGCCAAAGGTTCTGGAGTGTATCGGCTTTCCAGAGCTTTTCGTTTGCAATGACAAGGAGAGTGCCCATAAGGAAGCAGCTTGCTAAATATCCGAACCGGCTGTTTTTTTCGAGAGTTTTGCCTGCCGTGATCTGCAGGGCACCATAAAACATCAACAGAAACAGCGAGACGGCAAAGACGACGTTAAACATAAAAAAAGAAATTAGAAGGATTTCAATCCGTTCGAATATAGGTGATTGCAGGTAACTGATCATATTGATTACCGGATACCCGGCCGTTTTCAAATACTCGTGTCCATAATAGAGGACTGTGGCAACAAAAAGAAGCAAATACTCAAGTATAGTGAATAGATTAGCGATGGTCAGGTGTTTAATCGTTTTTCGATCCGGCTTCAGCCATGGCACTAAAAAGATAAGATACTCCGGACCCGACAATGCCGACCAGCAGATGACAATACCTCTCCAGGAGTCTAGCGGCGGGTGGAGCGGTATCAAGGGATACAGTTGTTTATAATCTGCGACCGGCGGGAAATAAAAAGGAAGATAGCAGAGGGTGAGCCATATGGTACCGAGAAAAGCAATCACAATGAAACGGAGAGTCCTTTCCATTCCATGGGAGGCTACGTAACAGCTCATCAATAGAATGGCGATCAACGGAACAGTCTTATTCATCACGGGGAAAAGATACTCATGTACAATCCCGCTATATCCCAGTACGATCACAGAAGTTTTGAGGAACAGCGGAATCAGCCCGACCGCAGCCAGCAGACGAACGGTTTTGGGACCAAACAGTTCCTTAAAGCCTTCAAGTCCCCGTGTCGCCCAGGGAGAGGTCAGCCACTTGCACAACATCCACAGCATCAGCTGAGAGAGAAGTCCCAGTCCCAGGATGATCCAAAGCATATAGAAATGGGCCAGGTACATAGGCATGATAAAAAAATAATAAAGCATTTGAAGTCTGTTTATGAGCAGCCCGGCATACAAGTTGCCAAGCGTTTCCTTTTTACCGAACAGCGTGAATGCGGACATGTCATCGTTTCCTGCGGCTGTATCGCCATTTTTTCAAAGGTTTCAAATAGGAAGGTCGCGTTTCCATCCAATGAAGGCTTACCCTGATTATAAAATCTTTCCAGTCCTTAAAATAAAGGGGAGTCAGAGGAGCCAAATACGGCTCTCTCAGTGAAGTTAATCCGTTCAAATGCGCCAGCAGAGCGATTAAACCTAATATGATTCCGAAGATGCCAAAATAAGCGGCTAAACAGAGAAGAGTCAGCTGGATGACCGTGTTTGCTTTGGATATCTGGTAATTCGGCGACAGAAAAGAGGCGATCCCCGATACACCTAGAAGAACGATCAGCACTTTGCTGGCAAAACCGGCTTCAACCGCTGCCTGTCCAATAACGATGCCGCCTACGACACCTAAAGTTTGGCTCGTTTTGTTCGGCATCCTTAAACTTGCCTCTTTAATAATTTCCAATATTACGAGCATGATCAAACCCTCCCAAAATGGGGTGAATGGAAGCTTGCTTCGGGATTCAATCAGGACAAAGAGGAGAGGCAGGGGGATCATCTGGTAGTGGTGGGCCGTTAAGGCAACATATACCGGAATTAGTATCAGCGACAAAAAAAAGCTGAAGAACCGGAGTAAACGCAAAAAACTAGCGACTATCCAGCGGTGGATATAGTCTTCGGGCGATTGGAAAAGATGAAAAAATGTTATAGGTCCGATCAGAGCAAATGGAGAATTGTCTACCAGGATCACGACCTTGCCCATGGCCAGCGAATAAGCGCATTGATCAGGTCGATCCGTTTGCTGCAGCTGCGGAAAGAGGCTGTTGCTGTGATCTTCGATAAAAACTCCGATTTGGCCAGAATCAAGGAATATATCATAGTTCAAGGCAACTAACTTCTCTTTAGTGTTAGAGATAAGGTTAGTATTGGTTAAACCCTCAATGTATAGCAGAGAGACTGAAGTAGAACTAAGCGAACCGGCTGTGAACTGTTCCGACTTCAATGTACTTAAAGGAAGCCGCCGGCGAATCAAAGTTATATTCTGATCAATCTGCTCCGTAAAACTATCCTGCGGCCCGTAAATAATGGTTTCCGTTTCTGATTTTCCTACAGGACGACCCAGTGTAATCGGAAGAAGAGTAGTCCACCATTGATTTAACGCAGGCTCATGTACGATCACCGCTGCCCGCATCAGTTGCTGTTCTGCATCTTTAAGTGTATGAATTTCTGTGAATTTACAGTTTAGAATACGCTCCGGAACCGGTCTGTCATTTATAGTAAGCAATGGCTTCAGGATGGATTCATTGATGCGTGCCTCATCGACCAGCGTATCCAGATATATAATCCAAATTGGATTTCCGGAAGGTGGGCAACGTTCAATGATACTGGCTTCTGATATGCCGGCAAGCATCGTTTTTAAAACATCAAGGGTTAACGGATAGGTATTTATTTTGGAAGATTTCCACATGTAATCACCATTATCTTTATGGATTTTTCATTAAGCTTTATTATGGGCATTTGATTGGAAAATCATCCGTTCTTAGTTGAATTTAAGTGCCTTGAATGAGAAGGGACTCGCATGAATTGAGCCGCGTCTGTGCAAACGTTGGAAGAAATAATAGGGCTTAACGAGAGGGGGGACGTTAGATGAAAGATAAATTAGATAATGCAATCCATTCAAAGGCGTGTAACACCTTTCGGAAGTGTCTTGGAGGAAGTTCCCGTTCAACAAGCGGATGACGAAACTTATGCCAGAATAATGAGCAGCGTAGTTATACCTGAACCGATCGTTCCGACTGGTTGGAATTCAGAGTGCAATCCGCGATGGCGCATTGGAAATCGAGAGTAATGATCTTCAGAAGCTGCTTGGACGGAGGTCCGACCACGTCACTCGAAGAGGGTCTGCGTCAAATCGCAAACGAAATTCAGGCTTAATCTAGCGTGCTAAACAGAGGTTGTTCCCAAAGGTCTATTGCGAACGGAGGGAATGCGTCCTTTTTATGCGGGAATGGAAAGTTTCGAGAATGTTTGGGGAATAGTAATTCATTATGACAGTAATGGAGCGTAGAGGAATGAAAGTATTATCCATGATTCAACCATGGGCGACTCTGCTTGTCCAAGGCGAGACTCTATATGAAACCAGATCCTGGAAGACCCGGTACCGCGGACCGTTGGCTATTCATGCAAGCCAGAAAGTCGATAAGCAGGCCTGCAAATATGAACTCATACGTTCTTTACTTGCCAAGAATAGCTATACGGAACAAAGCCTTCCTACGGGAGTTATCCTTGCTACTTGCGAGCTTACAAATTGTTATCAAGTTATCGACTCTAATCATACGTCAGCCATTCTGGATTGCGGGAAGGTTGTGACGGGTGAGGACTTCCTGTTAGGCTATTACAGTCCAGGTTATTTTGCGTGGGAAATAGCGGGTTTCCGTCTGCTGAAGCCCTATATTCCAGCGAAGGGTAAACTGGGACTATGGGAACATCCGATAGACGAAGAGTTGATGATATGATTATGTAAACAATTAATTAATGGAGGTTCTGACTTCAGTCCGTCCTGCAATCTGCTGACCAGCCACACGACGATTGTGTTTTCCCTATACATACTGCTGGCGTGGCATCATCGGAAAAGCACGGATGCGTGTTCCTTTGACAGAATGTTTTATTTGTTGTGCAACGAAGTCGGTACGCTCGATTGGGTCGTTGCCCTGCAACAGCTGCAAGATTTGATCAACCAAGTAGCCCTAAAAGCCGATAAGAAGATTTCAGTTCTTATTCGGCGTCAACTCCAGCAATTTTCCCTTTTTGGATATGATGCTCACAGAAACGATTGTTTCATAAGCATCATTAAGCAAGGACAAATGAAAAAGATAAATTTATTCGAGGTTACAAGAAGATTGCTGAAGGGGCAATACTGAGTTAAAG
This sequence comes from Paenibacillus sp. AK121, assembly GCF_019042715.1. Lineage (NCBI taxonomy): Bacteria > Bacillati > Bacillota > Bacilli > Caryophanales > Paenibacillaceae > Paenibacillus > Paenibacillus sp. AK121. Next base: position 66,412 of record NZ_JAHPJM010000009.1, read on the forward strand.
TTAATATAATTACGTAAAATACTGTTTTGACGAATATTTATAGCTGAAGTATAATAAGTTATGGAGGTTATACATATATGGATAAACAAATGAAAATGCATTACATGAATCGAATCGATGAAAAATTGTCTGATCTTCCGTGGTTTGTTACGGAATTTATTGATAGCAGAAAACGAAAACTTTCTCCCACAACGCTTCTGAACTATTGCCATGACTATATTATATTTTTTGATTGGTTAGTTGCAGAAAACTTTACTGCAGATAGTCGTAAAAACATTAATTTGGCCATTTTAGAGAAACTAACAATTCGTGAAGTAGAAAATTTCTTATCTTTTTTGGAGTATCAACTTGGCAATACCAAGCTAACCATCAACCGAAAATTGTCCTCACTAAAATCCTTATTTGATTACTTACAGAACAAAGCTGAGACAAGTGACTTAAAGCCATATATCCAGCGCAATGTTATGGCCAAAATGGATTTAAACGCGGTTAAAGAAAGCCAAGAAACCATTGCCAATCGTATTGATGGGAAAATTCTTAGGGAAGACGATTTTGAGTCATTTAGGCAGTTTATAGCTCATGATTTCGGAGAAATCAATAAAGAGAATAAACGCATTTTCAATTTCCATCAGTTTAATCGTGAACGGGATACAGCCATTGTTTCCCTCATTTTAGGATCAGGACTTAGACTATCTGAGGTTGCAGGCATTAACGTCGAGGATCTGGATATGAATAACGCCTTAGTTCGTGTTATACGAAAAGGTAATAAAGAACAATATGTATATTTCAGCAAGCAAGCGTTACTAGATTTAGAAAATTATCTGCAGATCAGAGAATCCAGATATAAACCAGAGAAAACTGAAAGCTTTTTGTTTATTGCTGCTCCTATAGGCCGTAAAGGAAAAAGCCGTCGGCTAACACAAAGGTCAATTGAGAAACTGATTGAAAAATACGCTTTAGCTTTTGGAAAGCCGGCTTTAACTGTACATTCTTTACGGCATTCATTCGCGACGCGATATCATCTGGAGAATAATGATGTACCCAGATTAAAAAATCAGTTAGGACTTTCTTCAATACAAACGACTATGATCTATACACATTTAACAGATGAGGAAATGAGGAAGGCAGTCAATAATATGGATAAGTGATGTAGAGCTCGTCAAGTAAGTGACGCAAAGTTGCCTTTGTGTCGATGTACAGTAACCGAGGAAGAATATAAAAGCTCTAATAAAAAATGAAAAAACATCAGAAGCGGCAGCCGATCGGCTGCCGTTGCTTTAGTGTTTCGTTGTATACTGTGACCTTTATTGAAAAGGGAAAATGCCATTTACTTTACAGAATATAATTACCGATTAAAAACTTCTTTCTAGCAAGGTGCCAACTTGCGTGGCCATGACTTGCGGTGAATAGGGCATTCCATTTCGAATCCACCATTCAATGACCCCTACATAAGCAGTCCCAGCATATTGTAACATCACATCTTCGGTTAATTCCGCATTTTTTCCGCTTTCTTTGTCAATCTCCCCTTTGAACCCTTCCATGAAATAAGCAAGTAGCCGCGTTCTAAAAGAAGAAGGTGTACCTTTTGATGCAGCTAGCATGGTTGAAAAAAGTAAATAATTTTTCTCAAAGTACTCGAAATATGGAACAAGAGCATCAGCCCACTCCATCTGACATGCCCACGTATCCATTTCTTTTAATTCATTAATGTGTGTTTCCATGATTTGATCTAATAAATCATATTTGTCCTGATAGTGAAGATAAATTGTACCGCGGTTTACGTTTGCCTTGTTTGCAATGTCTTGAATGGTAATCTCATCGAAGTTTTTTACAGCCATCAGTTCAATAACGGCTTTTTTTAAGGCTTCTTGTGTTTTTAGGATTCTCCGATCCACTTTAATCATCTTGTCTTTTCCCCCTGATCAACAAAATAATGAACACTTTTCGTGATGATGTTGCTATTTCAACAAATTGCGCTTTTTTAACCATTGAACTTAGGTTTCTTTTTTTATAATAATAGACATAAGTTGATAAAACAACCAGTTTTGCTTATTCGCTCTCCGTGGCATACCTAAAAGGGGAACTTAAATTTAAAAAAGAGGGGTGTTCACTTGGTGTTTAATAAAGAAGTGTGGATAATCATTATTAATTTCTAAATAGCTAACTGATAAAAATTCTATTCATTGGAGGTTATATATGATTAATGCTAATGCGCACGTGCTGTGTGCCGTCCATAAGATCCGTTCATTCTAACTACAATTGAGCGCAGGGATCTTAAACCGCATGATATTCTCATAGAGATCAAATATACGGGTATTTGCCACTCTGACATCCATGCTGCCCGTGCCGATTGAGGACCAGTCCAATATCCTCTCGTTCCAGGACATGAGATTTCTGGAATTGTCGCCCAGATTGGTTTGGAAGTCACAAAGTATGCTGTTGGTGACCAAGTAGAAGTTGGCTGTATGGTTCCTGTGGAGAGAGTGCGAGAGTTGCCGTAGAGGAAAGGAGCAATATTGTCTTAATGGACATACGAGTAGCTATGGATTCATCGATAGATATGGACAATATACGCAGGAAGGTTATTCCACCCATATCGTTGTAACGCAGGATTTCGTGGTTCGAATTCCAGAGGGCATTAATCTTGATATCGCCGCTCCAACACTTATGTGCTGGGATCACAACGTTTTCGCCGCTGCTCCATGGGGGTTGATTCCGGCAAAAATATAGCCGTTGTTGGACTTGGTGGACTCGGACACATGGCTGTTAGGTTCGCTTATTCTATGGGGGCAAAAGTAACAAACCCATAACATCTAAAGCATATGCGTTAGCTTAAGGAAAGCATTTAAACAATCATAGGAGTTAAAAGAATGAAGACCCAAAAAAATTCTTTCGGTTTTGCTCTATTATTGGCCATATTTTCGGCGTTGGGGCCGTTTACCGTCGATATGTATCTTGCATCACTTCCGCAAATCTCTGTTTTTTTTGGAACAAGCGCAACTGCGGTTCAAGCGAGTTTAACCACTAGTCTGTTAGGATTAGGGCTAGGACAGTTGATAATGGGACCTTTAAGCGACATTTATGGAAGACGCCAACCTTTGTTGATTTCCATGATACTATATATCCTTTCCTCTATTGGATGCGCTTTTGCACCAAGCATAGGATGGTTTATATCTTTAAGATTTATACAAGGGGTTGCTGCGTCCGCTGGACTCGTTATTTCGCGCGCTATTGTCCGAGATCGGTTTAGTGGGATTGAAATGACTAAGTTTATATCGTTGCTGACAATGATCAGCAATGTGGCACCGTTAATTTCCCCTACGGCTGGAAGTACGGTTATGTCATACAGCTCTTGGTCAGGTGTATTTATATTTTTAGGGGTGCTAGGCATAGGGTTAGCTGGGATAACCATATGGGGGTTAAAGGAAAGCTTACCTGTACAACAACGTATTTCAGGCAGTCCCCGTGCGTTGATGAAAAATTATAATAGCTTATTCCGAAAGCGGTCTTTTATGGGGTATGCTCTAGTCAATGGCATATTGTTCGCAGGTGTTTTTGCCTATGTTGCAGGTACCCCTTTTATTTACCAAAACATATACGGCGTGTCGCCGCCACTGTTTTCAATCCTCTTTGCGTTGAATGGCCTTGCTATTCTCTTGGGGTCTCAATTCGTCAAACTGCTTGCAGGCCGGGTAACGGAAAGTCGGCTGTTTTTGATCGGAATAATACTAGCGTTTATATCTTCTGCAGCAGTCTTATTTATAGTACTAGTACATGGTGTATTATCAGCTATGTTTATTTCGATCTTCTTATTTGCTTTATCCATTGGGATCATTGGCCCCATCTCTTTTACATTAGCAATGGAATCGCAGGGGCATATTGCAGGGAGCGCGTCCGCCGTGCTCGGCACCTTACAATTCGCATTAGGTGCCGTTACGTCTCCACTTGTGGGAATTGCAGGCGAAAATTCTGCTATACCTTTTGGAATTATTATTTTTTCTACAAGTGTATTATCTATAATTACCTATATCATTCTGGTTAAAGGGATAAAAAAATTATCCGGCACCAAAAATAGCTTTGAATCCAATACTTAACCAATCGCTAGCGAACATTAAGATTTATGCGAGGCCCCAGCATTCTAAGACTTGAGTATAAAAAACAGGAGGATCTAAAATGCAAAGTGTTACACTAAACAATGGTGTCGAGATGCCGATACTCGGATTTGGGGTTTATCAAATTGATGATGAAAATGTATGCGAAGAATCGGTTTGTAATGCCCTAATGGAAGGTTACCGCTTGATTGATACCGCTGCTGTTTATAGCAATGAAAAAGCAGTCGGTCGTGCCATCAAGCAGAGTGGCGTGCCCAGAGAGGAAATATTCGTTACAACAAAGCTTTGGATTCAGGATGCAGGCTACAAGAGTGCTAGGAAAGCATTCGAAACATCACTGAACAAACTGCAACTGGATTATTTGGATCTGTATCTCATTCATATGCCCTTTGGCGATATCCATGGTTCATGGCGTGCGATGGAGGAATTATATCATGAGGGGAAGATCAGGGCAATCGGCGTAAGTAACTTCCTAAATGATCGCCTGATGGATCTAATCGTTCATCATGAAATCGTTCCTACTGTAAACCAAGTTGAAACGCATGTATTTACACAACAAGTAGAAAATGCTCAATTTATGAAGGATCACCATGTTCAGATTGAGTCCTGGGGACCATTTGCTGAAGGAAAAAATAACATTTTCAAAAATGAAGTATTGGCAACAATAGCTGAGAAACATCATAAATCCGTGGCTCAAGTTGCTTTACGTTGGTTGATACAAAGAGGAATTGTTGCGATTCCAAAGTCTGTTCATAAGGAAAGAATTATTGAAAATTTCAATATCTTCAACTTCGAATTGAGCAGGGCCGACATGGAGAGGATTGCTAAGTTGGATTCCAAAGAGAACTTAATTTTATCTCTTCACGATCCTGAGAACGTTGAACGGCTCAGCAATATGAAATTTCATGACTAATTTTGGGGAAGTCTTATCACAAAATGCTCAAACCCAACAACACTATGTTCACGTAACAGTACCCAAATCCTTTCCATATATCGTTTCAATTCCACATATAAACATATGCATATAGAACTGATTAATGGTTATAATGGCAGAGAAGTATGTGAAAAAGTAAACTGAAAGAACTGTATTTAAGATGGTAAGTTAATTACTAGGACATATTGAATCTATTCTTAAGCACATATTGTCAACAGGGGGAAACATGGAGTTAAGAGTGCTTCGTTATTTTCTTACAGTCGCTCGTTTGGAAAGTATTACGCATGCAGCAAATGTACTACATGTAACACAGCCGACATTAAGCAGACAATTGGCTGACTTAGAAAAAAATTTAGGTACTCAATTGCTTATTCGCGGTAAAAAAAAGGTGTCATTAACGGATGCTGGCATGCTTTTACGTCAAAGGGCAGAAGAAATCCTAACGATTGCGGATAAAACAGAGAGAGAATTCAAAGATCAAAATAATCTGGTTGGAGGGACTATCTCTATAGGAAGTGTCGAATCACTAACATCGCATTATTTATTTCAAACATTAAAAGCTTTTCATGAAGAGTATCCACAGGTTAATTATTATATTTATAGCGGAACAGGGGATGATATAAAGGAAAAAATAGACAAAGGATTACTTGAAGTTGGGATTTTATTAGAGCCCATAAATATTGAAAAATACGATTTCATCAGATTGCCTCAAAAGGAACGATGGGGAATTCTAACACAGGCTTCATCCCCTCTTGCACAAAAAGAATATGTTACTCCCAATGATCTTGTTGGAGTTCCTTTACTTCTTTCTAGTCGTCCAACAGTACAAAATGAAATTGCTAATTGGTTTGCTGATGAATATGAAAATATACATGTTCTAGCCACATACAACTTAATTTCTAACATAGTTAATTTTGTAGATAATGGTATGGGAACTGCTATTTGTATTGAAGGTGCTTTTGCGATGACAGGTTCAAAACATCTTTGCTTCAGACCATTTTTTCCAGAACTCAAATTTAGTTGTGTTATTGTTTGGAAGAAACACAAGATTTTTAACCAAGCTACTTCTCACTTAATTCAATTAATCAAGTATGCCTCACAAGCATAATAAAACATAGATTATAAGTATTGGATAAGGTTATTTATCTAGTGATATCTTAAAGGTGCAGCTTGAATGAAGCCTTAAAATATTACTGATAAATAACTTTTTTTATTTAGCGGGTAGAGTTGTTTATGTTTAATAAATAAAAGGCGTAATTCATTGTTCAACAACAAGAAGAGGGGGCATTTTCTAATGAGCAAAAAATATGAAAAATTAGCTCAGGATATTGTAGAGAAGATTGGTGGTAGTGAAAATGTATCAACACTAACTCATTGTATGACAAGGCTTAGATTCGCACTAAACCAAAATAAAAAAGCCGATCAAGACGCTATTAAAGCTTTAGATGGCGTAATTGATGCGATTGAAAGCGGCGGCCAATTTCAAGTGGTTATTGGCACCCATGTTGAAGAAGTATATGAGGAAGTGATCAAATATATAAAACATACAGAAAATATAGATGATAAATTATCTAATGAAAAAAATGTAAGCGTTTTTGGCAAATTAATCGATTTTATTTCAGGTACATTCAGTCCAATCGTTCCGGCTATTGCAGGCGCGGGAATGATAAAAGCGCTATTGGCTTTGCTGATCTTATTTAATGTAGTTTCAAAAGCGTCACAAACTTACTATGTAATCAATTTCATGTCGGATGCCATTTTTTATTTCCTACCCTTTTTATTAGCATATTCGGCTGCAAACAAATTAAAATGCAGCCCAGTACTGGCACTTGTGTTGGCTGGGGTATTGCTTCATCCGAATCTGGATCTATTGAGAACTGCAGGTAATAATGTTAGCGTTTTCAATATTCCATTGACACTTGTTGCTTATAGTTCATCGGTTGTTCCGATTCTATTAACCGTGTGGGCGCAATCCTACATTGAACCATTGTTTAAAAGAATCATTCCTAACGCTGTAAAAATTATTTTTGTTCCGATGTTTACAATTCTGGTTGTTGGATTTATTTCCTTAACTGCACTAGGACCGCTAGGTTCTTTCTTCGGAACATATTTGGCAATGGGGTTTGATTTTTTGGGATCGCACGGAGCATGGGTGGTCATTTTTATTATTGCAACCTTCTGGCCGATCCTTGTTATGTTTGGACTTCATCACAGTATCGTTCCGTTATCATTGGCTCAAATCACAACATTGGGATATGAAAATATCATTGGACCTGGAGCCATGATATCCAATATTTCGCAAGGTGTAGCCGCGTTGATTGTCAGTTGGAGAACAAAGGATACAGTATCCAAGCAAATCTCCACTACAAGTGGAATTACAGGCTTAATGGGAATTACAGAAGCAGCACTTTATGGTGTTAATTTACCTAAAAAATATCCTCTTGTTGCGGCTATGATTGGATCCGCTGCTGGAGGGCTTTACGCAGGGGTTATGGAAGTTTCACGTTATGCAACAGGTTCATCAGGGCTTCCAGCTATTCCGCTTTATATTGGAGAAAACATTTGGAATTTTTATAATATACTCATCGCATTATTAATTACAACGGTTATAACTGCAGTGCTTACCTATTTATTAACCTTAAAATATGAGAAAGAAACGTCTGAGCAGAATAAAGTCACCACAAACGATAAAATCATCACACTTAAAAATACGGTTATTACAAGTCCTATCAAAGGTGAAATGATTCCATTGAAGGATGTTCAAGATGCGGCCTTCTCCACAGAAGCAATGGGAAAAGGAGTTGCCATTGAACCAAGCGAAGGAAAAGTGGTCGCTCCTTTTGATGGGAAAATTGTTTCACTGTTTCCCAAGAAACACGCAATCGGTTTACTCTCCGATGATGGGGTTGAAATACTCATTCATATAGGATTGAACACCGTTAAACTGAATGGGAAGTACTTTGAAGCTCATGTTGAAGAGGGTCAGAGAATTACCAAGGGACAGACACTAATCACGTTTGATTTGGAGAAAATCAGAGAGGAAGGATATGTTACTCAGACCCCGGTGATCGTTACGAATACTTACAGTTATGCTGATGTGCTAACTAATAACAGTAGTACAGTCACTGATTTTAACAATGAGTTGTTAGTCCTAATAGTGTAACCATATCAAATTCAAGGAGTGGATTATGAATGACTTTAGTCAAAGACTTTTTATGGGGAGGAGCAACTGCTGCAAACCAATGTGAAGGTGGATATTTGGAAGGGAATAAGGGATTGTCAACCGTCGATGTTATACCCGCAGGACAGGATCGCGTTTCTGTAATGAAAGGCAAGATGAAAATGATGGAATGTGATGATGAACATTTCTATCCGAGCCATGAAGCCATCGACTTTTATCATAATTATAAGGAAGACATTGCTTTATTTGCAGAAATGGGTTTCAAATGCTTCCGCTTATCTATTGCATGGACACGAATTTATCCAAATGGGGATGATACATTACCCAACGAAGAAGGTTTGAAGTTCTATGATGATGTTTTTGATGAGTGTTTAAAATATAATATAGAGCCTTTAGTAACGATCACTCATTTTGATGTGCCGATTCATTTGGTAAAAACCATCGGTTCTTGGAGAAGCCGTAAAATGGTTGATTATTATGAAAGACTATGCGAAACACTATTCACTCGCTACAAAGATAAAGTGAAGTATTGGCTAACCTTTAATGAAATCAATATGTTATTACACCTACCATTCGGGAGCTCAGGATTGGTGTTTGATGAAGATGAAGATGAAGAAGCTGTGAAGTATCAGGCAGCTCATCACCAATTGGTCGCGAGTGCTAAAGCTACTGAAATTGCACGCAAAATAAAGTCCGAATTCAAGATAGGATGTATGTTGGCGGGTGCCAGCACTTATCCCTATACTTGCGCTCCTGCAGACGTATGGAAAGCCATGACAAGGGATCGAGAACATTACTTCTTTGTGGATGTACAATCTCGTGGTGAATACCCGAATTATGCCAAAAAAATGTTCGAAAGGATGAATATAGATCTGAAGATGCAAGATGGTGATAAGGAGCTTCTGAAAAATAATACAGTTGACTTCGTTTCATTTAGTTACTATGGTTCGCGATTAACAAGTGCTGACCCAGCAGTTAATACTCAAACCGCTGCCAATCTATTTCCGACATTACGAAATCCCCATTTAAAAAGAAGTGAATGGGGCTGGCAAATTGACCCACTCGGGTTGAGAATTACATTAAATGCATTGTATGATCGCTATCAAAAACCATTATTTATTGTCGAAAATGGGTTGGGAGCTGCGGACAAGCCTGATGAAAATGGATGTATCTCAGATGATTACAGAATCGAGTATATTCGGGAACATATCCGCGCATTTAAAGCTGCTGTAAAAGAAGATGGCGTAGAGTTGTTAGGATATACAACCTGGGGGTGCATTGATTTAGTAAGCTCAAGCTCTGGAGAAATGAGCAAAAGATATGGTTTCATCTACGTGGATAAAGATGACCAGGGAAATGGTACGTTAAGCCGTAGTAGGAAAAAGTCCTTTAATTGGTATAAGAAAGTAATTAACAGCAATGGAGAAGATTTAGACTAAGTTAATACAGCCATAGCTAGTTGATGGTGGAATCACAGTCGACCAGATGTGACGCTTACAAACTTTTTCTAAACAAGACCCTTAATAAAGTTATGGATTTAGGTACAAACCATGGAGCGGGTGCCGCTTCATGGTTTTGTACTGTGCCGGTATGGGCCTTATCTCTAGTGTTCAAGCCCCGAATGCGAGAACAGTATTCAAAACCCTACCCTCATCACGAAATTAAGGATGAGAATTTTGTTTAAATAACCTCAGTACAAGAAATTACTCAATTTACTAGATTTGTTGGGAATGCAATTTAAAAATTTCTGTCTAACAATATCCCAGTTTGTTCTGCCATGACACGAGGGGGGACTGACATTCCATTCTTAAACCACCATTCTACGATCCCCACGACTGCGGCCCCAAAAAATTGAAGAACGACATCTTCACTTAAGCCTTGATTTTTTCCTTCTGTTACATCGACTTCAACCTTGTACTCCTGGACGATTAAATCAAGAAATTGACTACGAAAATAAGCTGAACTTTTCGTGTTTAGCATGGTTGAAAAGAACAAATGATTGTCTGCAAAGTATTCGAACCAGACATAATTTCCTTCTTGGAAACTCATTTCAGATGCTGCGTGGCAAAGTTCACGGAGATTGTTTATATGTTCTTCAATTATCTTATCTAGCAAGTCAAATTTATCCATGTAATGGAGATAGATTGTTCCTCTATTAACATTTGCCCTATCAGAAATATCCCGAATTGTAATGTCATCAAAGTTTTTTTCAGTCATCAGTTCAAGTATTGCTTTCTTTATGGCTTCTTGAGATTTAAGTACCCTTCTGTCCACTTTAGTCATTTTTAAAGTCCCCTTACTGAGATAATCGGCAATTACGGATAATTTGTTGAGTAATCCACACATCGAAAGAAATTGATTATTGCAAGCATTTTGTTTCCGTTTAGAATTATAAACGTAAGTTGATTAAACAATCAATGTTCATTTTTTATTTGGAGTTATCTAAACTCAATGATCAGCACGCGTACCCGTTCTGAGGCAAGTCAAAATCGCACCACACGAAAGGGAGGAACCATGAAATGGAATATACGAAACTTGGAAATACTGGCTTGGATGTGTCCCGGATTTGTCTTGGTTGTATGGGTTTTGGAGACGCACAAAAAGGTCATCATCGATGGGTACTTGATGAAGGACGCGCTCGTCCAATCATAAAAAAAGCTCTGGAGCTCGGAATCAATTTTTTTGATTCTGCAAACGTGTACGCTGACGGGACAAGTGAAGAAATAATTGGAGGTGCATTAAAGGATTTTTCGAACCGTGATGAGATTGTCATCGCGACTAAAATACATGGACGAATGCATCAAGGACCCAATGGCGCTGGACTTTCCCGCAAGGCGATCATGAGCGAAATCGGTAAGAGCCTTAAGAGATTGAAAACCGACTACGTCGATCTGTATCAAATTCATCGTTGGGATTATAACACGCCTATCGAAGAGACGATGGAGGCATTGCACGATATAGTTAAGGCTGGTAAGGCAAGATACATCGGCGCCTCTGCAATGTGGGCATGGCAGTTTGAGAAAGCTTTACATATAGCTGAGAAGAATGGGTGGACCCGATTTGTATCAATGCAGAATCATTTAAATCTCATTTACCGTGAAGAGGAGCGAGAGATGCTCCCACTTTGTAAGGAAGAAAAAATCGGGGTCATTCCTTATAGCCCACTCGCAGGAGGAAGATTGGCGCGGGAGACAACAACACATCGTGCCGAAACTGATGAAATGGCAAAACAAAAATATGATGCAACAACAGATGCGGATCAATTGGTGGTGAACCGGGTTGCGAGTTTAGCAGAGAAACATGGTGTTCGCCGGGTTCACATCGCACTTGCGTGGCTTCTGCATAAAGAACCGGTAACCGCTCCTATTGTCGGTGCGACAAAAATATCCCAGCTCGAAGATGCAGAAGCTGCTCTATCTATTCAATTAACTGCTGAAGAAATTGCGTTTTTGGAAGAACCATATGTACCGCACCGAATCGTTGGTCATTTTTAAATTCATATAAATTGGTGTTGCACGGTCTGTTTGATAAGAGAGATGCACATGAGTTTTTGTGTCAGCTCGTCGTCATTAGACATAAACTCACAATAAAGGAGAATTAATTATGCCTGTAATTACAATTGAAGCAGCTAAATTAACTAAAGAGCAAAAAAGAAAGTTAGTAAAAGACCTTACTACATCAGCTTCAACTATCATGAATATACCTGAACAAGCATTCTTTGTGTTCGTAAGGGAAAATGAACTAGATAATATAGGTGTTGCAGGACGGATTTTAGCAGACAAAGCTGTAAATAATCCACTGAAAAGTGAGTAGTAAAATAATTAACTTGGTTTCCATTTAAACAATTAAGATAGAAAAAAATATTCTTGGATGGAGAAAATTTAAAATGAAAACACTCGTTCTTGTTTTTCACCCTGATTTAACTGCTTCCCGTGTTCATCGTCGCTTAACGGAAGAAATGAAGAAGCAAGCTGGTGTTACAATTCACCATGTTTATGAGGCATACCCGAATGAGAAGATCGATGTCGCTGCCGAGCAGAGTCTATTGGAGCAGCATGATCGCATCGTTTTGCAATTCCCATTCTACTGGTACAGTGGGCCTTCATTGCTGAAAAAATGGGAGGATGTAGTCCTAACTCATGGCTGGGCATTTGGAAGCAAAGGGGACAAGCTGCACGGAAAAGAGCTACTGATTGCCGTTTCTACCGGCGCTGCTAAAGAAAACTATTTACCAGACGGTAATTTTAAATACACCGTTTCCGAGCTGCTGCGACCTCTTCAGGCAACCAGTAACTTGATTGGAACACGCTATTTGACACCATATATCTTGTATGGTGTAATGCAACACCTGTCAGATGAGGAGCTAGAGCAAAGTGCCAAGGATTATGTGGCTTATGCGCTGAACCCTAAACTTGTCTAGAAGAATGGTGATGCTAAGCCTGTTGGCTTCATCATAGAGACGGAAATTGGAGGTTACCGCGTCGCAATTATCGTCATTCTTTCAGTGGGTCTTATTCATCCACAAAAAAACAAGCAGGAGGCACAGTTATGAATCGAATTGAAAAGAGTGAAGAAACGTTTAAACAGCTATTTGGTAATGGAATGCCGGGAGCATACGCTACTGATCCTGATTTTCAGGACATCCTGAGCCGTTTTATTTTTGGGGAAGTTTTTTATCAAGGGAAGTTGGACGATAAACAACGTGAGCTTATCACTCTGGTGGTGCTTGTAACGAATCAAACGTTACCTCAGCTCAAGGCGCATGCTCATGCTGCACTGAACGTTGGACTAACTCCGGTAGAAATTAAAGAGGCCATTTACCAATGTGCTCCTTATTTAGGATTCCCTAAAACGCTAAATGCCATCGCGGAGATTAATGAGGTTTTCCAATCCAGAAATATCGAGTTACCTCTCGAAAGTCAAAAGCAGGTTGAAGAAGAGAATCGGTTAGACAAAGGCCTTGCAGTGCAGGTAGAAATCTTTGGCGATATCATTGAAAAGAACAGGGGGAATGTTCCATACAATCAAAAGCATATACAGGACTATCTTTCTGCTTTCTGTTTTGGTGACTTCTATACTCGTGAAGGCCTTGATCTGAAGATACGGGAGTTGCTGACCCTCTGTATCGTGAGTAGTCTCGGCGGTTGTGAAAGTCAAGTCAAGGCACATGTGCAAGGCAACCTGAATGTAGGCAATGACAAGGATATGATGATCACGGCCATCACTCATTGCCTTCCTTATATGGGTTTTCCGAGAACATTAAATGCTTTGAGTTGTGTGAATGAAATCATTCCAGAATAGAAAGAGAAATTAAGCGAAAAAATAGATTATTTTTTATAGATGAAAGTGTACCTAAAATTAAGAAAGGGTGTTTAACTAAAATGTCAAATATTCAAGAAAAAGTAGTTATTATTACAGGAGCGTCCAGCGGTATTGGAGAAGCAGCTGCAAAAGAACTGGCATCCAAAGGAGCAAAATTGGTTCTTGCCGCTCGCCGCGAAGACCGGTTAAAGAAATTACAAGATGAAATTGAACAAAGCGGCGGACAAGCTATATATAAAGTGACGGATGTAAGTTCGCACCAACAAATGGAGGATCTTGCTGCATATGCGCTTAACGAGTTTGGAAAAATTGATGTTTTAGTCAATAATGCTGGAATCATGCCGCAGGCTTTTCTTGCTTTGAAAAAGGTTGATGAATGGGACCGAATGATCGATGTCAATATCAAAGGGGTTTTGTACGCAATCGGAGCAGTCCTTCCATCTATGAGAGAACGGAAATCAGGTCATATTATTAACCTTTCATCCGTGGCTGGACACAACATCTACCCGGGCGGGACAGTTTATTGTGGTACCAAACATGCCGTAAGAGCAATCTCTGAAGGCTTGCGCCAAGAAGAAGCGATGAGTGGTACAAATATTCGTGTGACCAATATTTCGCCGGGGGCTGTGACCAGCGAACTGCTGGAGACGACAACCGATCCGGCAATGAAAGCGGGCTTGGATGATTTTTACAAGATAGCAATTGATGCAGACAGCATCGCACGTGCCATTGCCTTTGCCATCGAGCAACCATCGGATGTGGGCATTAATGAGATGATCATTCGACCAACAGCTCAAGTTGGATAACGTTAAAAATATAAGAAAGTAGAGATGAAAAATGAAGAACGAGCACTTAAGCCATAGCACACTCTTCCCATTGGGTCAAAAAGTCGAAAAAAACTTTATCGGAGACGCGTACTTACAAATGGTGTTTACCGATCCAGCACCACTCAATACAGCAATCGGGAATGTAACCTTTGCTCCCGGTGCCCGCAATAACTGGCATTCTCATCATACTGGACAAGTGTTGTTAGTTACCGGCGGTGAGGGGTGGTATCAAGAAGAAGGAAAGCCAGCTCAATCACTCAAAACAGGCGATGTGGTAAACATTCCAGCGAACGTTAAACATTGGCATGGGGCTACGAAGGAAAGCTGGTTTGTTCACTTAGCTCTTACACCAGGACAAACAGATTGGTTAGAACCTGTACTGGATGAAGAATATATTAAGTTATAATAAATGAATTAACACATATAAATGACAGCCGTCAATGCTGCCGTTTATATAGAAGCTTCTAATAAATCTGAAACCCTCTGTTGCTATTCTACGAATTATGGGGTCAGGGAATATTCGAAAAACTAGTACTGAGCGATTGGAGACAGTATTATGCAAACGATCGATCAACAAATGCTTACCGGAGAACGAGCACTTTTCAAGAGAGAGAACCTCATGGTCACTAATTCCATTTTTGCAGATGGCGAGTCCCCCCTGAAGGAAAGCAACGATATTACTATCAATAATAGCATTTTTAAATGGAAGTATCCCTTATGGTATTGCAATAATATTCGTCTTAATCGTAGCACTTTCCTGGAAATGGCCCGATCGGGAATATGGTATACACATCAAATTGTCATCAGTGACAGCGTAATAGAGGCACCAAAGACATTTCGGCGTTCGAGCGGAATCCGACTGACGCATGTCGATCTATCCAACGCGCAAGAAACCTTATGGAATTGCGAAGATATTCATTTGCATCATGTGACCGCAAAAGGTGATTACTTTGGAATGAATAGCGCAAATATCACTATCGACGATTTCAGATTAGCGGGGAACTACGCATTCGACGGAGCTAAGGATATGGAGATTCGCAATGCGAAGATTATTTCAAAGGACGCCTTCTGGAATTGCGAGAATGTCACCGTCTATGATTCATTGATCATCGGAGAATATCTAGGCTGGAATTCGAAAAACATCACCTTTATCAATTGCACTATTGAAAGCAATCAGGGAATGTGCTACATGGACCGTCTCGTAATCGCGAACGGAACGATTCTGAATACCGACTTGGCATTCGAATATTCAACCATTGATGTGGAAACCAAGACCTCAATTGATAGCGTGAAAAATCCAATCTCCGGGAAAATCAAAGCAAAGGATATCGGCGAAATCATCATCAATGATGAAGAAATCAACGCTGCCTACACCCGATATGAGCTGGATAAAGCAGGTGATCGATTTGTCCTTTAATTTTGATAAAATGACGAACCGTTTGGTCACTAACTCTTATAAATGGGATGTTGGACCAGAAGAGTTGCCGATGTGGGTGGCGGATATGGACTTTGAGACTTCGCCTGCTGTAGTCGATGCTCTGCAAAAGAGATTAGACCATCGTATTTATGGATATACCTCGATACCAGATACTTATTATGATGCAGTTGCCCATTGGTGGGAAAAGAGACATCAATATCAGATCCAAAAAGAATGGATTATGTTTTGAACGGGGGTAGTGCCGGCGATATCATCTATCGTACGCAAAATGACCAAAGCCGGCGACAAAGTGCTAGTGCTTGCGCCTGTCTATAACATCTTCTACAACTCCATAAAGAACAATCAACGAGAAGTTCTCGTAAGCGAGTTGTTTTACAAAGACAATGGATATTCGATCGAATTTGACGATGTGGAGAAAAAGCTAGCCGATTCTGACACAACGCTTATGATTTTCTGCAATCCGCACAACCCCATAGGCAAAGTGTGGGACAAACAAGTTCTTAAGAAACTCGGCACACTCTGCGTCAAGCATCAGGTCCTTATCCTTTCCGATGAAATTCACTGTGATTTAACACACCCGGGCCACCAATACATTCCATTCTCTTCCGTGTCGGAAGAGATCGCCCAAAATTGCATCACCTGTGTGGCGCCGACGAAAACTTTCAATCTTGCGGGAATTCAAACTTCGAGTATTATCGTGCCGAATTCGAAGATTCGTAAACTTGTACACCGTGGCATTAACACCGATGAAGTGGCCGAACCTAACTTTTTTGCGATTGAAGCAGCAATCTCTGCCTTTACGCAAGGCGAACCCTGGCTGCAAGCCTTATTGGAATATCTCATGGCGAACAAGCAATATCTCGAACATTATCTGGCTAGTGAACTGCCACAGCTCCGAATTATCCATTCGGAAGCGACTTATTTGGCTTGGATCGATTGCCGGAACATAACTCCTAATGTAAGTCAACTGTGTAAATTCATAAGGAAAGAAACGGGGCTGTATGTCTCGGAGGGCGCCATCTATGGCGGCAATGGACACGATTTCATTCGATTGAACTACGCTTGCCCTAAAAAACGACTAACTGATGGATTGCAGCGCTTGAAGATTGGGATTCAGGCATATCAAAGAGTGAACGATTGATATAATAATGGTTACCGGACACTCCTTCACGAAACGAATAGGGATCTTGGATAAAGTAGCACGATCACTTAATGAAGTTGGCATCGATTTTGTGGTGTTCACAAAAGTGGAGCTATTGTCCACGGCCGACTGTACATTGATCAGCCATCAAGGTCAGGAAGAAAAACGACTATTATTGATTTCATGCATAAATAATATTAGAGTTATATCATAAAAATACCAACTTCAATGTAAACTTGACCTCTGTCATAATAATCTGAGTACTGGTTCATTCTCAGTCTTATATAAGCTTAGGATTTTTGTTTTAAGGGAGGAATTAAATTGTTAAATGATTATGAAAGAGAAGGAATATTTAAAGCCATTTTTGAAAGGAGAGATATACGATCATTTAATGGAAAACCCATATCCAAAGATAAGTTAAACAACATATTAATGGCTGGTCATCATGCACCTTCCGTTGGTTTTATGCAACCTTGGGATTTTATTATAGTTGACTCTCAAGAAGTTAAAGAACGATTGGCGCATGCATGTCATAAAGAAATACAGGCCTTGTCCATACACTATGAAGATGAAAAAAAGAAAAGATTTCTCTCGTTAAAATTAGAGGGTATAAGGGAAGCACCTATAACGATCTGTATTACATGTGATCCAACTAGAGGTGGCGGACATGTAATTGGACGAAATTCTATTCCTGAAACAGATATTCTTTCCGTCGCCTGTTGTATCCAAAATATGTGGTTGGCGTCTTATGCAGAAGGAATAGCTATGGGATGGGTGAGTTTTTACAAGAAAACAGACGTACGGGAAATACTAAATATTCCACCACATATTGATCCTATTGCTTTGGTTTCATTAGGTTATACGGAATTTTATCCTACTAAACCAATCCTAGAGCAAGTAAATTGGGGGAGACGTCGAAATTTAAATAATCTAATACACTATAATGCTTGGGAATGATTGAAATATAAGTGAATTTTTCTTTTTGGATATGATGCTCACAGAAACGATTGATTCATAAGCATCATTAAGCAAGGAAAAATGAAAAAGATAAATTTATTCGAGGTTACAAGAAGATTGCCGAAGGGGCAATACTGAGTTAAAGTTATTATAATTACGTAAAATATAATTTTGACGAATATTTATAGCTGAAGTATAATAATTTGCGGAGGTTATACATAATATGGATAAACAAATGAAAATGCATTATATGAATCGAATAGATGAAAAACTGTCTGATCTTCCATGGTATGTTACGGAGTTTATTGATAGCAGGAAACGAAAACTTTCTCCCACGACACTTCTTAACTATTGCCATGATTACATTATATTTTTTGATTGGTTAGTTGCAGAACTCAAAGATCAATTGAAAAATTAATTGAAAAATATGCTACAGCCTTTGGTAAACCAACTTTAACTGTGCATTCTCTTAGGCATTCATTTGCAACGCGCTATCATCTAGAGAACAATGATGTACCTAGATTGAAAAACCAATTAGGACACTCCTCAATACAAACTACAATGATCTATACACATTTAACAGATGAGGAAATGAGGAAGGCAGTCAATAATATGGATAAGTGATGTAGAGCTCGTCAAGTAAGTGACACAAAGTTGCCAACCTGACTGGGTGTGTGACACAAAGTTACCTACTTAGCTTGATAAATAAAAAAAACACCTCATTCGTTTGGAGAAAAAGAACTAAGACACTCAAAAGTATGATTTAACTACTAAAGTAGGGAACTTTGTGTCATTTTAGTAGGGAACTTTGTGTCAATGTACAAAAGAACGATTAATTTAAATAATTACGAGGTTTCTCTTATACATATTCACAAAACCCGTATTTTGTACATATGTATTACATGAGCTGCTGAGATAAAACTTCTTCTCAACGATTGTACATCTGTCCAGTGACACAAAGCTTACCTCTTTTTTGACACAAAGTTTGCCCCTTTTGAATTAATGACACAAATTGGGCATGTACAAGTCCCACTTCCAACCTGCAATATGGCTCTGGCAAAGATATCACTGAAACCTCTCCTCTTAATTCGGCTTGAACAACCGAAGATCGCGGGAGTAAAGATACCCCTATTCCGGCAGATACACCACTTAGGATCGTGTTCAGTGTACCAAATTCCATTACATTGAGCGTATGGACACCACGGCTATGTAGAAAAGCTTCAGCTTGAATTCTGTGTGTACACCCGATCTCAAAGAACAACATC
The DNA here is from genome assembly GCF_019042715.1 of Paenibacillus sp. AK121. Classification (NCBI taxonomy): domain Bacteria; kingdom Bacillati; phylum Bacillota; class Bacilli; order Caryophanales; family Paenibacillaceae; genus Paenibacillus; species Paenibacillus sp. AK121. The sequence continues at coordinate 85,589 of NZ_JAHPJM010000009.1, forward strand.
GGTTTACCTAATACTTCGGGCATCTGATGCAAGCCGGGTTCCGCAATCAGAACCAGTTCTTCATCAAACACCTTGATTCAAGGATTCCATTGAAGTAATCGGAGCATTCATTAGCAAAAACCGGTTCATTCTCTATTAACATACCAAATTCATAGTTCTTATAGAAACCATTAAACGTAAAGTTAGCAGATCTGGTAATAACCGAAGTCCCATCGAATATATATAGCTTTGAGTGTAGGTCCTGCAGCGCATATATGTTGGCACCAGCACTTAACAATCTATTTAAGCCATCAACCGCACTTCAGAGACCGGGCACGCTCCTTCAATAACAAGGGGCTGGTTAACGAATATCGCAAACCCAAGCTTGCCTATCGTGTGGTGAAGGGTATTTACACCGACCACAGTGATCCGTATGACTGGGGTTCTACACTGAAATGAGTTTGTAGAGATTCTATAAGCTTTTTTTGAACTCGCACTAATTAGGGGGTACTTTTGGAACACGTACTTATATGGTCATAGGGGAATACTCTAATCCAGAGGAATTCTTACGATTCCCTGTTTGGCAAACAGGTCGAGAACAGGAGCATGTTTCCCCTTGTCTCGACCTTTTGTGCTTGCTTTAGCTTGCTTTAAATAGCCCTATCGACTTACCCAGCAGCTCTGCTACGCTTACTCCAGAGCCTTAAAGGCCGCCTTGGCTGCCTCAGCGATTAGGGCATTGTTATACTCTGCATCTTTGGTATCACGGCTGGACATTACGGCAATAATGATCGGCTCCCTGTCCGGAGGCCATACGATGGCAACATCGTTGCGTGTGCCATAGCTTCCTGCGCCTGTCTTGTCACCAACTACCCAGCCCTCTGGCACAGCCGCCCGAATTAGTTCGTCACCGGTAGTATTTTCCTTTAACCAGCCGATAAGCAGTTCTTGTTTGTCATTAGGCATGGAATCGTCAATCGTCAGCACTTTTAAGCTGTTGGCAAGGGCGTTGGGTGTACTCGTATCACGGTGGTCCCCAGGAATCGCTTCGTTCAACTCTGTCTCATAACGGTTGGCCATAACCACAGTGTCACCGTTGTCTCTCATTGCTTTTTCGAACCCTTCGGGCCCGCCGAGCGCCTTTAGCAGCAAATTTCCTGCCGTATTGTCGCTATAACGAATCGCCGCATCACTGATTTCCTTGAGATTCATCCCGGTATCCACATGCTGTTCCGTAATCGGTGAATACGTGACCAGATCATCCTTGGCAAACTTAATGACTTTGCCCAGTTCATCGTTAGACTTCTGCTGCAGGACCGCGCCTGCTGCCAGTGCCTTGTAAGTGGATGCATAGGCAAAACGTTCATCGGCCCGATAGGCAACCTCTTTCCCTGTTCCCGTATCAATAACATATACGCCCAGCCGCGCGTCAAACTTGACTTCAAGCTGTTTAAAAACCACATTCGCTGCGTTTGAGTTTGGTGGCTCCTTTTCAGTCGGCGGAGTTGAAGCCCCCTGTTTTGTACAGCCAACGAGCAGCACAAGAAAGAGTGTCATCGCAAATAAAGCTATTCTATTTGTATTTAATACGTATTTTTTCAAGATTTTACCCTTCTTTCCCTAAAAATATATCGTCTGTTTGAACCCCTGCCAGCAGGTTATACCCGATGTCCTCCTCTCTTCTCATTTCCACATGTATTACAAATGTAATATTTCAGTTATTATATTTGTGGTTTTTAAAAGTCAAGTTACAGAATTTTGATAGTAGAGCTCACCGACCGAATATAAAATACGCCGTCGTTATGTCCCTAGTACATCTTATCTATTTTGAAATCGTTTTCTTCTGAATGCGGACATACGTGCCTCGATTGCATAAAACGACGGTTAATTATAGCAGAAACCGACATTCGTCCTCAAATAAAGGGCGCGATGTCGGCTTTAAACTTAACGGCCAAACTCCTTATCGATTATTTTATTGTGAGCCGGCTCCACTTCCGGGGCTACCGAGTTGATGCACCTTACCAAAATACGCTGCCCGCCTAAAGATCCGAAGGCTCTTGACTCAAATCCGAAAGTACCGCCGGCATGTCCCCAGAATGATTGCCCGTCAGAAGCGCTACTCCTTTTCGAATGGTGAATGATTTCATAACGCAATCGCTCCTATTATTTTAGAATGTTGTTCTGCTTTCCCCCCTCACCTTACCTCCGATATTGTTAAATCGAAGAGTGATAAAACCGTCAAACTTTTGATGACATCGTACTTGGGCCTGTCACATATACCGCATGACAAACTGTCAACTGTCTTATATGACGTGCTTGTTAAGATAAGGATCTCTAGTACAAAAGGTGTTAGGACAACAACCTTTACCCATAGGCAAAGAAACATGCCCAGAATGAGTTGTTGTTCTAACTATATTATTTGATAGAGCTCATACAATTTAGTTAGTAAGGATAAACTAGTGTACTTTCTTTTTTGATTGCAATCGTAGGAGTCCTGCTTGAGAAAAGCCAGCAGCCCATGAAGCACATCTTTAGAGGCTAAGAAACCGATATAGGTCAAGGTGTTGTTGCTCGGCGGAATGGGGAGCGCGATGAAGTTAGCTGCAAGCCGATGAGCAAGACCAGGTATCCATATTCGTGAAACAATTGTTCAACTAACCCGATCAAGTCCATGAGCATTCTCCCTCTTGTGCTGCAATGTCCCGCGAGCCGAAACAAGCTTGTTTTGCGGCAAAATTAAATAAAAAAGTGCAAGAACAGCCAGTAAAGCAGCGCTGATGCTAATGGCAGTTTCATTCGTATACTGGCTGGCTATCCATCCCCCGATGACCGGACCAATCATAATACCGAGCCCTTCAATCCCTGAGAGTACTCCCCACCCGGTCCCCTTCTGATCCTCCGGAACAAGGTACGACAGCACCGCATTCCAGGCCGGAAGCACGGCTGAGTAAGACAATCCCAGCATAAAGGCAAACAGCATCGTTAATGCAGGCGGCGGCATGGATACGATTAACAGAGCCAATATGACCGTAAGCGATACGAAACCGGCGAACAGCATTTGCTTGTGCCCCCATCGATCGGCCAGCTTCCCCATCGGGACCAGAAACAGCATCGCACCGGCCCCGCCGAATATAAGCATTATCGAATATTGCGGCTGGCTCAGACCGAGATGGTCAGCGGCAAAACCGGGCAGTATCGGCAGCAGCAGTCCCGCGGCGGTCATCTGCAGAACCATGCCTGGCAGTAGCCATTTCAGCTGAACGAGTCTTCTTCGCAGTCTTGTCGCTTGTTCGGCAAAGCTGACGTTCTGGAGGTGCAAGGGGGTTGTTCTGTTAATCCCGAACGATGCAATGCAGCCGACGGCGAGCAGCGCAGCCATCAGCCGGAAGGCAGGTACGAAGCCATAATCGAAGGTGAGATTGATTGTGATCGGCCCCAGACCGATGCAGGCCAGCCACACGGTGTATATCGCCCCAATCTGGGCTGCCCGCTCCGTCAGCCGGATTTTCTCCAGACAAATGAGCCATATAGGCGACGCCCCCATCCCAAGCATCACGGAACCGGCAACGAGCCCCCAGGCATATGGACTAACGAACACAGCGGCTAGTCCGGACAGCATCAGGACGAAAGTGGCGGGCAGCAGCCAGCGCAGCGAAAACCTGTCCAGCAAATATCCAGCCACACATTTAATCAGCGTATCGGCTGTATAATGAAGCGAGACGGCAAGACCGACCAAAGCAACGGTTTGCCCCGATTCGTTGACGGCAAAGTTCGGCAGGAACGAGAACAAGAAAGCGCTTCGGACAAACTCTGTGCAAAAAAGCACTGTGAACAGCATCAGAGTAGAAAGCTTGAACGCGCTCCTCCCGCTCATCATATTCCACCCCTTCTTAAGGGGCTTGCCTCAGGAAACAAATGCCGAACAATATGGTCCGCAGACGTTTTCTGCCTTGCTGCGAGCAGCCCGTTCATCATTGACTGCTTGATCGGCTCAGAGGAGATCATCGCTCGTATCTGCAACACCAGATCATGAATCGTAAAGGCCACGGCTGCCGCTCCTTTGCGCTGCAAATACAAGGCATTTTCCTTCTCCTGCCCCAGAAACGGATTTAGGATGAAAATCGGAACCCCGGCCTGAATCGCCTCGGATAGTGTAACGCCTCCCGCTTTCGTGATGACGCAGCAGGCACTGCTCATCAAAACATGCAATTGATAGGTGAAGCCGAATATATCCACTCTTGCATCATCCACCCAGCTCTCCGCAAGTCTCCGTCTCCATCTTTTCTGCCGGCCACAAATCACTTGAATGCGGACGCCTGACAAGAGTAGCAGCTTCCCGATGAGCCTCGATAGCGATTGTAATGTGCCGCAGACGTTGGCCATAAGCAGAATCACATGCTCATCTGCCTCTTTAACGGAGCTGGAACCGATCATTGCCGCATCATAAAATGACTCCCTGACCGGAATTCCGGTCACGGTAATACGACTCTCGGGGACGCCCTGCCTGACCATGGCCTCCTTGACGTCGCTGGCAGGGACAAAATAGTGATCCGGCTTGGCGAACAGCCATCTTCGGTGAACGTCAAAGTCTGTTATGACAACAGCAGTCCGGGGACGGATCGCAGATAATGCCTCGCTGCTTGGCAAGCTGCCGAATGGGAATGTATAAATGATGACCTCCGGCTGGTACTGGAGGATGATTTTCTTAAGCCTGTCGCCGCCAAGACTGTTCATCCAGGCCGCAATCTTTCCCTTCATGGGAAGCCGGTTGGTCAGATGGTAGATCCATCCGTAATAGGGAATGCCTAAACTGGCTGCATGCGAGCTTTGCCGGTATAGAAAGCGGATTATTTTGTTCAGCACAGGATAAGCTTCCCGGAACAAGTCGACAACCGCCACCTCGCTATAACCATTGCGAATTAAGCTTTGCTGCAACACCTTGGACACCTGATGATGACCTTCTCCGTAATCGGCCGTTAAAATTAAAATTTGTGGTTCCTGTCTCACTATTGTCACCTCATTCACTTGTCAAGCCATTTCATCCAGACGAACGAATTGCAAGTTGCGTCCCTGTAATTGATGTAGTACTTCCTCCAGAGCCTGAAGCATAAAATATGGCGCGTGACGGTCCGCTCCCGGCGTATCTCCGCTGTCATGCAGTAAAATAACAGATCCGTCCGTAATTCCGTTCAGCAGCGTTGCCTTCAGCTTCTTGCGGCAGCTCCTGCTGCGCCAATCCCCCGCCTTCAAGGACCAGAGTACGATGCGGTACGATTTGGGATGAAAGAAATCGAAAGCGTTCATGAGCCCCCATGGCGGACGATAGTGATTCGGCCTTTTTCCAATTATGGATTCAATAATATCTGCGGTCCGTTTCATATGATCACGCCGCACCGTCCAGGGAAGCATCAGCCAATTGGAGGTGTGAGCGTAATTGTGGATTCCAATCTGATGACCTTCACGATCCATTCTTCTGATTAGATCCGGGTGCAGTTCCGCCTGCGAGCCAAGCACGAAGAATGTGGCCTTCACTTGATAATCCTGCAATAAATCCAATAATTCCGGTGTATACCTCGGATGCGGCCCATCGTCGAATGTGAACGCTACCTGGTTCTTGGTCGTTCCCTTACGAAAGGCTCCCAATCTGACTATTCTTGGCAGAAAACTGGGAATTAGCATATACAGACTGATGAAGCCTATGAGCCCAATCAACAAATATTTAACAAGCAACGTCTTTATCCCCCTTAGTGAAAAATAAGTTTAAGCATATTGCTGCAAGGAGCAAACCCATTTTTCTTCCTGGGTATCGCTCTGCATGTTCAGAATTTGCAAGACCGCATGTCTGGCGGAATCCTGCTGTCTGCACAGCCCTGCATTCTCCCTCATTTCTTCCATTAGGGAAGGCTGTTGAACCAGCCGCTGAAGCTGATCCTGCAAACTGTCAATCTGACATAGATACGCTACTCCCGCTTGAATCAAATAACTGGCATTATCCTTTTCCTGCCCCATTTGTGGCTCCAACAGCAGCATGGGAAGCTGAAGCGCCAGCGCTTCGGAGGTCGTCAGTCCGCCCGGCTTGGTAATCAATACGTCTGCGGACGCCATCCATTCATGGATTCCCTCCAGGAAGCCTGTCAGCATGACGTTATCCCTGTCTCCCAACGCTTCATGCAGACGGTTCAGCAGCTTCACATTGCGTCCGCATACGATCACAAATTGCACGTTAGGGGGAAAAGAGTCAGATTGCATTTGCTCTATGAAGGATTTATCGATAATCCCGCAACCGCCCCCCATCACCAGCACGACAAAGGCGTCAAGAGGCAAGGCCAGCTTCTCGCGCAGCCGGTCTTTATTGTCGGTCTGACTGTAGGATGGGCGAACAGGGATGCCCGTTACAGCAATTTTGTGGTCAGCAACGCCTTTTCTCTGCAGAGCTGCACGCACACCTTCGGAGCCGACCAGATAAAGATCCGTAAACGGATGTATCCAATAACTGTGATCGGAATGGTCAGTAATGACTGTTGCCGCAGGCAGATCCGTCATCCCTTTTTCCTTAAGCAAGGAAATGGCGGCTGATGCCAGCGGGAACGTACTGACAATCAACGTCGGCTGTTCCTCATTCAGAAGTTTGAGCAGCCGCTGTAGGCTGGTTGTGAGAAAATGCTTCAGGAAGAAAGTAAGTGTACTGTCCGTCCGGGTCTTCTGATACATATATCCGTATGAGGAGGGAAAATGCTTCACCCATTGCAGGAAGCAATACCGTTCAACCACATGCATGCGGGGATGGATCCATTGCATAAAGTCGACCACCTCTACTCCCTGTTTGTACAACACCGATGCCTCCAAAATCGCCTTGGCCGCCTGCATATGTCCATCCCCGAGCGCGCCGGACAAAATCAGAAGCTTTTCCCGTTTTATGTTATTCATCAACAATCGCCTCCTTCGTGAAATTTAACTATGTATGAACAAAATAACCAGCACCGCCGTTAGGAATCCGACCATCCCACCAGCCACACAATCGATTGGATAGTGATAGCCCCAATAAACCCGGGATATGGCCACCAACAAGGCCAGACCAATCAAGACAAGCATAATTGCCGGCGATGAGGCCAACATAAAAGGTGTAACCAAGGCGAAAATAGCGGTTGTATGGCCGGATGGGAAGGAATAATCTTTCAACGGGAATTTGCCTACCTTTACCTGCTCCAGCTTGCGGAAAGGCCGGTCTCTGCGCACCTTTCTCTTGATCAGAACAGCAACGATATGGCTAACGGCCAGTGCGATCAAGCTTTGCAGCCCGATTCTGCTGAACTCCCCCTCGGCGAACCATGCCAAGGACACTGCGCAAATGATGGTAAATAAAGCTCCGCCCAAATGGGTAATCCATCCGAACAATCGGTCCAAGACCCGACTACTCAGCCGATGGTTGCACCAGAAGAACATCGTTTGATCAATTCGCCTTATCCACTGCATCCTTCTTTCCGCCTCCATTCCCTTTTTTTTTCATAGATTGATGTTCACCCCTTATCTTCCTCCGCTCAGACAGCTTCCGTATTAAGAACCATATTGCCGCAATCGCTATACCAACGCCCACCAGCATAATCGTGAGAACTTGGTTCACCATATTCTCTGCCGCGCGGCCATATATATAGAAGAGAAAACCGACTACATAAAACTTCACCGCCCGGCCAATGGCCGCATAGCTGAGCAGCTTCCATAACGTATAATTCATGCATCCGGATAAAATAGTAAATATTTTAAACGGGATCGGAGTGAACGATCCGATCAGGATTGCGGCCTCGCCATGGCGGGCAAATAAGTCGCTTGCCGAATCCAGCCATTTTTTCTTCATTACACTGCCTAAAACATGCTTTCCCGACAGCTTGCCGATCCCATAACCGATCGGTGTCCCAAGCAGGCTTCCGGCAAAGCCTACCGTAGCGAGCCATAAAGCCGACTCCGGTTGCATCGCGCTTAAAGAAAGCTGCAGGAAGAACGCCGGGATAGGGAAGATAATCGCATCGAGCATAGCGTGAATAAAAAGTCCCGTCGCTCCGAAGTTCTGTAAAAATTCCATAATTTCATCCATGAATGCCTTCCCGCCTTTGTTACAGAGCATGATGAAAAATAGGTTACCTTTGGGTGGTATGGGTTTCCAGTCGCTGTGTTTCAACTCCATACCGCCCTCCAGGAACTTACCCACCACGCTCCTAGTTTCTTTTGTTTTTAATTAATTGGATCTTGATTTGGGTAGACATAACTCCTTTGAAACGGACTGTCTCTTCATCGTCATAAATCGGTTCCTCAGCGAGCTGCGGGAGTGAATCAGCATCATCGGTATCAATTGTTCGGTCTTGCGGCCAATCCGTTTCTTGCCTTCAGGGTGCATGACGGATAACAACAATCGTAGATAAGCCGTTGTAATGCATTGGAACAGATCGGATTTCATCGGTTGTTGTTCGAAACCAAGACCATGTATCAAACCACGATGAAGCAGCGTAATGGCGACTAACGCCTTCACCTCTCTGAACTCCGGCTGACTTGCGAATGCCTCGCTGATCTGCTGCATGGATTTCCGTGTAAGCCGGGCCGTCATGAGCGCCGCGCGGTCTGAGTCTTCGGATTTGATCAGCATCAGAATCTTTTCATTATTGAGATGGAGTTCCCCGACCAGATCGCCTCTATCGATGATGGTGGAGTCCGCACAGACGATGCTCTCCCCTCGGTGTTTCTTAATCATGACTTTGCAAATTCCAAAGTGCGATGTATGCGATCCGCGAAAGCGTGAAATCCAATCGAACCCTCTTTCCCACACCATCCAGACTGCCTGCATTGAAGATTTGCGTAAACGAAGCAACATTGATCCAACCATCCCTCATTTTTATTTTAATCGGCAAATTCCATTGAAATTGTCAAACTGAAATAATATTTCTATGTGAATTCCTTATCTCTGTTAACTTTATGATAGAGGATTTAACCAAGAGAGCATACGGGCTGAAGTACTGGCAGGGCCGGATACATCCGGTTGCCTACTGTATATGATTAAGTATGAAAAACAAATCTTAATTAAACGTAAAGAGATTCTTAAAAAAAAGTTAATTTTTGTTTCGGGTTGGAGGTCCGTCACTCAATTTGATGCACATCGCTGCTCGCTCAAGTTTTCATATATAAGTGCGACCAAAGTAAGTATCAGAGTGGCAAATAGGTCGGAATGGTATTGAAAATCTGCCATATTTCACTCCTTTTCGAATGATGAATGATTTCATAACGCAATCGCTCCATTATTTTAGAATGTTGTTCTGCTTTACCCCCTCACCTTACCTCCGATATTGTTAAATCGAACAGTGATAAAACCGCCAAGCTTTGATGACATCGTACTTGGGCCTGTCACATATACCGCATGACAAACTGTCAACTATCTTATATGACTAGGTCTGAATCATTCGAAAATTGATTTGCAAAAAAATATAAGAAGGTGTGCGTAATTCGTGTTCTCGATAATGAAAAAAAGGTTCTGATTATAATAATGGAATTTATTCACTCACTTTCTAAGGAAATTCTGCCCGTTAAAAAAGGAGCCGATCACGTTGATCAGCTCCTTTTTTTATTAAGTTAGCGTTTGCCGTTAAAGTTTAATGGATCACATTTGTTGCCTTAATGGAACCTGGCACTTATTCCATTAATCTACCTTTACTTCATTATCATTCGGAATTAATTCATACAATGTACGAACATCACAACCGATGGAATCGGCGATCGATATGGCAATTTTGAGAGGCATCACTCTCTTGTTTTCAATAAAGTCGTAAACTCGTTCCGGTTTAAAAAGCAAGTCTTTTGCCAGCCATTCTGCTGACTTTCCAGATTCCATCAATCGTTCACTCAGTAAGCAACGTCCTAGTTCAAATTTCAAGAAGCGATGACCTCCCGCATAAGATAATATTTAACCTAAGCGTTGTCCATTGCCAGCATGAATATACTTCATAAAGGGAGCCATAACGATAAAGTTCCTCTTGCGTCGGCCCAATTTGTTGGGTGAGCTCCTTCCCGTCGCTATCGTTCCCCCTTATTTATCCATTACAAAAATTCGATATACCCTTCTGTTCCATGCACGCGAATTCGTTGCCCATCTTTTATCAGTTTGGTCGCATTCTCCACTCCGACAACGGCTGGCAAGCCATATTCACGTGCGATAACGGCTCCGTGGGTCATCAGTCCGCCCACCTCCGTAACCAACCCTTTTATGGATAAAAACAATGGAGTCCAGCTGGGATCAGTAAAGGCGGTGACTAGTATATCGCCATCTTCCAGATCAGCCCCTTCTATATTCAGGAGCACACGTGCCCGCCCCTCTACAACACCCGAAGAAACAGCGAGGCCTACAATAGCTTTAGCGGGGATATTTTCTCGTTTGTACTGACCCGTAATGATTTCGCCATCAGACGTGATAACACGTGGCGGAGTTAGTTTTTCATATAATCTATACTCGTCTTTGCGTTTGTCGATGACCTGGTAATCCAGTTTATTTGTGCGTATGGTTTCCTGCAATTCTTCAAAAGCGAGATAGTAAATATCTTCTTTTTCATGAAGAACGTTGGCTTGTACGAGTCGTTCCGCTTCCTTTAGTAAAGCCTGTTTATAAATGAAGTAGCGACTAACAATGTCGTATTTCGGATATTCACGATAACCGATGAAATTCCGGATCTGGTCGATCATTTGTTTTGTCTCTTCGGCTTTTTGTTCACCATCCGGTAATTGTTTCAATCGGGCTAATAAATCCTGTTCTTTTTTCATTGCCTCCTGTCGCCCTTGCTCAAATTTTCGTTTACTGGCGCCAGGCTCAAGGTTTTTGATGTTACTGAGGATCATAGGTACCAATATATTTGGTTTTTCACTCCAGCGTGTTCTTGTAATATCGATCTCCCCGGCACATCGCATTCCATATTTGTCGAGATAAGCAGTAATAACATCACGCACCTGCTGTCCACCTTCGAATTGAACCAGTTCTTCTAAAAAGTTATCATCCTTTACCTGTTGTAAATACTCAATTATTTTCGGGTAGGGACGAATCACATCTGCAACATCCAATAGCTCCATACCCATTTCAGAAGTGACGTTGTTAGGTACAGATAAGGAAAGTGTGTCTGCTACGTTTTTTTCACCTAACCATTCATCCATTTTTTCATTGATCCATGCTGAAGCATGGATGGCGGACATAATCACACTCAAGTTTTTCAGATCTGACGCACGCTGCCTCCGTTGCTGCATATCTTCCAGGATACAATCTAATACATCCAATCCTGATTTCGTTTGGGTGTTATGTTTTAACGCTGATAACGATGTCTCACTACTCTTAATCAAATCGGCAACAATTGCCGGGTCGTTTCCTGCTTCTGCCAGAATATCCGCAGACGACATACCCTTATGGCTTTTAACGGGTCCCGGTTCGCTTTTGTCAGATGGGTCCAATTTTATGAAATCTCCCCGCTCTATGATGGTAATAAGCGCGTCTTTTATGAGCGGATCGGAGTGTCCTAAAACATCCAATAAATTTTGCCTGCCATCTGGTGAAGCCAGACCCATCGTGATATCCACAAACAGCCTTCCACCACCAGTTTTAAACATGGGTGTGGCACCTGTTAACATCCAAACAGATATTCCCAGTGGTTTAATAGGATCAGTCATCATTTGCTGATGGCCGACAGATACATACACGTGATTCTCCTGGTCATTTGCTTCAGGTATGGGATATAAAGTGGTGATCGGCCGGCTCTGGACAATATAAAATATATCATCAGCCAAACACCATTCGATGTCTTGGGGGCAGCCGAAATGTTCTTCGATCTGTCTTCCAATGCGTGCCAGTTGTAAAATTTGTTGATCCGTAAGGGTTTGCGTTTTTTGCTGATCAGGATTGAGCTGCTTGGTCTCTGTTCCGCCTTCTTTTCGTCCATAAATAGCCATTTTTTTGGTTTCTATCCTCTTGCTGACTATTACCCCATTCTGTACTTGATAACAATCGGCAGATACCAAGCCGGAGACCAGCGCTTCTCCAAGTCCGAAACTTGCATCGATAGAGAGCAGCTTTCGGTTGCCATTGATGGGATCAGCGGTAAATAAAATCCCTGAAGCTTGTGGGAACACCATCCTTTGAACGATGACAGATAAATAAACTTGGCTGTGATCAAATCCATTCAGCATTCGGTAAATTACCGCGCGTTCCGTAAATAAAGAAGCCCAACATTTGCGGATATGCTCCAGGATGGATTCTTTGCCGATAATATTTAAATAGGTATCTTGTTGACCAGCAAAAGAAGCATGCGGCAAATCCTCAGCAGTCGCACTAGAACGTACGGCATAAGCATATTCATCACCAAACTGGGAGAGATAGTGAGCAACTGCTTTCACAACATCAGAAGGAATGGCTACTTCCATAATGGCCTGTCGAATCTTCTTGCTGATATCATCAATTTGTTCTCGATCTTCTACTTTAAGCGTAGCTAGCTGATCCAGAAAAGCATGAACTATTTCGTTTTGTTCGATGGCTTTTTGATATCCCAATGTTGTAACACAAAACCCTTCTGGCACTTGTATTCCTTCCATTTTGGTTAATGCCCCTAAGTGCAATCCTTTTCCACCAACCAGCAAAAGCTGAGTGTTATCCATTTCTTGAAAATCGAGAACCAGTGAATTCATTCAACATCTCTCCTAACCATTAATATAGAGAAAAAAGCGAACAATCATGATCATGCCTAGTCACCGCCGAAGTAAGTCGCCGCGTACTTCTTCTCAAAACCGCTTGATTATGTACGCAGCCTGATTGCACATTCCATCTTCCTTTCTATTTTCTGGGGGGGTAAAAAAAACATTGACAAATCAAAGTTCTAGATGTACTATAATAATAGGGATAATATTTTTTCGGTTGTTTATATGATTTGTCAATAACGCTATCGATTATATCATAGCTATTTTTTGTGTTCAATTATTTTATGTAAAAAGAGATGATCCTTGAATTTATCAGGGTCATCTCTTTTTGTGATTACTCTTTTACCGATCCTACAACAATTCCAGTCACAAAATATTTTTGAAGTAACGGATAAATCAGCAGTAGCGGGATGACAGCGACTACGATTTTTGCCGCATTTAGATTTTTATTTGAAATTTCAGTCAAGTTGCTAAGTTGTGCTGAGTTGGTGCCGGATTGAAGAAGTTCCGCAATATTCACGTTAAGGGACTGAATATACGTCATGAGCGGATAATTGCTGACTTGAGTCATATAGATCAAACCGCTGAAGAAATCATTCCACGTTCCCACGATACTGAATAGTGCTACCGTCGCCAGCGCAGGGATGGACACGGGAACATACACTTTGAACAGGACCTGCAACGGACTTGCCCCATCGATGAATGCTGCTTCCTCTAGGGCCTTAGGTACAGCAGAGAAGAAGTTCATGACAAGGATGACACTGAATATAGGGACAGCTCCTGGTAGAACAAGCGACCAAATTGTATTGAGCATATCGAGGTTTTTGATCAATAGATAACTCGGGATCATCCCACCGCTGAACAGCATGGCAAAAATCATGACGTTCATATAAATGTTTCTGCCCTTAAATTCTCTTTTTGACTTGGAGAGCGGGTATGCCATTAGAACAATTAGAATCATGTTGAGAAGAAGTGTAAGCACAACACGTAGAACAGATATGCCAAAGGAACGCCAGAACTGAGCATCATCGATAATTTTCGTATACGCTGCGGTTGTAAAATTGACCGGTACGAGACCTACAGCATTAGCTGACACGGCCTCACTGCTGCTAAATGAAATCGCAACGATATTCCATAATGGAAGTAGGCAGATCAATGCCAGCAATATGACGATGGCATAGATGACTAACCCGCCAATTCGATTTTTTTGGCTTACAGAATACGACACAGGCTTCGCCTCCTTAAAATATTTTTCGGTCGGTGTATTTTTTGGCTAATTGGTTGGCGGACAATAGCAAAACAATACCAATCACTGACTTGAACAGGCCAACAGCCGTACCGAAGCTATACTGTCGCCCAACGAGTCCAATCCGATATACATAAGTATCCAGAATATCTCCCGATTCATAGACAACTGGGTTATACAGATTATAAATTTGATCGAAGCCGGCACTCAAAATATTGGTCAGACTCATCACTCCCATGAGCAGGATAATAGGCAGCATGCCTGGCAACGTAATATGCCATACTTTTCTCCACCAGCTGGCTCCATCCATTCCTGCCGCTTCATACAGACCCGGATCAATCGAAGTAATTGCAGCCAAATAGACGATGGAACTGTAACCGAACTCCTTCCACACGTCTGTCCCAATAATCAGCGGCTGAAACCAGGTGTTGCTGCCGAGAAAATTAATATTCTCCAGACCGAAAAAGGTCAAAATTTGATTCACAATTCCATCTAAACTGAACATGTTAACAACCACGGACGCTAGAACTACCCAGGACAGAAAGTGTGGCAGATAAACAATTGTCTGCACGGATTTTTTAACGAATTTGATGCGGATCTCATTTAACAAAATGGAAAAAATGATAGCCATCATTGTTCCCAATAGAATCTTGGCAATGGCAATCACCAACGTATTACTAAAAACCTGTGCGATGTCCGGCAGCTTAAACATATAAATAAAGTGCTTCAGCCCTACAAATTTGGAGCCTAACATTCCCTTGGCTGGTATATAATCCTGAAACGCCGTAATGACACCGACCATCGGTACATAGCTGAATACCAGCAAAAATAAAATACCCGGAAGCATCATCAGATGATATATGGCACCCGTGCCGAACCGGATTTTTGCTTTATCGTTTCCCTGTTTCATGGATGGACCCCTTTCCTAAAAGCAGGGCTGCAATACGCAGCCCTGTTAGCAGTTTAAGATTGTTTATTTTTTGGATGCAACCTCGTCTTTAATTTCCTGAATTACCTGGTCACCGCCTTGCTTCTTCCAATTGCTAACGAATGTATCGAAGTAATTCAGAGGTTCTGCACCTGTCACGATTTTGATAAAAGATTCCTGCTCCATCTTGGTCAGATTAGCCCAGGTCTGTTTCATGCTTGGTGTAGTTCCGGAGAAAGCGGGTGTCATCCATACAAATTTGTTTTCCCGTGTCAGTTTGTCAATGAGTCCCACTCCGTTGATACGCGAGTGATATTTCGACCAGGCTGTTACGTTATCCGTATCCATATTACTTAAGTAAGTCTGGATACTTTTAATATTGTTCTTTGATTCTGTTGTCCGGACCTGATCCAAACTTATCTCTCCTTTAATCCCTCGAACGATATCAGAGTAGTCATCCAGTAACGAGGTCGCCGAGTTGACTTCAATATTAAACGGTCTGGTAGAACCGTCTACGCCGTTCTCTTGATACTTGGCAGCTTCTGGCATAGATGTTCCCACATTTTTATCATTTGCCAGTTTATCGTAGAAAAGGTTTACGATTTTAACGGCGAGTTCTGGGTGTTCGTATCCTTTTCTTACAACGATAAACTGATTAGCTGGATTGGCGTGTGCCACGTTTACCTTTCCATCTGCATCTTCCAAAGTGTAAGCCGTGAATTTCGCATTCTTATCCTTCTGCTTCACGTTGCCCAGACCCCAGTCGGGAATATGCCATGGTCCAAAAGCAATACCGCATTGGCCGTTGGTGTACAGTGCCGTAATATCATCAAATGTGCGTGTTCCAAATTGCGGATCGATGATGCCTCTCTTGAACCAATCTGCCATGACGCCTAGCATCTGCTTGGTTTCCTCTGTTGTCGAGCCATAAACAATGCTGCCGTCTTTACCCTTCATCCAGTACTGAGGGAATGAACCCTTCGTTGAGGCAACTCCCAGCATGGTATAGGCGGAACCATTGTAGTCAGTTGTATTCAGGGTGTTCACAAAGGGAATACCTACTGGTTTCCCGGTTTGACCAGGATCTCTTTTTAAGAATTCCTCGGCTGTTTTCTCCACATCTTCCAGCTTGATGGCACCATCTCCGTCTGCGTCAAGTTGGATTCCCAGTAGATCCAGCCAATCCTGACGAACCCAGACCATGGTTGGTGCGGAATCTAGGGAAGTAGCTGGAAGCGCCATTAAACGTCCATCTATCGTCGCATTGTCTAACGCCCGGCCCTCATACGAGTCGTAAATATTCTTGATATTATCTGTGGCATACTGCTTGTAAATTTCCGTCATATCTTCAATCAGATCATTATCAACCAGTTCTTTGAGTTCATCCTTGGAATCGACACGCATCATGTCAGGCAGTTCTCCAGAGGCGATGGCGAGCGAAACCTGACGGCTGTAATCTTCTCCGTTGGCTTCAAATTGGTCTTTAATCTGAGCGTTAAACGCTTTTTTGACCAGTCGAGTATACGCATTATTCTCATACGAATCTCCAGCCGGCAGCTTCGGGTTGGCCGTAGTCACACGCCCCATCGTGACGGTTATTTCGTCTTTATAGGCACTGAATGGGTCTCCGGGTGTTACCTCATATTTGCCCGCTTCCTTCGCAGTGGGAGGGTTGGATGAAGCCCCACAGGCTGCAAGGGTTGAAATCATTAGGGCAGATATCGACAGTACGGCCAGACGTCTCGTCAACAATTTGCTTTTTACGGACCATTTAGTTGTCATCTCATTCGATTCCCCTTCGTTGTGAATATTTCTCTATCATTGTTGTTTACGCTTTCATTATAAAACTCGATGAAGACAAAACGAGATAGGGATTAAACGTCTGTTTGGATAGAAAAATGTATGCGGTTTCACACCAGGCAGTGAAGTCATACTTGGCTTGTAAGCATTTATCCTACCTGCCGACATACATTTGTCTATCTTTACTTACTAACCAAAGTAAAGCACAAAAAACCGGCAGCTCCTATCAGGAATCTGTCGGCTTGACTGAATTATAAAAGAGTACGCTTTTTATCCCCTCTGCCCAGCTGTCGATATTCACTTGGAAGCAGGCCTGTCAACTCGCGGAAAATTCGGCTGAAATATTTTTCATCCGTATAACCCACTCGCTCAGCAATCCAGAAAATCTGATTATTTGTATTCAATAAATACTCTTTAGACTTCTCTATTCGTATAAAACGGGAGTACTCATTAAAGGTTTTCCCCATCAGATCCTTGAAGCATTGACTGAAATAGCTTCGGCTGATGTTCAGTTGCCGGGACAGACCTGAAGCAGTAAAAGCTTGATCCAAATCATTTTGCATGATCATAATCGCTTTTTTCACGGCGTCTACAATTTCCTGTGAATACGAGGTCTGTTCATCTGCCTTACGAATGTCCACAGAGGTCTGCTTGATCCAAGCTTCTACCTCGTACCACGATAGAAAAGAATGGATCATTGAGATTCTACCAAGCGTAGACTCGGCAAAAAGGTGATTCCATTCCATAACTATCGAGTATAGCAATCCCATCAACTGGCTTTTTTGCAGTCTTAGTGATTTGAACTGTTCAATCAGTTGGTTGTAGTAACTGTCGTTATGTGTCCATGGTGATAGAAACCAACTTTGCTTAATTCGATCCATGTCTTCATCCTGCGGTTCTATTGGAAATGATTCCTCCACATTCATCGAAACGGCAATGACAGGATCATAAGGGTCGTATGCATAGAATAAGGACGTTTCTGTATAATTCATAATCCAGTTTTGGATTTGCGACCACGTTCGCTCTTGTACATCGGACATAACTAGCAAGGCGCCTTGGGGAACTTGGTCCCGGTATTCCTTCAGTTTGTGGAACAGTTGATCCTCTAAGTCCATGGGTGCCGCCCACATCCAACTGTTCCGTTCAACCTCCCATCGGATCTCATCTACACTGGATGTCGGTTCAATCGGCCAGCTCTGTCCTAACTTGCGATCCAGTGAAACAAGTGCATACACATGGCGGTAATGGACATTAGTCTCACTAAGCAGCGGCAGCTTTCGTTTTTTATTCGCCAGCTCGTCAATCCGGATATGTATTCGATGCAGCACGTGTTCGAATTGCTCCTTCTCGAGCTGAACCTTGGCTATATAGTCGATGGCTCCCAGCCTGAGCGCTTCCTGGATATAATCGAAATCTTGATGCAGTGTTAATACGACAATATGAAGCTCTGGATAGAGTTGCCTTGCAGCTCGCATCAGTTCAATACCTGACATCACCGGCATCGCGAGATCCGTCAACATCAGATCGACCGGTTGGGATTTCAGAAAATCCAGTGCTTTCAACCCGTTACTTGCTTCTCCTACAACTTCCATATTGAACTCATTCCACGGCATCGCGGAGCTTATGCCTTTTCGTACCAATTTGTCGTCATCCACAATCAATACTTTAATCATCCCCGAACATCTTCTCCTTTGATAGGAAGTATGAGCAGAATACTTGTCCCTGTACCCAATTCACTTTCGATCACCAGTTGTGCTTGATCTCCGTACTGTGCCCTCAACATGCGGTGAACATAATTGAGTCCGATGCCCATCCCTACTTTTTTATGTTCTGCTATACGATTGTTCAAGAGTTTTTGAATCGCTTCCTCGGTCATGCCGGCTCCATTATCCTGTATCAGAATATTCAGCGTTTTGGTGAGTGTAACTTCAATTTGAATAAAACCTTCGTCACTCAGTCCATGATAGAGAGAATTTTCAACCAACGGTTGCAGAATAAAACGAGGCACAGGTATTTGAAGCACATGGTCATCTGCTGAAATACGCACGTCAAATTCAAAGTCATATCGAATTTGCTGCAGGACTAGATACTGTCTTAGCGCATCAATTTCCTCTTCCATCGTCGATACTTGCCCTAATTTACCCAAATTGTAATACAACAGCTTGTTCAAGGATTGCACCAACTTGTCAATCTCCCCTTGTCCATTCATGACGGCCAGCCAATGTACAGTATCTAGCGTATTCATCAGAAAGTGAGGATTGATCTGATATAACAATTTTTCCACTTCCAAATCTGCACGGATCTTCTCTTTCTGCTGCACTTCCTTGAACAGGTCACCGATTTGGTGCTGCATATTTGAGAATTCTCCCAATAGAAAATCGAACTCGGGAATATGAGTGCGAGTCTGGCTACCTGCCTTTTGTGGATTCTGAGACATTCCGTTAATTTCCGAATGGAACAGACCGAGTGGCTTGTAGACCATCTTCCACAGAAGCCAAGCAAGAAATACAGTAAAGCCGAGAAAAAATAAAGCGACCAGTAATATTTGAAGCAACCACTGGTTTTTCTCCTGTTGATACTTAGCCTGCGAAATTACCGAGATGACGCTCCAATTCTGAGCGGAGTCCTCCTTAAACCAATGGTAGTCACGGGATATTCCGTCTTTTGCAGCACTTTTTGATAAGCTGAAGAAATTCTCCCCCACTTTCATCGTTTCCGGAATTTCACTGTAAACAATTTGACCTTCACCATTTAGGATCAAATGCGATAAAGCTCCTTGGTATTGGTTGTAACCTAGTATATTCTGGGTAAGACGAAAGCCGGATTCGACGTAAATATATACATCGTCCCTTTGAGGCAGTTGTACCTTTCGCATGGCAGATAAAACGAGCTGGTCATTAAATCGGTTCATACTGATATGGGGACCATAGTACGAAATGCCATAAGATTTGAAAAGCACAGGCAAAGACTCAGGGGCAAAACGATCTTTGATGGGAAAGTTAGCGAACTGTGTAGCGCCTTCTTTCTGGAAATAATATAAGGTCAAGCCTATATTCGGATTAGTAAACGTTACAACATTTAACTCATTCTTTAATTCATCTCTAGCCTCAATCAATTCAATTATATTGGAGGAAGGTTGCAAGACTTCATCCAGTTTTTTGCCTAAAGTACCGCTATATGATAATTGCTGAGTAACATGATTCAGATTGGTAATTGAATTTTCCAGTGATGAAGTTACCTGCTGTAGATTGCTCCTAATTCCATCATTGATTTTATTTACAAAAATGGAATCAATGGTATAATAAGAAATTGCAAATATACTAATAAAGGGAATAAACGCGCTGAGAAAAAACAATAAAAAGATTCTTTTTTTAAGTGTCATTCCGCCCCATTCTCCTTAGGTAAATAAAAGAGCAAGCCCCTGATTATGGAGCTTACTGTTTATTGAACAACAGCTCTATCAATTATCGTATTCCTCATAGACAGCGACCTATTTGAGAATAGACAACATCTTCATCCGATTCAGACTGGAATAATCTGAATTTTTCCATCTCGGTGAGGTCCAATTCTGTTCATAATTATAAAATGATATTCCAATATGTCAAACGCTTTCATGGAATTCATAGAACTTATTCTCCCTTCCTCTTTGCATACATCGCATCGCATTGTATTCGTTCTTTTTAGACAAAGAAAAACTCCCCTTCAATTAGCGGTTTATTTATTAAACCTGTCTACTTGAAGGGGAGCATATCAAAATCGGTAGCCTGTTCCGTAATTTATAATAGCGAGGTTACGAACTTCACCTCCGGAAAGCGGCTATCCGGTCCTTTCATTAAGTTTCCGCCTTGATTTTTCAGATACCTATCGAAGAAATCTAGCATATAGACATTGATAACGGAGTTCGCTCTTTCGGGCGCAATCTTTCCTGTAATGCCCAGCATTTTGAAAATCGGAGAAATGAACTGTACGTCAGCGAAATTCAAATGCTCCGTATTTTCGATATAGAGGACTTGTCCCCCTTCGTCGACCGTTTCACGCATCCGTTCAAGCTCCAACTTTTTATCTTCCGTTACTTGATCCTCCCACTCTCTTGTTGATCCCATACGGTTAAGCTCTGCATCCGTGTAGACCCGATTATCCATTACCATTTTTAATTTTTCGAAATAGCTTTCCGAGTTGATGAACAAAAACGGCTTTCGCAGACCCTCTCTGTCACGCAGTCGATAAAGCCCTCCATCAAGGTCTATCCCGACTGCGATTCGCGGATCGTAAGAAGCGTCATAGGCCGTCGCTCCACCGATGGAATGACCGAACACCCCGACATGACCGAGATCAAACCTTCCTTTTAAATGACTTGGAATCTTCCCCGATTGGATGAGCTCGAATTGGTCCAGCGCAAACGCCACATCGCCGGTTAAAACTTGTCCCAACTTGTCGCGATTTTCTCTGCTCGTCTGGTAATCATGGTCGGGCGAGAATAAGTCGTTGGTTGTGCTGGTTGTGATTCGACCGTCCGGAAACTCGGTTGCAAATGTATTGTAGGTGTGGTCGATCACTGCCACCATATATCCGTGACTTGCGAGATATTCGGCTTGCGAGGTGTGGAGGAACCTGGAAGAGCCGTTGCCGGGATTCGCAAGGATCAGCGGGTATGAAGTCTGTGCCGAAGAAACTTCGGCCCCCGAATAAGTATGACTGGATACGTACCTCAGGTGTTGAAACGTAAACCCGGGAAGACCATAGTTCGCGGCCATATAACGTAAAATCTGGGTATCGGGAATAAAGGGAGCATACTTGCCAGTGCTAGCTTGAGCCGGATACCAGACCTGAACCATCAATTCTCTCTTACCATCTCTGGATTCGTCGAAAATCTCTTCCCTATTTGTATCCACGAAATGAAAAGTTTGCGTTCCTACCTTAAATTCGCCTGTCGGTTCAGGTAGTTTAAATACAGGAAAAGCATACATAAGACCCGCTGTTACGACCAGCATTATCGCTATAGCGGTATAAGCTGAACCCAACATGAATCGTGGGATTTTTTTTGGACCGTTTTTTTTAAAATAGCTATAACCTGAAATGGCTAAAAAAATGATCGTTATGCAATATGGGAAAAATAGCTGAATTCTGTATCCTTCCACCGTCCAATGAATGACCAGTAAAAGTGTGGCAATCCCGCTTGTAACGAATACTGGAATTCTACGCCGTCCTTTTTTTAATAGGAAGGTTAATGAAAACAAGCCGATGTTTGACAATAATAGCAACAGTTCAAACAGCCTCATCTCGATTCTCCTTTTAAAAAATTTCTATTTTCGTTTGTTCCAATCTTATCCTGCCAGGCTGGCATAAGCTATCGATTTGCCTTACATCTACCTTACAATTTTGTAATTCGATCTTGCGGTATTGGAGGACTCGTAAAACAGTAAGTTCAATCATTCAATCATATATGGAGAAATACGGGTATCGAGCTGAAGCGGGCTAATTGTTTATTTGCAGTCAATGCTATCAACCTTTCTCTATAGAAAAATAATGTTGCGCCTAGGATGCCTCTCCATAGCAACAAGCAATCGGTGATCATAATGTGACCTTTGAATTAAATGATAATAATTATCATTATCAATTATGATGTATCAAGAACTACAAAAATTGCAAATACACAAATTGAAAGACAAAAGCCCTCGCATCTAGAGAGCTTTTGGAATAAATCAGCTATTCATTTGAGTCTAGTTTTGCTTCACTCATCTGCACCGATATTCACGGCTTTCCCTTTCACACGGGGTTCCCCGTCGATATCCTCGGTTCCGATGATGGCGTTATCCGTTGATCCGGAATCGATCGCTGGTGACGAAGACTGCAAACGGAAGTCGCCATTCGTGGCATTCACGAATTTAGGATCGGCAAACAGAGAATGCGCATCGTTGCCCGTTCCCGATTTGTACGTGGGGAATCCTGTATATTCTTTATCTTTCCAGGTCCAGTTGGCCCCCGAACTGCCACCAGGTACAAAATATAAATTATAATCAACAACATTGCCCGAATTTTGAGTATATCCATTGTAGATCAACACATCAGTCGAACTGGCTACGAAAATATTGTTCTTGATCACGTTGTTTCGTGTATCATACTGAACCAAAAGCTGGCCGCTTCCGTCGTCCAATGTATCGTTCTTGTACAGCGTATTGTTCACGATCTTGCTGTTTACCGTTGAGCCACGCTCGTCATCATAGCCGCCCATAGCGATGCCAGTTAACCGGTTGTTATATATCACGTTACTGCGGACCGTAATATTGCTGGTGGTTTTGCCGGCATGCTCGGAGGCAATTTCGACGCCGATGTCATTGTTATAGCTGTAATTCTGCTCGATAATGTTGTCCTTGCCCCCATCCACATAAATGCCGCCGGCCGAGTTGTCATCACTCTTGTAGGATGGGTTATTTCGAACCGAATTATTGTACACTCGATTGCCTTTTACCACCCCGTTCCGCACCTGATCGTAAGCAGTATTCGGCGCGGTTCCTTCAAAGCCGATCAGATCGATTCCAATGTTGTCGTTATCGTGAATGAGGTTGCTGGTCACTGCAAAGCCGTTCACATTCCCGTTTAAAACAAGCGATTCGCTGGAGCCGAGCACGAGATTGTATAGTTCATTGCCGTTGATTGTAAGGTTGTGAATCGATGCAGGAGCTTTCGTGCCATAAACAGCGATGCCGTGAGCGTCCCGGCCTAGCCGGTCTTTTCCAGTTGGGGTGGCCGTGTTTTTGATGTCGTGGATTTTGTTATCAGACAGATTAATGAAACCCCCTGCACCGTGAACGTAAATGCCTGTAGGCACTGCGTTCTTGGAAGCAGTGGTAAAATTGCGGATTTCAAACCCTTGGATGGTGACGTAATCGACATCGGCCAATTCGATTAACCCTTCGTTCCCACTGACCGATAGGCCAGTACCGTCAACAATGGCGGTTTCCGTGCCATAGCTTGTGAACACGGTTGGGCCTTGCGAGGCGGAGCCAGAGCGGGTGATTTTCAGTTTTTCCTTATAAACACCACCTCGGACATAGACCTTGCTGCCCGGAGGGACTGTGTCGGCCGCATGCTGGAGCGTTTTCCACGGCGCATCGCTTGTTCCCGCGTTGGAATCGCTACCACTTGTCGCCACATAATATTCGGTACCAGCGGCAGAGGCGGCATGAGTCTGCACATTACCGATTGCAAGGCCCAACCCCAAGCTTAAACCTACAAGCAAAATTTTACCGAATTTCTTCAAGAATTTTCAACTCCCATCCTAATTCAGCTTTCGTCAAACTAACGTTATCATCACTTTACGGCTTCTTGCAAGCGAAGAACATCCTCTACCGTCCATCGGCAGGCTTTCCGTACAAGAGTCGATAGCGCCCACACGCATTGGTGAATTGCAGTAAATCTTCGCCTTGACAAAGAAAGCTAAATAAAAACAACCCTGAAAATATTATGTATATTTTCAGGGTTGAACGGCTAACTCAATGTCTTCAATAACACTGAACACTCTTAAATAAAACTGTTGGATGTTGCCTGTATGAAGGGCCATTATGATCTCACACCATGAGAAGACTGCCGATAAATTTCATCGACAGCTCTTCTCTTCCAAGTAGTATACTCCTCAATCTTGTTCGCTGGACAATTCCTTGAGCGATTTGATTTTACCATGGGGATGCTGTTCTTGCTTTCGTGACTTCCATGCAGCTTCTTTCCTTCTCTTCTGGTGAGCCATAACAGATATCCTCCTTTGGAAATTGTGAATATATACTACTTCCTTAAGTTGTCATTTCTCGCCTCTGTTCATTCATAAAATTAAATTCGTTGGGTTTTATTTTTAGTTAACGGGCATCTCGTTAAAGAATGTGATATCGTCTATCGGCAGCCGAGTTGTCTGATGACCCGGTTGTGCCGCTTTACCGAGTGCAATCAGCATGATTGGAATGTATCGGTCACTAATACCGAACGCTTGCTTAAGCTCGGCCGCATTATAGCCGCCCATCGCGACGGTATCGTAGCCGTGAGCACGTGCAACCAGCATAAGCTGCTGGGATACAATACCGCCATCGATATGAATGACTTTGTGAAGTGTTTCCTCTGGCAATGAAGCATACGTATGAATCGATCTTTCCACGAACGATTTAGCGGTATCTTCTGCTATATAGCCGTGTTTTACTGCTTCGCCGAAAACTTCATCGAGCTTCTTATATCCTTCCGTATCACCAAGCACAACGATCACCGCTGCAGCCTCAGTAACCTGGGATTGATTGTAGGCAATTGGCTGCAGTTTTGCTTTCAATTCCTCTGTCTCAATAACCAAGAAGCGCCAGGGCTGAACGTTACTCGAAGAAGGCGCAAGCGTCGCTTCTTTCAGAAGATCCTTAATCTCCTCGTGAGACAGACGAACCGATTTGTCGTAATGACGCACAGAGCGGCGCTCGCGGATGACATCGGCGAACAAGGCGGAGCTCTGGCCAGTATGAGTTGAAGTTGACATTATGAATCCTCCTTTAAATAAATACTGTTTTTTATTCAGCACAGTTAAATCCAGACTAAGCGATTAGTCAAAGTTTGAATCCTATTAAAACGAAGTGCCTTGAAAAAATTCCAACAATATTTCCGCTTATGCGCACAGGTATAACTGTGTTCATTATCACACAGTATAACCTTAAAAATTAACGTTGCACGCGGCTTGCGTTTAACTGTTGTTTATATTGCACAGTATAAAATCTAAGCAAGCCGCTGTCAACCGTCTTTTTCCAGGTTCATCTAAAGCTTGGCTTCCAGTTGATTGGCGAGATCGGCAATCGTGTACTTGCTTAATACTCCACGTATGCTATCGTCCATTTCTTGGGTAATATCCTCAAGCGTAGATTTCATACATTTACCGAGCGGATGCGTGCCAGCTGTCTCGGTAATACCAAAGGAAAGCCTGCTGTCTGAACGGAATACATCGTACACATCAACTAGTCGTATAGACTCTGCCGGTTTCCTAAGGTGGTACCCGCCGTCACGGCCTTCCCGGGTTCCGATAAGCCCTTCCTTGGCGAGAACGGAAAGTATGCGGCGCAGCAAAGAAGGCTCCGACTGAAGATATTTGGCGAGTTCAATACTTGGACAAGCTATGCTTTTGTCCTCCTGCGACAATATAACAAGCGCTTGAACAGCCAGTCCAAACCACTTTGGGTGCTGAGTCGGTGTACAATACTCCTGCTTCAACCTTTACTCTCTCCTTCCAGCTTACTATAAAAGTAGTATGAGTAAATTGTACCGAATTCCCTAATATGCTGCAATAGACGAGCTTACATCCAATTTATATATTTAAATATGGTATTGACTTCTGTGCAACAGCTTCTTTGAAAGATGGAAAGCTTAACACATGATCTGCGGCTTCACGCAATTGATTTGTAGTCAAGCTTTCCATTTGTAACTTAATGTCTGCTCCCATATTGGCGACTTGCCCTGCGATGATCGGCTTGATCCGTGTTCCCAAATGCCTCAAAACAAAGCTTATATAAGTCAATTGCTTAGTTAAAGACTGTCTTGTTTATTATTCTTTTATTGTTTGTAAGCTGGCAGCTCATGCAACAAAAAAAGCCGCCAGATTGGTCATACCCCTGTCAAGTAGACAGAACTAAAAAGACATCTTTAAGCAGCAACCGTTTCTCGGTATTCAATCGGGGAACGGTTGTTTAATTTTTTCTGAAATCTATTTTCATTATAAAAAGAAATGTACTCCCGTACGTGTTGTTCTACCTCCGCTAGGGTTCCGGGTTTCGTTAAATAAATCTTCTCTGTTTTAAGATGGGAGAAGAAGGATTCTATACAGGCATTGTCTAGGCAATTTCCACGCCTTGAATGGCTCCCAAGCATTCCAAGCCGCTTAAGTTTGCGGTTAAACGGCTTGGAGGTATACTGAAAACCCTGGTCTGAATGGAGAATGACACCCTCCATGTTCACATTCTCACTTAGAACGTCTAGCGTCTCGCTAACTAGAGCAAGGTCATTTCGTTCCGAAAGACGCCAAGCCACGATTTCATTGTTAAACAGATCTTGAATGACAGAGAGATATACAAACCGCTCTCCAGCTCGTATGTATGTAATATCGGTAACCAGCTTGGATAAAGGAGAATCTGCCTGAAATTGTCGATCTAATCGGTTGGCATTTACCACAGATGCCTGTTTGCCAAAAAAGCGCCGCTTCTTTCGAATGACGGAACGGATCCCTAATTTCTTCATTAGGCGGTACACCTTTTTGTGATTGACCAAGATACCTTCTCTACGTAAAGCAACAGTCATCCGCAGATAACCAAAATAGGGATGGATCCGGTGGATCGACAACATATGCGATTCCAGAAGCTCTTCTTCTTGCTTACGCTGCTGGGTTGTTTGCTGAGTCTTTCTCCATTTATAATATCCTGCCCGAGAAACATGGGCTAATTCAAGTAACCATTTCAACGAATATCGTGTTCGCATTCCCTCAATAATTTCAAACCTCGCTTCTTTCCTCGTCACTCCTTGTGTAGATTTGGGTACTGCTTTTTTAAATATTCAATCTCCACCCGTAGATACGCCATCTCTTCTTCCATACTGGAAAATTTCGTTTTGGGTCGTCCCTGCCTTGTGGTCGTTGGCTGGAAGTTCTCCCCCGCTCGATATTTCGTCACCCAGCTTTGTACTTGGGATTTATTACGAATGTCCAATTGTTTCGTCACTTCACGAATACTCATATGTTCTTCGTTCACCAACCGGACTGCCTCCATCTTTACATCTAAGGAGTATTGCCGGAATGATTGTCCCTTTTTAGCCACGAAAAATCCCCTCCGTTCAACAAGATTAAGTCCATCTTAACAGATGTCTTTTCTCTCTTGTCTACTAGAAGGGGATAATACCAAATTAGCGGCTTTGTGTACAGAAAAAGCTTGTTTTCGTACTAAACATTGTTGACTAACGTTAAATACTCATGGTTTACTGGATGACTGTTTGTTGGCTGAATCGCTATAAACCGAGCTTAACTTTGATGTCGCCCTAATACCATTGGGACCTTCAATGATAATACGACCTTGTTCCGTTAAGCTTGATCCTTGCCAGTCAGTAGTCATATCCAGATAATCAAGACCCGGACTGTTTCCTTTCCAAGACCATGCAAGATAACCAACTCCCTTTTGCTCAGCGTAACTCATAATGGTAGCCTCATCCACATCACCGCTCGTATGCTTAATGCCGAATTCTCCAATCAGCAGAGCTAGGTTTTTATTCAGTACATTATCCATATTGCTCTTTACTGTGGCGGCATTACCTCCGGCATATTCGTACATATGAATGGAGAACATCGTATTTTTAAGCGGATCTGCATTAAATACTTCTTTTCCGTAGTCAAAAATAGATTGCGGATACTGTCCCCATCCTGCACCATCAACAATGATTGTGTTTTTGATGCCAGCATTTCTGAGCTTAGGTATAACAGACTTATAACCTTGCGCCCAGACTCCGCCATCCCAAGTTCCATACCATTCGTTCGCGATATTGAGGATGACGGTGCTTTCTTTTCCAATGAGTGCACTTTTCATTTCAATCCAGTAATTGGATATATTATCCAATACAGCAGCGCTGTCAGACCCTGTGCCATCATGTACTTCTAGAACAACGACCAATTTGTTTTGCTCTGATAAAGTGATTAAATTTTGTATCGCAGACAGATCATCTTTTGTCCATTGCTGACCATCCGACAGTACGATTCTGATGGTGTTCGCTCCCGTTTTTGCAATGGCAGGGATCGCTACAGACTCTTGCCCCTTATACCAGGTATAAGCGTGATTGATTCCCCTCATAACAAACGGATTCCCCTTGGCATCGTAAAGCGTTGTTCCATTAATATAAAAACCTGTATTCTCCGTTGTAGAATTCGTCGTAACCTTTAGGACATTGCTTGCTGTTGAAATATTTCCTGCTGCATCCCTGGCTTTGACAGTGAAGCTGTATGTTGTATTGGCGCTAAGCCCTGTCACCGTATAACTTGTCGTGGGGGTTGAATCGACCAAAGTTGTTCCATTGTACACATCGTAGCTGGTAACATCGACATCGTCTGTTGATGCTGTCCATACAAGGCTTACCGAAGTGTTTGTTTTGGAGTAGCTTTTCAGGTTTGCTGGTGCTGTTGGTGCCGTTGTATCAGGGGTTGAGTCAACAAGCGTAAACTTCCATTTCTGCTGATCATTTCCGTTATCCGTCCATTGCTGCACATTTGCCCCGTCATTAGTATAACCTCCGATTACATCCAGCGCTTTACCGCTAGATTGTACAAGCAGCTTATAATATCCACCGCCAACGTCAATCATTTTCCATTTTTGATTAGTTAAATCGCTGTCTGTCCATTGCTGTACACTAGCCCCATCTTCTGAAGAGCCTCCGGCCACTGTTAATGCTTTACCGCTGGATTGCACAATCAATTTATAATATCCATCGCCAACGTCAATGACTTTCCATCTTTGCCGAGCGCTACCGTTGTTCGTCCACTGCTGCACCTTCGCTCCATCGGCAGTTGAGTCTCCTGCTTCCAGATTTTTTCCGCTATGCTGTGCCGTTAGTTTATAAGTTTCACCTGAGACAATATTTGTGTCAGCTGCGCTGGTGGTAACATCAATCACATTGCTTGCATCTGACACATTACCTGCGGTATCTCTAGCTTTCACATAAAAGCTGTACGCCATGCTGGCTGTTAGGCCGGTAACGATGAAGGATGTCGACGCACTGGATCCTACGAGGTCTGATCCTTTGTAGATGTCGTATCTGGAAACACCTACATTATCTGTAGATTCCGTCCACTGCAAGCTTACTGTTGTATCTGATACCGAGGAACTAGTCAGGTTGGAGGGAGCTGTTGGAGGTAAGTTATCCTCCGGTTTGTCAGCTGAATGCACTTCAAATTCCCAAAGGGAATATCCGTAGCTGGTAGCTCTTTCGATACCGTTCATTTTTACATATCTAGCGTCTGTTGCTTCGAAAGATATCTTATCGATTCCTCCATCTCCAGTCGTGGTGGAATAGACGGTAGTCCAATGACCATCATCCGTCGATGTCTGAACTTGGTAGGACTTCGCATAAGCGGCTTCCCAGTTGAGCGTAACGCCATTGATTTTGGTGGTGCTACCGAGATCTACACTTATCCACTGCGGATCTGAATATTGTGAGGACCATCTAGTTTGCGGGTCACCATCAATCGCAAAATCAGCCGCTTTACTTGAATCTTCGACGGAGCTTGCGGTTGCCGATTGGGTAAGCCTAGCATTTTCGAAAGCGCTCACATTTTTGAACGGCAACATACTCATCAGCAGTCCAAACAAAATCAAGCATGTTATGGTTTTTTTCATTCCCAAGCCTCCTATTTACCATCATAAATAGCTAATTGGTTACCCCTGCATTCTCATAGATTTCAATTCCATTCTCCATCCCTGAGGCACGGTAAAGTCTTCTCCTTTCCGATCATAATTGGGACCAAAACAAACAAACGTAGAACAATCCTAAAGTAACCGCTTTCTTTTACAACTGCAATTATTTCGCTTTAATAGATTTTCTGTATCATTCCCAGTGATGAGATTTTATCAAAGCGACCTAAAGCATATATATTTTTGTTTTCCAGTACTATTCCTTGATGTTTAAAAAGTTTTAAAATCTGTTTTCCTAACTCCATAGCATGGGTCCTAAAAGTGCAAAACAAGACAACTTTCTCCCAGCAGTTGTCTTGTCTAGTATTTTTATATTTGTATAATTGTCGATTCAACTCGTTATTCTCAAGATTGTAATCTTGTTTAACAGAAATATAAATCGCTACCCTTGAGCTTGAATATAGCCTCTATGAAAAATTAATCGCCGTAAATGATGGATTGATGATGAAGTGGTCTCTAGGTTCTTCGGCTGGAAAAAGATGGATCGGCAAGTTCGGAGCTTCTGTCTCCAGAGTCGGTAACTTGCCGCCATGACTCAGGCGCAGCCAGCCGTCTTCAGTCCATATACACTTCTGAATCGCTGTTTCCCTGCCGAGTGGATTCATTAAAGAAGTACCAGGAAAAAGCCGAGTACATATATGGGCCATATACCATTCCCCATGCTGCGTTTCGACCAGCGTCCCATGACCCGCCTGCCAGTAGAAAGATTAGATCTTCTAAACATCGCTTTGCCGGATGGAGGCCTCAACTTTGTAAAAATGCTATCTGCGTCTACTACGTGAGGGATGAATATAAAAACACTCCTTTCCGCTTCTTCAAGCTGGCCATGATTGAGCCGCAAAGTACGATGTTGAGATCAGTGAATTACGAATTTACGGTCAACGTCATGAATTTTAAGTAAAGTGCCCCACACCAAACAATCCTCTACCTATTTGGTAGAGGATTGATGTTTCTAGACTTCCTATTATGTATCTGTGCGCACATCATCCCAATCCTGTCCCATGTAACTGGTGAGCCATTTAAGCACACGATGACGTTCATACACTACACCATCATCCAGATTTCCAGGGGCTGGCTGTTTATGAATGCGGCTATCCACACACATCCAATCGTAACGACAAATTAAATCCGCTTCATCTAAAATTTCCTTGCTGCTGCGCAGTCTTGAGCTTGACAGAAAAGTCTCAAATGAGTCGAATTGCTGCAGCTTTGAAACAGACAACGGCACGTCGCAAATCCCAGTTGGGTCACCTAGCTTCTCAAGATGGCCCAAAGCCCATAACAGAGTCCAAAAGCCTTCATAACGCCAGGAGAACTGGATGCCCTCCGACTCATCGACATCATCATTGGATAAGAACCTCTTCTCTTCCGGTGAAAAGAAACGGTCCGCGCCATACTGATCAGTCACTTGATTTATCATCCGTTTCGTATCATCCTTGCTTTCGCCCGCACCGATACACTCGCCTTTCAGTGCTACAATACACAAAGCAACGGCACGGCCAGCCACTTCCTTGAGAGAACGGATGCTGTCTGCTGCTTCATCTCCTAGCCTGCCTGGGATCGGCGGCATTTGCGTAAAGCCTTGATCGACCAATTTCTTTTCCGACCGCAGCTTCCGCTCCATCCCGGATTCGGTAATTGGGTCCTCTCCGTGCAAATAACTGACATGAGCAGTAACTGTATAATCTTCCACTTCCGAACGCCCATTGACATCTAATAACAGACTTCCATCAGGTGCAAGCAAATTACCGCCACCCCAGAACATCAGCCCGTCCAACGAATTTATGATATCAAGTAATTCGGCAAAAAAGGCTTCAGATATATCCTCCTCGGTCTCCACACCAATCACCATATTTAGCGTACTCATCTTGATCAGCAACTTTTGCTGCAACTGTTCGTTTTCAGCAGGAATCTGACTGAAAAAATTTATCATTCCGTTAAGCATGGAGGCAAACTCCTCCGGATTCGTTTTGCTGGTCATTATGTTAAAGCCTTTGACTTTCTTATTAAACCAGCCCTTGCTTTTGACCTCAACTCTAGTTTTGCTTTCATTCACGTGTATCTTGTTATTGGGATAAATCG
Source organism: Paenibacillus sp. AK121 (assembly GCF_019042715.1). Taxonomy (NCBI): domain Bacteria; kingdom Bacillati; phylum Bacillota; class Bacilli; order Caryophanales; family Paenibacillaceae; genus Paenibacillus; species Paenibacillus sp. AK121. Next base: position 117,783 of record NZ_JAHPJM010000009.1, read on the forward strand.
ACTCTAATAGTCTCTCAACCTGATCCAGATCAAAGGTGGAGCTGTATAGTGCACAATTTCTCATGATGACCTCCTTATGGCAACACTACGAATAGTCCATGTTTGTTACTTGCTCGATTCAATTAACTCTGCAAAAGCCGATGCAGTAATGCCTCTCCCTCATTCTCAAACCTTCGCTGTTCCTTCAGGAATCCAGGAACATCTTGTAGCCGGGAAGGTCTGTACCCAGGACCGTCACATCCGCAGGAATGGTAAGAGTATCCGTTTTGGTACAAAAGCACTACCTTTTTCCACTGCTTGATATCCGTTTGCTTCGGGGCCTGAAAATCATGCCCCATGTCATGCATGGGCGTCTGGCATTGCGGACATACATGGACAATCCCCTCATATTCTTCCTTTGGAATCTCAAAGCGGGATGTTTGCTTATATACCTTCCTACAAGCAAAGCAGGCAAAGATATCTTTGTATGGACCGTACATTGCATATCTACACATATTTTCACCCTCCTCAAAAATTTCAATTGGTCTGATTTTTTTCGCTCAAAATTTAGCAATCTATAAATCTATTTTTGAAAAATTAAAAATACATTCACATCACCGTAGTATTAAGAGTACATAGATGTCAAGCTGATGTTTCTTTTATATTAGAACGACACTATAGAACTAATCAAGCTAAAAGGTCCATTCTAGCGCATTCCTCGCAGTAGTGATGTTATTTTTATAGCATTAAGATCTTGTTCAAGGCGCAAAATTATGTAGCATGATGTTTCAAAAGTTAACTAAGAAGACTCCAAAGCCGCAGTCAAAGCACAGCTGGAGCCTTCTTTTAATATCAAAGCAGAATGCGCAAATCCCCAGACCGACTTTTGGGACAGCCCCTCCAGTCTTATAATTCTTGTATGCTGCAGGTCAGCTTCAGGCTGGTACTTGTTTTATACATCTAACGCATATAAGGGCAGGTTTTCCGGTAAAGCCGCCGGGCGCTGACATGTGCTCTGCATCGTATAAAAGGTCTGCTGATCGGAAGAATCATGGAACGCCCACATCGCTTCCAGCACATGGTAGGCCAGTTCCCCGCTGGCGCGGTGAGGTCGTCCGTTGCGGATAGCATAGGCCATATCGGCAACTCCGATACCCCGTGTATTTTCCTGGTAACCTGGCAGCAGCGGTACCTCTGTCCAATTGTGCTCGCCTAGCAGCCTGAAGCGAACTGGCCCTCCGAATGTGTTCGGGTCAGGTACCTGCAACGTGCCATGCGTACCATACACCTCGATCGGTGGCAGAGTGCTACCTCCAAAAATGTCAAAGCTGGTAATCATCGTACCGACAGCTCCCTGCTTGAAGCGCAACAATCCAGCCACATGGGTTGGAATATCGACTGGGATAGTCTGGCCTCTCTTTTTCTCGCTCGTAATCGTTCGCTGATCTATCGCCTTGCTTGTCATGCCCGAAATGGTGGCAATCGGTCCCAGCAATTGCACCAGAGCTGTCAAATAATAAGGGCCCATATCAAACATCGGGCCACCGCCGACTGTATAATAAAATTCAGGATCGGGATGCCAATGTTCATGTCCACGGCTCATCATGAAAGCCGTAGCAGCTACCGGATTCCCAATGACTCCGTCTTCAATCAACTTCAATGATGTCTGTATACCGGAGCCGAAGAAGGTCTCCGGTGCGCAGCCAACAAGTAGTCCCTTTTGATGAGCAAGATCCAAGACAGCCTGGCCCTGCTCACGAGTGACGGCAAGTGGCTTCTCCACATAGACATGCTTGCCAGCCTCAAGAGCTCTGAGACACACCTCGGCGTGAACGGCCGGAATGGTCAAATTAATGATGAGTTCGATCTGCGGATCAGCCAAAATCTCATCTACCGAATATACGTTCGGAACGTTGAACGCTATCGCCTGCTCCTCTGCCCGACTTTGGTCCAGATCCGCTACTGCGAACAGCTCCAGAATGTCGAAACGATGGCAATTTTCCATATAAATTCCGCTAATTTTACCGCAACCGATAATGCCCACTTTCATTTTTTTCATGCCTGGACTCCCTTCTCCTTCAGAAAAAATGGATAATGGCATTCTTTTATAACATCGGATACTATCCTGTTCACGCTACTGCTGCTGGTTGTCTGCCATACCCGTGTATGCCTCTGCCAGCGAGCTACCTCGGCTGGTCGCCGCCTGTTTGCCTGCCGCAGTCCACAGGAATCCGTTGCGCATCATCTCGGTCACTTGAGGTATTTCTATGATATCTGCGTGATGACCTAGCGAATTGTAGAACACACGGCCGTTTCCCCACCGCTTTGTCCATACAACGGGCATATCCACTGGTCCATTGGCCGAATGAGGTCCCTGAACGACCGGGAAGCGTGTGGTTGCCAGCACCTCAACCGCAGGGTCTACATGGAGGTAGTACTGCTCGCTTTTGACCTGAAAATCCTCAATATGGTCCAGCAACGGGCTCGATCCACGCTTTATGTTTACCATATACTCCACCCCATCATTGCCGGGATGTGCAACCCATTGCCCACCTGTCATGAATTGCCAGTCCACGTTGTTTCGAAAGGCATCACACATGCCACCGTGACAGCCTGCCAAACCAACGCCGCTTTGAACCGCTGCTGAGACATGATTGATCAGTTCCTGCTCAATCTGTCCCATGGTCCACATGGGAACGATCAGGTCCAGGCCAAGCAGTTTCTCCGCATCCTGATACGCTTCAAGGGTACTGGACACCTCCACCTCAAACCCTTCTTCCTTCATAATGCGTTCAAAAATGGCCGCCACCTGCTCCGGTTCATGTCCGTTCCATCCACCCCATACAATCAGTGCCTTGCGCATCTGTAATCCACTCACCTTTCGGAATGTGTTGTTAACCTACATTTCTTCAATGGATACCCAACGGCGTTCCTCTATAGATCGTTCTACTGCTTCAAGCACAGCCTGACAAGCGACCCCGTCGTGGAAGTTCGGCGAAGGTTGCCGCCCTTCGGAGATGGCACTCAACATCTCAAGCATCTCGTGGGTGAAGGTATGCTCGAATCCAATTGTATGTCCTGCAGGCCACCAGGCTTCGGAATACTTGTGTGCCGGATCGGTGGCGAGCACGCGGCGGAAGCCCTGAACGCCTTCCTCATCCTGTGTGAAATACACTTCCAGCTCATTCATCCGCTCAAAATCAAACCGCACACTGCCCAGACTACCGTTGATTTCGAATGAATTTGTGCTCCGATGTCCGGCTGCAAAGCGTGTGGCCTCAAAGCTGCCCAGTGCACCTCCAGCAAAGCGTGCTAGGAACAACGTGGCATCATCAACCGTCACTTCTCCCATCGGTGCATTGGCCTCGGTACTCCTTTTGGAGCTCAATCCGCTCATCTCCGTAGCCAGCGGACGCTGTTTGATGAACGTCTCGCTCATGCCGATGACTTCGTGGAACTCGCCGACCAGAAACCGAGCGAGATCAATCAAATGGGCGCCAAGATCGCCATGAGAGCCAGAACCGGCCACTTCTTTTTGCAACCGCCATACCAGCGGGAAGGACGGGTCCATAATCCAGTCTTGAAGGAAAAAGGCACGGAAATGATAAATCTTGCCCAGGCGACCGCTTTCGACGAGCTGCTTCGCCAGCTGGACAGCCGGAGAAAAGCGGTAGTTGAAGCCAATCATATGGTTGACCCCTGCTTTCTCTGCTGCTTGCAGCATGTCACGGGAATCCGCCAATGAAAGCGCAAGCGGCTTCTCACAAAACAGATGCTTGCCATGGAGGGCAGCCTCAATGACAATTTTCTTATGGGCATTACTCGGGGCGTTAATGTCAACAAGATCAATATCGTTACGTTTCACTAGATCACGCCAATTCGTAACACTTTCGCTCCAGCCGAACTGGCGGGCAGCTGCCTGAACCCCCTGCTCGTTACGTCCACAGATAACGGACATCTCTGGTTGCAGCGGGGCATCTGGGAAGAACATGGGTAGACTACGGTAAGCGTTGCTGTGAGCCTTGCCCATAAATTTGTAGCCAACCATTCCAATACGAAGACGATTAGACATGTCGTGATCCTCCTTATGGGTATGAGTTTCAACGAATTATTGATGAATAGTGTTATTGACGAATGGATGACGCCCTAATAATCAGCTCTGTGGACAGGAGTTCTCTGATTAAGTCGCACCCAGTCAGTTCCAGAGCCGGAGTGAGATCCTGAGAATCGGGTATAAGCTTCGAGGCTGCAAGTTCCCCCATCTCATAAAATGGAACACGGACACTGCTTAGTGGCGGAACAGCCATCTCAGCTGCATCCGAGTCATCATAGCCTACAAACGCTGGAAACCGCTCAACTGCCAGCCCGCGCTCACGGAGACCCTGCATTACACCGAGGGCCATCCGGTCGTTCGCCGCAAATACGGCATCAATATCATCTAATTTGTCTGCGATTGTAGCCGACGCTTCGAGCCCGCTTCGACGACTGTAATTGCCTTCCAGAATCAGCTCATGGTCATATTCAATACCAGCCTCCTGAAGCGCGATGAGATAACCCTTCAATCGCTCAGTACTGTTGGAATAGATATCCGGACCGTTGAGAAAGGCTATCCGCTTGCATCCCTGCTCAATGAGATGACTTACAGCCGCCCGGCTTCCTTCTACATGGTCTGCATCCACTTCACAGAACGACTGCCCTTCAAAATGGTGATTCATGACACAGAACGGTCGCCCCTCTTGCTGAAGTCTCTTCAGAGCCTCCACCTCATCGTGGTCATCCCTTGCTCCAAGGATGATACAACTGTCGACCTTTTGCTGACGGAAAAGACTGCTGTAGTCCATCCGTTCGCCCGGTTTTCGGAATAATAGTAGTAGATCGAGCCCGCTGTCTCTGGCCTTGTTACCGATACCGCTCAGCATCTCGGAGAAAAAATAAGCAGAGAACAGGTGCGCCTTCGGGACATAAGGCATAACCACACCAAGATGGCCGCTTTTGCTTCGGGCAAAGTTGCGGGCCAATGCACTGGGAACATATCCAAGTTGATTGGCAACGTCCAGGACCCGTTTCCGCGTATCTTCCTTGATAGGACCGGTCGCGTTCAATACCCGAGACACCGTCGCTTCAGACACGCCAGCGAGTTCTGCTACTTCCTTGCGCGAAACGATATTGCCCACCTCCAATCATTTTATGTACGCGCGTACATTTTCTCATGCTGCTATACCTCTGTCAATCCCGAAAAGCGTGCCCTATTGATATATAGGCTTTTTTCTCCACAAATTCTCTCTAGGGCTTAAGCAGGCTAATCATTCCTACTCCTATCATCAGCACCGTAATTCCCACAAGTATAGCTAACCATTCATAAAGACTTTTCTTTTCCTTAAATATTAAAATGCTGCCGACACAAGCAATTGCAATGCTCGCTTGAGAGATCGGAAAACTAGCCGCCATGCCGATCAGACCGTTGGAAATAAATAGTGCTAGATTAGCAATGCTCCAAACCAATCCTGTAAACAAATTGCGAAGCACTGGAGAGAAGCGTAGCCGATGTTTGCCTTTCAAATTTATGACCAGGGCCGAGCATAACATCCCGAGCGATTGCGGCAGAATGACGGACAGCCCAAATATATTAAAGTACTGATTGATAACTACATAACTGCTTAACGCTAACCCGGAGCAAACCAGCATCATGATAATTCGTAACGGCATAGGCTTAGACAGCCCAGCAGACTTGCCCTGATAGCTGGTCAATAGAACTCCCGCTAAAATACACAGAAGAGAACCAACACCCATCCCATATTGGTAACCTGTTATCCATTCACCCAAGATAAGTGCGGCAAATAACGTCGTCCCTATCAACTGTAGACCGCAAATTACAGGAATGGCGATGGATACGCTTACTTTTTTGAAAGATCGAAACTGGAGCAATTGTCCAGCAGCCCAGAAAATACCGGATATAAAACTTACCACGAAAGGAATCGGTGCTAATGAGGCTGGATGAATGATATACAAGCACAGGGCAAACAGCACAGCACCAATAACGGTACCTGTCAGCTGTTCTCGGGGACTGGCTTTAGTCATATACGCCAATATCGGCATGACTCCCCAGCCGACAGCTGGAATAAAGGAAGTTATGAAATCCACGTGCGGTTCTCCTCCCGTAAAAAGTATTCTTCCTACAATCGTTAAAAATACCATGCAGGAAAAAACCAATAATTTTACGATAGCAAAGAAAACCGCTTCCAAATACCAATATTTTTATAGATTAATATAGCAAAACCAAAGAAATTGTTCCCTATATGCGCCTATCCCACAATTTTATAGAATCAGATCCGATATATTTTCATGCTCTGAACTGGGTTGTGTATCTACATCCTGAATCGTATTCTGGCCCATTCGCACCCTCCCCGTACTTTGCCCAATATAGAATCTATGTTTGTTAATATATCAGTATAGCATAAGTTAAGGATGACAAATGCCTAGAAAAAAGGTTGGATCTAACTATAGATTTTCTTTGAAGGTTTCTTTGTTTTTCCCATAATACGCTTAAAAAAAGTAATGTATTTTCTCCCCCTGGCTTTGTTATGCTGAATTCGATAATAACGCTTTCAACAGGTCTGCTATATTTTGAAAGGGGCTATGTACATGGCTAGTATACAAGTTAACCCAAAGGAACGTACATTTCACTTAACGAACAAATACTGCAGTTATCTTTTCCGTGTCATGGAGAACGGGCAATTGGAGCATTTGTATTATGGCAAAAAAATGGAGTACCTAGGTCAATATGACCGTTTTATTGAACGAAGCTACCGCTCTGTGTCTATCGGTGAATTTGATGGTGACTTGGTAACATCATTGGAAAGCATCAAGCAGGAATTCCCTTCTTCGGGAAGTGGAGACTTTAGAGAACCAGCAGTTGAGATCATACAGGAGGACGGTTCTCATGTCATGGAGTTCATCTTTGACCGTTACGAGGTCATCACGGGGAAACCTAAAATCCCCCATCTCCCTGCTACGTTTTGTAAGGAAGCAAATGAAGCAGAGACACTCCTGATCACGCTGACCGATTCCCTTACAGGAGCGGTTGCCGTGCTTGCATACACCATCTTCAGTGAACTGCCTGTAATCACGCGATCCGTATCCATAACGAATTCCGGAAATAGTATTCTAAGAGTCAATCGTCTTATGAGCGTGAGCCTTGATCTTCCTGACTCCGAATATGAAATTATTCATTTGTCGGGGGCATGGGGTAGGGAACGACATGTGGAGCGTACACCACTCAGACCAGGTGTTCAGTCCATTGGGAGCACACGAGGAATTAGTAGTCATATTCACAATCCATTCTTGGCGCTTGCCAAACCGGGATCTCAGGAACACCAAGGAGAAATATATGCAGTGAATCTCGTCTACAGCGGAAACTTTCTTGCCCAGGCGGAAGTGGACAGCTACTCAACTACCCGACTGAGCCTCGGTATTCATCCTGACAAATTCTGCTGGACTATGAAGCCTGGAGAATGTTTTTATTCACCTGAAGCAGTTATGGTCTACTCACAGAGCGGTTTGAACGGCATGAGCCAGGCGTTCCATCGCCTGTACAATAAACACTTAATTCGTAGTAGCTGGGCTGAACGGGAACGACCTGTATTGATCAATAACTGGGAGGGTACCTACTTTGATTTTACCGAGAAGAAAATAGTGGATATGGCAAAAAAAGCAAGTGAACTAGGGATTGAGCTCTTTGTCTTGGATGACGGTTGGTTCGGTCAAAGAAACAATGATACCTCCTCACTCGGTGACTGGTTTGAAAATCGTGAAAAGCTACCGAACGGAATCTCGAATTTGGCAAAGAAGATCAATGAGCTTGGTATGAAATTCGGTCTTTGGTTTGAGCCGGAAATGGTTAACTCCGACTCTCATATTATGAGGGAACATCCGGATTGGGTTGTGGGAACACCCGGGCGTAAACGCAAGCATGGACGGCATCAGTATGTTCTTGATTATTCTCAACCGCCTGTTGTGGATTACTTGTTTAAGTTAATGGATGACGTGCTCTCTTCTGCTCATATCGAATATGTAAAATGGGATATGAATCGCTGCATTTCAGAAGCCTATTCATTATCTCTGGGCAAGGAAAGACAGGGCGAGTTTTTCCATCGTTACGTCCTAGGCGTTTATGCTTTATATGAGAAACTGATTACCAAATACCCTGAGGTTTTGTTTGAGTCCTGTGCTTCCGGTGGAGGACGATTTGATCCAGGGATGCTTTATTATGCTCCGCAAACATGGACGAGCGACGATAGCGAAGCTATTGAACGTCTTAAGATTCAGTATGGCACTTCCATGGCCTATCCGCTTAGCAGCATGGGTGCTCATGTGTCAACCATTCCGAACCACCAGGTAGGCAGAACCGCACCGCTGCAAACCAGATCAAATGTCGCCTACTTCGGTGTATTCGGTTACGAACTTGATCCATTAGCTTTAACCGAGGAAGAGTGCAATATAATCAAAAAGCAAATACAACTGTATAAACGTCACCAACGATTAGTTACCCAGGGAACGTTTTACCGTCTGCTAAGTCCCTTTGAAAAAAATGAGACAGCTTGGATGACCATTGATGCAGAACGTGAGCATGCTCTCGTCGGCTGGTACCAGGTACTCTCACGCCCCAATGCAGCTTATTCACGGCTAAAGCTCATCGGACTGGACGAAATGGCAGTATATTTCGTGGAAGAACTGGATCGACGTTTCACAGGCAGCGAGTTAATGAACATCGGACTTATACTCACCCCGTCTTATAAGGCTGACCAGGATTTTAATATTGCGGAGAAATATGATTTCTCATCTCAATTATTTACTCTAACTAAAGAGACTTCCTCGTGATTGAGATGTATAAGTTTCATTGAGAGATAGACTTTAGTTAGAACGCTATGATTGGTGCTATTGATCTTAAATACGTCATACCGGGTAAAATCATTTTCGTATAAATTCGATGATTTTACCTGGTACGACTCTCTGAAAAAAAGGTATTCCATCAATTCAATCTCCACAGCTATGAAGAATTAGATCATAGGCCTGTTCTTCTCTCCAACTCCTCCGTATATCTCATACTCATCAGCCTTGACTGCATGCCTAATCGCGCAATATACAGTGCTGTCTGGGTAGACATTATGTCCAGCAATAGAAGACAAGTTAATGATGTGTCCCGATTTGTGTTCCCGCATCGCAGGCAAATCAGCTGCAATTCCATACAAAATCCCTCTGCTGTTCATATCAATCATCATATTCCATTCATCAATTTGCTCTCGCCTAACTATTCGAATCAGACCATTGAGATTTCTAATCTCAAATCGCATTTGCCTAGGTTCAATTGTTTTGTGTCGGCATATGTTGTAACAAATAAAAAAAATAGAGGAGTGCTACTTGTGTACTACAATCTGGTACCTACGCTAACTCATTGCAGGCTTATGCACAATCGGGAGTCTTTTGTTAATGCACAAGCGACTCGGCAGGAACCGGATATGACGGGAATCTGGCGAGGCAACGATGGAAGCGTGTACTACATTCGGCACCTTAATAACAATAGGATCTGGTGGACAGGATTAAGCGACAACGGCAGTGGTCATAATTGGACCAATGTGTTGGAAGGGGAAGTGACTTATGATCCGACCGGGGCGGTGGAAGTCAGCGGACAATGGTATGATGTCCCCCGTGGAACGAACAGGGGCAGCGGTATCTTGGGCTTTTCTGTATGACTTGGTGATCTCGTCAAAACATACCAAAGCAGTGGATTTGGTGCGAATATTTTGAGGAAAATATCATAGTTGGTTGAGGGCACCCGAAAACAGGTCCTTTTACGTTTAAGCCCTCACTTTTACCTTCCCTCCAGTGTACTTGTCCAGTAATAGATGAACTTCGGAAAGAGGATGGCCGAGCAAATTGGCATGCTTTTGGACCGGAAATTGTGAATCTGGGCAAAAAAAGAGTAGCAGACGTATCTATCTGCTACTCTCAAATCCATGAGTCAGAAGCAGCTCGAGCGAGTTGCCTCTTCAATTTCAGGTACAAGCATTAAAGATTATGTTTATCGGGACCAAACACAAGATTGGCCGACTGTTTGGCCTTCTCGATGACATTCATGACCTTTTCGCTATGTTCAAGCATATCCGAGACTTTTTCCAAATCGTTTTCTCGGATGATACGTTCGAATTCAACGAATTCGTCATACATACGATGCGAATGATCTTTCAGGTCCACCTGGATGGGCGTTTCCTTATTAGGAGTGTATTCAAAATAATCGCATATATTAGCTGAACTCGCCATGTGTACATAGCCTTTATTGCCTTGAATGTTCACTACATTGGGTGCCGTACTGTCTTTTGAACCTATGCAAACACACTTAAAATCGCCGTAATCAAGCAGCAGTATGCCTGAAGTGTCAATTCCACGTTCCATGTTCGCCAAATATTCTACCTTCTTAGGGCTCCCGAAGAGGCCAACAACAAAATGAATATTGTATAAATTGATATCCATCAAGGCTCCGCCAGACATTTCCGGATTAAACGCAGGCTGGATTACTCCCGCTTTAAAAGCCTCATACCGGGATGAATATTGAGAATAGTTGCATTCAACTATTTTAATCTCGCCAAGTTTAGGCAGATACTCCTTTATGGACAAATAATTTTTCAAATATTGATTCGTAATAGCTTCCACCAATACCAGTTTTCTTTGCTGAGCAATTTCTTTTAGCTCTAGAAATTCATGCACATTGGATGTAAAAGGCTTCTCACATATGACATGTTTACCACTCAGTAATGCTTCTTTGGCATATGAATAATGGAGATGATTAGGCAAACCAATATAGACAGTATCTACGTCATTATTCATCAGCATTTTGCTGTAATCCGAATAAATCTGAGAGATTCCATATCTATGTTGCCAAGCTAGTAATTTCTCTTCATGGCTAGGCCTAGAACAAATGGCCTTTAATAAGATCGTCGGGATTTCCTGAATAAAGCTCAATAGATCCCCTACGATCATTCCTGCTCCGACAATTCCCAATTTCATCCTAGTTACACTCCTCTATACCCTTCTCAAGTATTTCCATTGAGATTATGGTTTCTTCATCTGTAATCGCTTTTTCTTTGCCGTGTATGATCGAATGATAGAGATCGTCATACACTCGGGCATAATCTCCTTTTTCAGAAACAACTTTTTCTTCATGGTACTGACCATCATCATCCAGGTACGTTAAAATGCCATAATGCTCAGGCTGGTCGATGCCAAAATCGGCGTGTCCCTTAGGCAGATAGTATAATTTAAGATGCTCCTCCTGACGATCCTTTGTCTGCTTTATAAAAACGCCTTTTTTGCCGTATACTACAAAACTCGGCCGCTCTTTTAAACGAAAAAAGCTGGATTTAATGGATACCTTGAGTGAGGGATAATAAAAATCCAGATCAAAATAGTCATTCATTCTTCCAGAACCGAGCAATTGGCGCACGTCGTAATGGATCGTGTCAGGTTTCCCAAAATAGGAAAGAACCTGGTCAATGGTATGAGCGCCATGTCCATAGAGGTAACTGTTATATTTGGAAAAATGATAGGTGGAGTTGGGGGTTTCAGGGCGGTAATAATCAAAATGCATTTCCACCTCCAACAAATCACCGAGTTTTCCTGATTCAATGACCTTCTTGGTAGTGAGAAAATCCGAATCGTATCGTCTGTTTTGGTAGCACTGTATAATCAGATTTTTCTCTTTGGCATATTGGAAGATGGACACTGCTTCTTCTTTCGTTAACATAAAGGGTTTCTCAATAAGTAAATTTTTTCCGTGGTCGAGTGCCATTTTCGCATAAGTGTAGTGGGATTCTACAGGTGTACAGACAACAATCAACTGAATTTCCTTATCGTTCATTAAAGATTCAAGATGATCTGTATACTGCACGCCAGGAATTTTCTCCCACTCCCCTTTATCTGGATTACGGGCGTAGATCGTCTTTACTTTCAAATGATCTCTGGTCAATGAAAAAGGAAGATGATACCGATTGGTGCTTTTGCCATTCCCAATATAACCGATGGTAAGCATATTAATTCCCCCTAGGCTCTTTTTCATTTATTATAGTAGAAGAACGTCGATCGTAAATAATTTGCCATCAAAACGGTACATTTAACCGAATATTTGTAAGCATGACGGCTTGTTTTTAAACAAAATGTTTATTGGGTATCTTTTATCAAACGTTATTTCAATTGAACCGGGGGGAACCTGTTGAAAATACTGATGCAATTATCAGAAATGCAAAACTTTACACCAAACGAAAAAAGTATTGCTTCCTACATTTTGGTCCACAAGGAATCGATCCTGCACTTAAATATTCAGGAGCTTGCCAAAGCTACGTATACTTCGCATTCCGCCATTAATCGATTAATTCACAAACTTGGGCTATCCGGCTTCAAGGAGTTTATAATAAAACTCGCTCGGGAATTCCAGCAAGATACCCAGAATATTTCCAATGTAGACCCCAACTATCCATTCGGGTTTGATGAAACCCCACTTCAAGTGGCGAAAGAAATTGCTGAATTAATGAAGGAAACGATTGAAAAAAACTTTACATTCATGGATGATCACTTGCTGTCACAAACAGCCCAGTTACTGGATCAAGCAAATAGGATCTTTATATATGCGTTAGGCGATTCACAAATCCGAGCAAAAAGTTTTCAGAATAAATTAGTAAAAATCAACAAGTATGTGGTTATAGCCACGGAGCTGTCTGAATGGGCTTACCATACGGCTAATCTAACTTCAGAAGATTGCGCTATTTTCTTAACTTACCACGGTAAGTCACCGATTTTTTTAAAAGCGGCACGACATTTTACGCGTGAGAACATCCCTTTTATCACCATTACAGCTACCAATCAAAGTGAATTGGCCAAACGAAGTAGTATATGTATCCAGGTGCCTAATGACGAAGTAAAGCATGCCAAGATTGGTACTTTTTCGTCGCAAATTGCCTTTGACTATGTATTAAACGTGATTTACTCCTGTATCTATAAAATCGACTACTTGAAAAATATGCAAACCCTGACACAATCGTTGGAGAATTCGCATCTCAACGACATGATGAATGACGTGTAGAGGGTTCAGCTTCTCTCTAACTGCAAAATAAGCGGCAATTTATAATTATATATGGTTGTTCTTCGACAAAAAAGGTCTAGTTAGTTTTATGCTAACTAGACCTTTTTCTATTATTGCTTCAAGCCCATCAGTACGGCCGACAGCAAGCTAGGAAAGCGTTCATTCAAATCATCGTAACGGATAGAGATAAAGCGTTGGGTTCCCTCTATTCTCGTATGAATGACCCCTGATTCCCGAAGAACCTTAAAATGATGAGACAAGGTTGACTTTGGAGCTGAAATATCTATCGAGCTACAGGATTGCTCCCCTTTTTGGGCTAAAATCTGGATGATATTAAGCCGAATGGGGTCACTTAGAGCATATAAAACTGTAGGTAGAGTAATTTCAATTACGTTGGGATGATACAGCGTTCTCAAGATCCGTTCACCTGCCTAACAAAGAATTATAGTTGCATTATAGCATATTGGAATGCTATATTTCTATTATTCGAAAATATTCGAACTATAGAACAAATGGAGGGTTTCGTTTTGAATAAAATTATCACCTTGTTTTTCTTGATCATGTTTTTCATTGGTACAGATACGTTCATTGTGTCGCCTCTTCTACCTATTCTTCGTGAAAGCTTCGGCATTTCTATCGAACAATCGGGCTGGATTGTTTCAGCCTATGCTTTAGGGTATGCTCTGTTTGCCTTAATTGCAGGACCGTTGTCAGATGCATGGAATCGAAAAAAAGTACTACTGTTCGGCTTACTTGGTTTTGGTATCTTCACTCTACTTTGCGGCTTTGCCGTTGATTTTTGGACCATGTTTGCTTTTCGCTTATTGGCTGGCATTAGTGCCGCTTTTGCCTCACCTCAAGTTTGGGCAGCCATTCCTCAGTTAGTTCAACCACATAAAGTGTTAAAAGCCATGGGAGTTGTCACCGCAGGATTAGCTTTTTCCCAAATGCTAGGCGTGCCCATTGGCAGCTATCTCGCTACCGCCGGGTGGCAAACACCCTTTATTATGATTGGTTGCTGCACCTTCCTGATCGTTATTTGGACTGCTGTTCTCTTGCCCGCCTTGCCTCCTTCTATACAGAAGCAAAAGGCTCTCTCGATTAGGAACAGATACCGTTCATTGCTGCAGGGGTCAACACCTAAGGTCGCTTTTCTGGCCTACTTCCTGTTCCAACTCGGAAATTTTGCTGCCTTCTCTTTTATTGGCACATGGCTGTCCGACAAATTCAGCCTCAATGTTGCAAATATTGGCACAGTGATATTATTCCTTGGTTTAGGAAATACGATCAGCAGCTTATTTGGGAGTAGCTTAGTTAACAAAGTGGGGCCTAAGCACTCTTTGATCTATGGCGTAATTTTCATCGGTCTGCTTTATTTGCTTCTGCCCTATTTACCTAGTGTGACCTATGTCGAAATTACATATTTTCTGATCTTCCTTATCCTTGGAATGATTTTCCCGCTTATGATGAGTATGCTTCAAACCTTATCTGCCACAGCACGCGGAACAGTTTCATCACTTGCCAATTCTTCTATGTATTTTGGAACAATGGTTGGCTCTTTCACAGCAGGAATGCTATACGCGCACAGCGGTGGTTTTATTTCCGTTAGCCTGTTTTCTGTGATTTGTTTCGGTGTGTCACTAATCTTGTTCCTACGTAGCGGGGTTTTACTAGGTCTAAGACTAAAATAGAAACGAGTAACCTTAAAAATCGACATAAGCTCTATCTTTGGGCCAGGAAAAGAACTTATATTATTAGAAAAGCCGCCAGTATGGCGGCTTCTTATGCATATCTACTGTTGTCCAGCTTCAAGGATCAATCTTCATCAATAGCATTTCGAATATCATAATCATCGATGTTGATATCCAAAGCCATCCCCAGTGCTAACTTTGCCAGTTGGCTTCCAATAAAGGGACCCATGGTTAGCCCGGATGCTCCAAGCCCATTGGCAGCTATAAGGCCGTTCCAGCCAGGCACAGCTCCAAGCACCGGTAGAAAACCGGGGGTAAAAGGACGGAAACCGACTCTTACCTCCTGAAAAGTGCTATTTGCCAAACCAGGTGCTAATTCTAAACCTTTATTTAGGATTTCCTGCATTCCACCTGCTGTTACTCTTGTATCGTAGCCTTCGATTTCATTTTCGTGAGTCGCACCTATTACGATCTTCTGTTGATCAAACGCCAACAAATACTGGTCAGAAGGCGGTATGATTACAGGCCAGGTGCCTGTATCTTGTCCGGCAGGGATCTGCAAATGCATGATTTGTGCCTTTTGAAAACTAACTTTAAAGCGAATGCCCAAAGGCAGCATCAGTTGATTGGCCCATGCACCAGCACAAACAATGACTACGTCAGACGAAAAACTATGTCCATCGACCGTTACTCCGGTTACATGGTCGGAATTATATTGAAGCACAGCATCCCCATGGATAAGGGTTGCCCCATTTCTTTGGGCTGATCGGATCAACGCGTCACGTAGCGCACGACCATCTATACGAGCGGCACCGCTAATATGAACAGAATGATATCGATCTTCTAATAAAGGAAACTGTTCATGGGTTTCCTTTTCATTTAGTTGCGTAATTTCACCGATTTCCGGTGCATCTGTATGTCGTAAGTGTGCCCGTTCCTGCATTTTTTTGATTTTCTCCAAATCATCGTGAATACTGAGAGCCCCAACTTGAGCATAGCCAGTTTCTGTTTCTCCCTCGCTTTTGAGTTCTTCAATCAACCCGGGGTAAAAACGTGCGCCCGCTTTGGCTAGCTGGTACCAAGCCTGATTGCGTCGCTGTGATAGCCAGGGACAGATAATGCCAGCAGCTGCATCAGTCGCCTGTCCTTTATCTTTGCGGTCTACAAGAATGACATCAGCGCCTATTTTTGCTAACTGGTATGCTGTCGATGCCCCCAGAATTCCTGATCCGATTACGATAACCTTCTCCATGATTACATCCCTTTCCTAAATCACTGTATCCATTATAGCGAATACTGCATGAATGCATAAAGTTTGAAACATTAATATTTCAATCCTTATAAAGTTCTTAGAATTGATCTGTAAAGTAGTTGTCAGAACGAATGAAAAGGATGAACTGATATGGATAATATTATTTTACAGACTAAAAATCTCTGCAAAACCTTTGGACGACAGCAGGCAGTGAACAACGTCGCGTTGTCTATTCAGGAGAATTCCGTGTATGGATTGCTCGGGCCAAATGGGGCAGGAAAATCAACTACCTTAAAAATGCTAACCGGTATGCTACGCCCGACAGCCGGTGAGATTTTATTTCAAGGGAAACCTTGGTCCCGAAAAGATCTTGCTCAGATCGGCGCGCTGATCGAAACTCCTCCACTCTATGAGAATTTGACAGCTAGAGAGAACCTGAAGGTTCGCACAACGTTGCTTGGACTACCTGATTCGCGGATTGATGAAGTGCTGAGCATTGTTGATTTGACCCATACCGGGAAAAAGCGCTCCGGCCAGTTCTCGATGGGTATGAAGCAACGGCTGGGCATTGCGATTGCTCTCCTCAATCATCCCAAGCTATTGATCCTAGATGAGCCAACCAATGGACTAGACCCCATTGGTATTCAGGAGCAACGTGAGCTAATTCGCTCCTTCCCGAAGCAAGGAATTACCGTAATTCTTTCCAGTCATATTTTATCCGAAGTCGAACAAATCGTTGACCATGTTGGTATCATTGCCGGCGGCGTATTAGCTTATCAAGAGACGGTCACTCCAGGGCAAAACCTGGAATCGTTGTTCATGCAGATTGCACAGAAATATCGAAAGGGAGGTGAGTAGGATGCAGCAATACATAGCCGCCGAACATCTAAAATTAAAGCGCACCTTCACGAAAAAGTTGGTCTGGCTTGCCCCCATCGTTACTCTTACTCTGTGTACCGTGCTCATGGGGGGACGTATGCTCCAAAGCGCCAGCTACAATTGGTGGTATTTCATGCTGCTACCAGGTGCCCTCACCTTAATGTGCTCAGGAGTGATCCAAAAGGATGGCAAGAAGCTGAAATACCGTGCTGTCCTTGGCATATCTGTAGATTTGGCTCGGGTATGGTACGGTAAAATCGGGGTTTGCGTAAGGCTCTTAATGGTTTCCTCTATTATCCTATTTATAGGGATAACTCTTGGCGGATTCGTATTCTCAACTTCCGTGACACTAGCAGAAAGCGTCGCTGCAACTCTGCTACTCTTCATCACCTTTTGGTGGCAAGTTCCACTTTGCCTGTTCCTAACGGATAGAATAGGCATGTTTGCCACCCTAATCATCAACATGCTGGGCAACGTAGCCTGCACCGTCTTGTTCGCTACGTCTTCTGTATGGTGGGCGGTACCCTATGCTATTCCAGCGCGATTGATGTGCGCCGTCATTCAAGTGCTGCCTAATGGGCTTGCCGTTCCTTCAGGAGATCCACTTTTGGATAGAGGCATAATTGTTCCCGGCCTGTTGATCACAGTATGTCTATTCATGATTCTGTCAGTGCTGACGGCCATGTCTTTCCGTAAACGGGAGGCTAAGTAAGATGATATCTTTCTTCCGCAATCTGAAATCTGATGTGCTCAAACTTAGAAGGCAGCCCTTATTGCTGGTGCAGCTGCTTGTGCCACTCTTAGGCATAGCAATCTTTCTAGCCTATTATTCCTTCACTCCATACTCACCGATTTCGAAGATAGACGGCTATTTGCAGGTCCTGGCTGTGGCTCTTCCTACCATGATTGGTATTGTATGCTCCATTGCTGTTGAGCAGGAGTCAGTCGCTGGAAATTTCCAACACCTCTTGACCTCGCCGGTGAAGTTGTTACCTTTTTTGAGCAAGCTTAGCCTGCTTCTGTGCTTGGGATTTGGTAGTGTGCTGCTTGCCTCAGGCGGCTTTGGAGCTGGCTATATATATCTGTTGAAAGAGTCCCCGTATGGCTTGAAGTTTTATGTGTTGGCTGCCTGCATTCTGTTTATGTCGAGTGTATTCCTTTATATTCTGCATTTTTTCATTAGTTTGCGATTCGGTAAAGGAGCTTCTATCGGTCTGGGCATCATGGAGAGTCTATTGTCCGCTTTGCTTCTAACAGGGCTGGGTGATAATAATTGGATATTCATCCCCTCTGCTTGGGCTGCCCGCTTCATCACGATCTGGGTGCAATACGGCGTAAGCTCAGCAGATTCTATCCCTGAAACTATACAGCTTGATTTGGGAATCAGATATTGCGTAGTAGGGACCTTAGTCATCATGGTATTATTAGGGTTATGGATTGGTCGTTGGGAAGGACAAAATTCATCCGAGTAAAGATTAGAGAAAGAAAGCAAGGGAAGTGAATAAAGCATGGCAAACTTGTTGGCCGTTGATGATGAACCCGCCGTTTTGGCACTACTTCAAAATATTTTGCAGAAAGATGGCCATGTTGTCACGGTAGTCTCCACCTCCCCACAGGTTCTCACCATGCAGCTTGGAGCCTTTGACCTCATCCTGCTGGACGTGATGATGCCGAGCATGGACGGATTCACACTCTGTCGGGAAATTCGCAGCAAGGTAGACTGTCCGATCCTGTTCCTTACAGCAAAATCCATGGAGAACGATGTAATGTTGGGCCTTGGGGAAGGAGCCGACGATTATATTGTCAAGCCGTTTGGGGCTGGAGAGCTGCGCGCTCGAGTCAACGCCCATCTCCGACGAGAGAATCGTGAACGGCGTAATGTATTCTGCATCGGGGAAGTTCATTTCAATCTGTCGGGTAAGGAAATCACCGTTCAAAATGTTGTAATCCCGTTTACCAAAAGTGAATATGAGATATGTAAGTTTCTAGCTCTGAACTGGGGTCAAGTGTTCTCTAAAGAGCAGATTTACGAAGCCGTCTTCGGCTTTGATGGAGACAGCGACTCCGCCACCATCGTGGAGCATATCAAAAATATCCGGGCCAAGCTTGGCAAAGTAGAGGTTTCGCCAGTGGAGACAGTTTGGGGGATCGGGTACCGATGGAAGTAGCCAAAATACAGCAAGCACATAAGACAACCAAACTGCGAACCATTTTTCTGGGTTATTTAGTTATGTTCTGTATCGGGACGATTGCGCTAGCGCTGTTCCTGGTCCTCATCTTCTATATCCTGATGTCTTGTGGAACCATTCTTCCCGCGAACTATGCTGAGAATCAGGTACGGGAGGATAAGGCAATCCTTGAAGCTGGCAAGACCCTACAGCCGGATTCTCGGCAGAAACTATATAGATACGCGTCATTCACTTCGGAAGGCCGCCACATTGAGGGAAATCTTTCTGAAAAGCAGACTCAAGCCGCTTGGAGTGTTACGCAGCAGAGCAATACTGCCTATCAATTTCCCTATAACTATGTAAAAGTTTCACATAATAATGAAGTTACTGTGATGCGCTACTCTGTCTCGGCGCAGTTTGAACTTCCTATTCTACGTCAATATCTGCCGAACGCGGAATTGTCCTTTTTTGCCGTGTTTTGTATCGCCTTCCTGGGGGGAGGAGCCCTGCTCGCTTCCTCCTTCGGACGAAAGCTGACGCGCAAAATGAGTGGATTGCAGCAGGCTACAAAGCAAATTCAGGCACAGGACCTGGACTTCTCAATTCAGCTCAGTGGTGTGATGGAGATCGATCGGGTGCTCCATTCTATGGATAAAATGAAAGAAACGTTAAAGACTTCGCTTCAGAAACAATGGAATCTCGAAAAATCCCGTCGTGAGCAAATATCCGCCCTGGCACACGATGTCAAAACACCACTCACTATCGTTCGCGGAAACGTAGAGTTGCTGTCCGAAACCGATCAATCGGAGGAGCAAAAAAACTATACCGATTATATAGCGGAGAGCACCAGGCAAATGGAGCAGTATATTAAGACTCTTATTGAAATTTCAAAAGCGGAAACAGTAGCCACCCTGCAGGCGGAAACGATAGATACTGACTTTTATCTAACTAAGATAAAAGATCAGGTAATGGCTCTGGCCGCTGTCAGAAAAATATCTGTCGTATTTGCTACATACAACCTCCCTAGTACGTTGTATGTAGACCCCGTTCTGCTTGAGCGAGCCATCATGAATGTTGCTTCTAATGCGGTAGAGCAAGCGCCGGAATATAGCGAAATCCGGCTGACTGCGGAGTCTGCCGAAGAGTGTATTCGTTTAAGCATCGTAGACGAAGGCCCAGGCTTCTCTCCTGAAGGCCTCAAACAGGCCGCGGAGCAATTTTATATGGGCGACTCGTCCAGAAGATTAACTGGACATTACGGCATGGGTCTGTATATAACAAAATCCATTGTGAACCTACATGGCGGACAGCTGATCATCACCAACTCCACCCAGACAGGCGGCGGACAGGTAAGCATTGAGATACCGCCAGTTCATTAGCAACAAAATGAGCAATTACCGAAAAAAATAATTCGCTATTAAGCTTGGTTCGATTCATAAGGCTTACACCTCTTCCTCGTTTGTTATTGAAACAATTAAAACGCTACTGACATATGAAGGTCAGTAGCTTTTTATCATTTTGCCATCGGAATGAAAATACTCTTGGCACAGCCTGGCGATTATTATAATGAACATTGGTTATGGAATTACTATATGTGCCGCTAAACGGATGAGGCTTCTTTACGGAAAACTGTAAAATAAAAAATAGCAAACCCTATGATCCATATGCCCATAATCCAAAAAATAGAGCTGAACACACTTTGACTTTGCGCTCCTTGATCAAGCACGGATCCTAGAATAGACGTTCCGATAGCCCCTGCCATAAAGCTTCCCATCATATAGATGCCCATACCAACTCCGGTTTGCTTACCGCTTAATGTTCGAGAGATGGTATTTGCCATTGTAATCTGAGCCAACGTTAATCCAGTATTCGCTAGAATTAAGATGATCGAAATAGATGTAGGAACCGTGTCTATAAATACACCTAAGATGAGATATGCGATTACTTGAAGCAGGAATGCCAATGAGAATACAAAGCGGTTGCCCTTTGCATCCGCGATTTTCCCACCTACCAATCCAAGCAATGCAGCAATCAAAGCACCGGGAAACATTACCAGTCCTGTATTTACAGAAGATAAGTGATGTATTGAACTTAACACTTGCGGCATCAAGTACGGAACACATAAATTAAGAGTAAGAACCATACAAGCGATAATCAACCCTATCGTATATCTTGTATTTTTAAAAAGGGTCGGATCAATAAAGGGTTCATTTGTTTTGTTAATGCGAATAATGAACAATACGAATATAAGGATCGTAGCCGCGAAATAGCTCAAGCTGTGACCAGTAATGGAGAGTAGCAGCAGCGTAATTGAAGCTGCAAGCAAAACACCTCCTATGAGATCAGCTTTTCCTTTTGAAGGTGTTTCATTTATTAAATACCTTCTGAAAAGAGGAATTGTAACAATTATTAAAAATGAGATTAAAAACAGGTAACGCCAGCTTGCAAAACCAATAACAAAGCCAGCAATAATTGGACCTATTGCCGTCCCTAAAGCCATTCCAGCAGAAATAATCCCCAAAGCCTTGCCCCGATTTGCGATAGAGATATAGCGAATCGGGATCAACATAGAAGAGGCCGGAACAACAGATGCCCCAATGGATTGTAAAATTCTGCTCACAATAACCATCCAATAATTAGAAGAAAAAAAGCCAACTATAGATCCTAGAGCAAAGCAACATAATCCAAAGGTAATTAGGTTTTTCAACCTAAACATGTCCGCCAATTTTCCGTAAGCCACTGATCCGATAGCATAAATAATGATATATGCTGTTACAACCCAGCTTACTTGGGAAGAGGATAATTTAAATTCTTGGCGTAATGAAGGTAGAGCGACATTAAACATGGTTGAATTCATCACTGAAATCACCATTGCAAATGCAAGTATCCAGATGATGGCATATGACTCAGATTGTTTGATGCGACTGTTAGCTGACACTGCGTCCTCCCTACTTACGATCGAGCGGAGATTTAGCCACCACGTTCAGATCAAGTTCGTCGATAATAGCCATTACACGATCCATACGCAGCGGACCTGGTTCTGTTGGAAAGGTGTACGCTTCGTGCGGCTCACCCAATGCCCGGAAGAAAGGTTCGAACAATCCAGATACCAACATACCTACGACTTTCGTATAATGAGAGTCCAGTCTGTATGAATGAAGTGTTCCTGCAGGTACATGAAGAAAATCTCCAGGAAATAATTTTACTTCCTCTCCGTTTGCCCACATCGTCATTTGTCCCTGCACACAGAAGAATGTTTCCGTATGATGGTTATGAAAATGTTCAACGATAGGGTCCCCTTTCGGGCCATCAGAAGCTACAAAAATGTATTCCCCATTCGTATTTTCTTGAGTGGCTAAAATTCTGTGAAGCTGGTCTCCAGTGAGTAGCCGGTCTCCCTCTCCATTTTCCAGAACATAAGGAGCTACGCATCTTGGATTATGGCTTCCTTTAGGCGAGTTATACTCTCCCCATTGAACAGCATCTTGAAGGAATTCAATGTCTGCTTTACTGGAAGCTTCAGTCAATTGGCTCTCGGAATACGTATTCATCGTTGTAACTGGATGTTCAAAGTATGAATATGGTTCTCCCAAAAGCTCATATATTGCTGTGAGATTACCTTTAATCGAATAGGAAGCAAAGCGATTTCGGTGTCCAGCCATTCGATATGCATGAGCGATTCCAGGAGGTATGTGAACATAGTCTCCGGCAGTCAACAAATGGTTCACTCCATCGAGCATAAATTCAATTTTACCTTCCATTACATAGATAGATTCAAAAGCATCTTTATGCTTGTGCAGCGGAAAGGTCTCTCCTTTCCCACCTGAAATCGTCGTTAATTCGAGTACATCCCCAGTGCTTTTAAAATCGGCAATAACAGCAGCTACCTGTTGACCAAATACATACTTTCTTCCATCCCCGCTACGCAGTAAATAAGGCATTTTTTCTTCTGGAAGTTCTGTAGTTAAACTAACACTCATCATGTCATCCTCCTTTGTATTTATATTTAAAATTTTAATAGTTTCGATTTATCACTTAAATGGTCATGAGCGACAGCTTATGGGCAATTACGACCTGTACCAATTGAATACATCTTAAAAATTGATATAATAAAATTTATGACTAAAAAATGGTGTGCTTTCTACCAACAAAGGAGGGGATCGCATTGGTTAGCGAAGAGGCATATTATTTAGACCATAATTTCACAAATGGGACTCCAATTTCTCTTTGTCCTATCCAAATAGAGGGAAATATTCAAAAACATGCTCATAATTTTTACGAAATTTCTTATATCAAGGAAGGTAACGGTACACTAAAATTTTCTACGCAAACGTTGTCCGTTTCCAAGGGAGATATTATTTTTATCCCTTATGGAAAAGAACATCTCTTTGTTCAGAGTAATACAACAGATCATACACCGCTTGAGGTTATGAACTGTCTTTTTGATAAGCAAATACTAACATTGCCCGGAGAGCCTGCTGATAGCCAAATTCAAGAGGATTTCTATCGTTTGGCTCTTCTTTTTCGGGAATGTACTGACTATATTCAAGTTCGAGAAAATGCAAAAGAATTTGCTAAAATTATGTACACTATTGAAATGGAGCAAAAATGTAAATCCACCGGATTTAGATATAAACTTTATTTATACTTAATCGATTTATTAGAACATATCAGCCACGCCATGCAACAAATAGCTCATGTTTCCAAGCCAATCATAACCGATCCCATTCAGTATGCGATTGATGATATAACCAGAAATTATAAAAATCCGTTGTCTGTTGACCAAATTTGCAAGCAATTCTTAATTAGCTCACGGCAATTTCAACGCAAATTTAAACAAGCCAGCGGAATGACCTACACCAAAATGCTGCAGGATATTCGTATTCACGAGAGTTGTAGCTTACTATTAGATTCTCATTGGAGCGTTCAAACGATCGCACTTGAAGTCGGTATTCATGATATGAAATATTTCTATCGAATCTTCAAGGAACGATGTGGATTAACCCCTCATGAATTTCGCTTTCATGCCTGTTCGAATATTCAGTAATGCGTAGATTTTCATATTGCAAGAAATCAATACTCGCTAAGACCAGCGGTGCAAGCTCATTTTAAAAATCATCTGCTCCTCAATACCGCTGATCTTCTAAGGCAGTATTCTTCCCTTTCAACTTATCCTTTTCACTTTTATAAATTTATTCGTTCGACTACACCAGCATTTCATTAGTCTGATGTTGAGTCTCTAGGATTCACTTGACCTCGTGTTAACTCCAGGTATTATAATTGATTGAATATTTAATTAGTCTTTTACGGAGGAGACGCGAGATGACAACAACCTTTAAAATGAAAGAACTTATGGAACAACTCCAAGTCAGTGAGGATACCCTACGGTATTATGAGAAAATAGGTCTGCTTCCTCCCGTAGCCCGAAAAAATAATGGACACAGGATATATAACAATTCACACAAAGAGGCACTTCTTATGATCAGGTGTTTAAAAAAAGCAGGAATGTCACTACAGGAGTTGAAACCTATAATTCAGCTTCAATTAGATGAAAGCAGCATATCCGACATTAAATGGTATGATAGACTTTACGATTATCAAAAAAAGATTGATCAGCAAATGCAAGAACTTCAGGAGATTAAGGATATGATCGAATTGAAATTGCTAACCGGGCAAAAATTTGGCCATAACTTTTTACCACTGGAGAGCTAAACTTAATCTGTTTTCAAATCCTATTGCTCTGCTTGACCTTGTGTTTACACCAGGTTGTAAGATGTGAATAAAGAGTCCTTCCTTGGATTCCACATTATACAAAAGAGGAGCAAATGAACTTGAATAATACAATAGCAATTGGCAAAACAGGATTGAAAGCTTTTAAACTCGGTTTTGGAGCAGGTGTTGTAGGCAATTCAATGATGTATCCAAAAGTCGATGATACGCTAAGTCGACAATTAATTAAGACTGCTCTTAAAAAAGGAATTAATTTCATTGACACTGCATTTCTGTACGGAATGGGCCACTCTGAGGAGCTGATTGGAGAAGCCATCCGGGAATATGGCAGCCGCGAACAGCTTGTAATCTCTACTAAGGCTTCTTCTAACCCCCAATTTAATCAAGAAGGTCGTCTGGAAGTCGACAACAGTCCAGTTGCATTACGTAAGGCTGTGGATGACAGCTTGATGAGATTACAGACAGACTATGTTGACATTTTCTTTCTTCATTTTCCTGACAGCCGTACCCCACTGTCTGAAGCTGCTGACACACTTGCGGAGTTGAAGAAGTCTGGGAAAATCAAAGCCATTGGCGCTTCAAATTTAAGCTTTGAGCAGCTTCAGTCTTTTAATGTGGATAAACACCTGGATGTTCTTCAAGCCGAATATTCACTACTGGTCCGTCAAGCAGAAGCAGACATTATTCCTTATTGTTTGAAACACGACATTTCACTCATTCCTTTTTTTCCACTTGCCTCAGGTCTGTTGGCCGGTAAATATAAGAAGGATGATGTTTTTAATGACGCCTCAAGAATGAATAACCCTTTGTTTCAAAAAGAAGCATTTCTGGCGAATCTGGACCGCGTAGATCGATTCAAAGCATTGGCAAAAGATAAGGGCGCAGAACCTGCACAAATTGCGCTTGCTTGGCTATTAACGCGTCCAGCTGTAAACCTCATCATCCCCGGTGCGACCAAGCCTGATCAGATCGAATCCAACCTCCGAACTCTGGATGTTCAACTAACAGATGACGATATCAAGGAGCTCGATCTCATTTTCAAACAAGATAACAAGCTTACAAAGTAAATAATTCTCAATTCGCGCTCCATAAATGCGGGCGTTTAAAAGCGCCCTTTTCGTTTTTCCGCATACATCTCCTAACAAAAAGAGTTCTAAAGTTTTTACTTTAGAACTCTTTTTTCAGAAGTATTTATTTGGTAATCGTAATTTGTTTGGATACACTATTATAGTTTACCTGATAACCCGAAAGCTCGCTGATGACTCGTAATGGAACCAGGGTATAGCCGTTAACAATAACCGGAGCAGAGATGTTCGTCGAATAATTTCGGGAGTTGTTTAACTCATATACAGCAAGGGTGGAATTCTTAACTTGAAGTACTATTTGTTTGCCGTCTGTAGGACGATTCAGAATGATCTTTTTAGTCCCTTTTTCATAGTTTACATCGTAACCCACCCGTTCACTGATAAAGCGTAACGGGACCATCGTTACCCCATTTATAATTTTTGGCGCCTGAGCTATCGTTGTAGCCCGACCATCAACATAAGCTGTTTTAGCTCCTGGTGTCAGGGTGAACGATGTTGTATATGAAGCAACCGCATTGTTCGTGTAACTCGTCGTAGTGCCGGAAGTTGTTGTAGTTGAACTCGTCCCGGACGATGAACTACTGGTGCCTAATGCCCTATTGCGAATAGCCTCCAGTCGATCTAGCAGATCGCTTTTACGTGTACCGGTTGGCAGATCACTTATCGCATCTCTGGCAGAACGCCAGTCGGACGCATTTAGACTGTTCTCCGCAATCCGCATTAAATCTCTCGCTTTCTCATAGTTCGATGAACTAGAGGACGAAGAGTAGTAACCATCCGAATTCGTGCGTTCGGATATCTTTACACCACTAGATTCCCTTCCACTACTATTTACGGTTATGACTTTAATCTCATACCAGCGTCCTTCTCGTAAATCCGTTATTTTATAGGATTCTGAGGTTGTATTTCCCTTATAATCACCATCAACATAGATTTTTACCCTCTCTGCTCGACTCGGCATATCATAGGTGATTTTGATCCAGGTGTCGCTTTTGCTATCGACTTCAAGATTAGACACTTCTGACGAATTGGAAGATGTACTGTCCGTTGTTGCAGTCAGCTTCACACCGGAGGATAACGCACCTGTGCTCCGCTTGGATTTTATCGTGAACGTGTATGTCTGGCTTGCCGAAAGATTATTAAATGTATAGGATGTTCCTGTTGAATCAGTTACCAGCTGCCCATCCTTATATAGACTGACCGTACTAATTCCGCTAGGTCTTGTCCAGGAAACAGTAACACTATAGTTATTAACTGATGTCACTGAAGCACCTGTCACTTCGGGCACGATATCGGTAGAGACTGAAGACGTTGTAACCGGAATACTAACTCCTTGAGATAAGTTTCCGGATTTGTCTATCGTTTTGACCGTTACATTGTAGGCAGTAGCAGCATTTAACACATTAAACGTGTAAGACGTGCCTGTGGTTTTCTGAATTTCTGTACCATTTAAATAAATAATCGCTTGGCTTAAGTCAGCATCCTTAGGCAGTATGTAATTGATGGTAAATCCATTATATCCTATATTTGTCGCTGTCAGCCCGCTTACTTCTCCTGGGGGTGTCTTATCCACAGGGGCATCAGTGGAAGCTGTTTTAACCTGTACTGTCGTACCTAGAGATTCGTTGCCGCTCTTATTCACTGTCTTTACTCGAAAGGTATATGTCGTATTCGGCTGTAAACCACTCATCATATAAGAGTTACTTCGAATGTTATCAACATATACATCGTTAGTGACATTAACCACTTTTACGTGGTCAAAATTGATGTCCGATGGATTAGTCCAGGACAAATTTACTTTTGTTGTTTCTGTAGGAATCGCTGTCAGATTGCTTATCTCTGCTGGCGCAATATTCGCAGTAACCAATTGGGTCGACATTAATTTCATCACTTGGTTAATATTAGGCTTCTGACCGGTTAATGTAGTCAATTTCGTGCTAGAAGTGATCGGTATTTGGCGTCCTTGAACGGTCGCTAATTTGGTATGTGATTGTGGTATGTTCAAACCTGTCAGATTTGAGTTATGCCTTTCAGTCGGCAACGCGCTAGCCACTGCATCGGGTCCCAAAATGCCATACCCCGTATTCAAAATCAGCGTAGCCGTTGCGAACGGAGCCATCCATTGACGCAAACGTTTTTTATTCATGTTTTATGCTCTCCTTGATACCAGTATTGAAATTTTATGTTGTCAAAATAAATAAGTAAACTCACAAATCCTTCTGCTGTAATCCAGCTTTTAAAATATATACCATAACGTACAGACGTTCATTTAACTGTTATCGGAATTTCCATACCAAATGTTTAGACCTGACACTAGCATTCTTTAGTAATTGGGTACATGTTAACCTCGAAATGTCCATATACACAATGCCTTCGAGCTTGGCTAACTAGACATTTTTTTCTTGCGCTAAGCCATACAAAGCAAACCTTGTTACCCTAGTCTCAGAGGAAATATTAAGAGCTAGCTGTAAATATTCGATATATCGTAACTTTCTACCGTTTAATAACATTGCATTATAGGATATATTAAATTTTAAGTAATAGAAAAAGGAGGTGTATTATGTTCAAAAATGCTTTTAAGACGTTTGGTGCCATTGGTAATATTGAAGCGATTTCTTATCTGCTGCTTGTGTGTATTGCCATGCCACTTAAATACGCAGCCGGAATGCCGCAAATGGTAAGCTGGGTGGGAATGATCCATGGGGTACTGTTTGTGGCTTATGTGGTTGCCACTATTGTCATGCTGATTTTGCGTAAAATTACGCTACTGCAAGGGCTTGTAGCCTTAATTGCCTCGCTGTTGCCGTTCGGCCCCTTCATTTTCGATCGTAAGGTGCTTAAGAAAGCCGAAGCCCGTGCCAGTCATGCCAGCTCGATCAAAGCTACATAAACCCATACCAGGCCTAGGTCAACGCAGCAATGCGGTGTTCTCCTTACCACTTATACAGTAGAATATAAAAAAAACAACCGATGGCTGTAAACCACTCGGTTGTTTTTTTATTCACGAATAATAATTATTAGTTCCTGGCATTTTCCAAAAATTCATAATAGCCATCATTTGACGGATCATCCTGGCTGTTACGTTTGAGATATCCTGCTATAGCTAGATAAGCAAAAAGTCCGAACATAGCAGCAGAAACAGCTATATATACTTTAAAACCGAAAATTATTGAAAAGATGATCATAAAAATACCGATTGTAAGGGAGACGCCTAACTTTGACATTCTTTCATCCCTTTCTGTTATATTTATGTAATCACAACTAATCTCTCGGGTAATTTACACTCATGATATCCATAAAAGGAACTTTATCCGTTTCTCCATTACTCTCTACATGAACCTTGCCTGTTCTCGGGTCCATTTTAACGATTTGTCCGCGGGTTGCTTCTTCGCGTCCCCATACTGTCAATACAACTTCGGATTGCTCTTGTTGTGCTTCTACAAGCTGATTCCCGATTTCCTCCAGTACAAATTCATCCCGAGTAGGCCGTTTGGGTACCTTCGCTTTTGCCACTTGCTATCACTCTTCCTTTCGCGCAAAATCAAATTCATTCCATTTTACCATACTTTTCATCATTTGGTGCTGGTAATGTGAGTAAAATTACGTTCCAGGATGCACCAAAAAGCCGAGTTCTCAAAAATGAAAACATCGACTCTCTAAAGTCGCTTGTTAGAGCTCATTAGGGGCGCATGAAAACCGACCAGCTAAGTCATTTGACCAGCTGTGGAATGTAATCCACGATATTATAAATAGGAGCACTGCTCTGTTGTGTAACCGCTAAAATTAATGCCCCTTCGAGCATCGAGATGATCAGTACTGCCAGACTGTGTGCCTTTTCCTCATCCAAGCCCGATTCCTGAAGGCGTTCCATATAGATGTGCTGCCAATCTGTAAACGTATTCACACAGGCATGACGTAGTGATTCACTAATACAGGAAGTTTCCGCGGCAGCCCAGAAGCCAATCGGCATGAAGCTGTCAAAGCCAAGACGGTCAGCCTCCTCAGCTGTATGACGAATAAAATCCTGAATGGCTACTACAGGATTTTCGTTTCCACTCAGTGCCTGTTTTAATTTTTGCTTAATAAACTCATTCCCTCTTCTTATGCACTCCAAAGCCAACTCTTCTTTACCACGTGGAAAATAATAATAAAGTGATCCCTTCGGTGATCCACTCTCCGCAAGAATCTGATTCAGTCCGGTAGCATGATACCCCTGGTGAAAAAAGAGCCTCGACGCCGTTTGTACGATATTCTCATATGATTCGGGTTTAGCAGCCATATACAGCATCCTTCATTATATAATATTTGAAACTTTTACTTTGACAAAAAAATAATAGCATGTTTATTATATATAGACCGATCGTTATAATTCAATACCCATTAATTTATTGGAGGAACAAAAACAACATGAGTACAATGAGTCAAACAAGCTCACCCTCTGAACCCAAAACGTTCAAGGTGCTACCTATTATGATTGCCCTGCTCCTTAGTGGCTTTATTGGGATGTTCAGTGAAACGGCACTTAACATTGCGTTGAATGATTTGATGCAGATTTTGCATATTACAACTGCAACAGCTCAATGGCTGACTACCGCTTATCTGCTGACACTTGGTATTTTGGTGCCTGTATCGGGATTGCTGCTTCAAACCTTTACCACAAGACAGCTGTTTGTGACATCGTTGCTATTTTCAATAGCTGGTTGTCTTGTTGCAGCGCTTGCCCCTACCTTTTCAGTGTTATTGATCGCACGCATTTTGCAGGCTATGGGTACAGCGCTGTTATTGCCGTTGATGTTTAACACGATCTTAATTATCTTCCCAGCTGAAAAGAGAGGCGCGGCTATGGGAATCATCGGATTGGTTATTATGTTTGCACCTGCGGTAGGACCTACCATTGCAGGACTGGTACTTCAGAATTTATCTTGGCACTGGATCTTCTGGATCTCTCTTCCTTTCTTGGTCCTCTCGCTGATCTGCGGTATTTTGTTTATGCAGAACGTCTCAGAACCGACCAAGCCCAAGATTGATCTATTATCTATTATCCTGTCTTCCATTGGCTTCGGCGGTGTCGTGTTTGGTTTCAGTAAATCTGGTGAAGGTGGCGAAGGCTGGACCAGCCTGGTTGTTTTGCTTCCTGTGATCATCGGCGTGATATCGTTGATTCTGTTCTCTGTACGACAGTTGAAAATGAAAGCACCTATGCTGAATTTGCGTGTATTTAAATATCCAATGTTTGTGATCGGCGTTATCATGGTGTTCTTATGTATGATGACGATCCTTTCTACGATGCTGATTCTTCCACTCTTTTTGCAAAAAGGGCTGGCCTTGTCCGCTCTAACAGCAGGTTTGGTGCTTCTGCCAGGTGGGATTATCAACGGTCTCTTGTCGCCTATTATGGGCTCCTTATTCGATAAATTCGGTCCCAAATGGCTTGTGATTCCAGGACTTGTGATCGTGGCCGCTGTGTTGTTTTTCCTGTCCGGCATTACAACGACATCCACGCTCGTACTCATTATTGTGCTGCATAGCTGCTTGATGATCGGTATTTCTATGATTATGATGCCAGCCCAAACTAACGGTCTAAACCAGCTCCCTATGGATCTATACCCAGATGGAACGGCTATTATGAGTACGCTCCAGCAAGTCGCTGGTGCAATCGGTACTGCCGTAGCGGTAAGTATTCTCTCCAAAGGCATGGACAGCTATTTGAGCCAATCCAGCATGCCTCAATCCGTAAATGAAATGGCTAATGCCATGGTAATCGGATCTCAGAATTCATTTTTCTTTGCAATGGTCATCAGCGTGATCGGTCTGATCCTTGCGTTTTTCATCCGCAGAGTTCATGTTGAACATGGCACTGCTAAAGCACCCATGCACTAATTAATTATTATTTTCATTCCAAATGTAATACCTGAATAAACCTAAAGGCTGCTAACCATCTCATTTATGGTTAAGCAGCCTTTTTTTATGAATCTAGATAGGTATTCATATAATTACATATTTACAAATCCTCCTCATTTGGTTACGATATGACTCACGGAGTAAAGCGTAAAAATTACGATTACTATTAAGGAGGTTTCCTGTTGTTTAAACGTTCATATTTCAAACTATTTATCCCTGCGGTCATGGCGGTGATGATGACAGCCTGTGCTACATCTCCATCATCTTCATCCACATCCTCTACGGCACCACAAGATAAAAGTGTCACCTTATTGTTCAACGTGCAAAGCCCTTCTATTGATCCTCATGCAGATATAAATTACACAGCCGTTCGTGCTGGAGTAAATGAAACACTGATCAAAGTGAATAAGGATCTCAAGCTGGAAGCTTGGCTTGCAGAAAAATGGGACAGTAAGGACGGGCAGCACTGGACCTTTAGCATCCGACCAGGCGTGAAATTCCATAGCGGTAAAGCCGTAGATGCCGCAGCTGTCAAAGCCTCTTTGGAAAGAGCACTAAAGCTCAATCCATCGGTTAAAAATGCGCTACATATACGTGATATTCATGCAGAAGGGCAGATCTTGAGCATTACGACGGACAAGCCCTTCCCGGAATTTGTATCTGAGCTGATTCATCCGAACACCGCAATTATGGACACCACAGCCACAGGTGACTTCCCATCAGGAACGGGGCCGTTCAAAGTTGTCAGTTTCCGTGCCGGAAGTGAACTGAATCTGGATCGCAACGAGGACTATTGGAACGGTGAAGTAAAATTGAAACATGCCAAATTCATGTTTAACGAAGATGCCAATGCACGTCAACTTGCTTTTCAAGCTAAGACGGCCGATATTGTGTATCGTCCGCCCGTTGAAAGTCTGGAGCTCTTGAAAGCTGATTCTACCATTAAAGTTGACTCACTTCCTAGCCTGCGGACACACCAACTTATTTACAATATGAACAATCATGATCTAAAAAAAACAGCTGTGCGCAAAGCATTCGATAATCTGATCAACCGGGATGAGATTGCAAGCGATATTATGTCTGGTCAGGGAACCCCTGCTCAAGGTCCGTTCTTGCCGGACTTTCCTTTTTCACCGGAATATATTACGAAGAAGTTTGATTTAAATGCAGCACGAGAAGGCTTCAAAGAAGCTGGATATACAGTGGAGAACGGAAAAGTTACGAATTCTGACGGGTCCTCCCTTCATCTTACATTGTTAACCTACCAGTCGAGAGCGGAGCTTCCACTCATTTCACAGCTGATTCAGGCTAACGCTAAGGAGCTTGGCATCACGATTGATATCCGTCAGGTTGATAATATTGATGAATATCTGGCCGCTCATCAGGATTGGGATTTGGCGACTTACAGTAACATTACAGCTCCGCGCGGCGATGCAAGCTATTTCCTGAATGCGGCCTATATGCCGGAGGGAGCATTGAATTACGGTCGTGTGCATGTACCAGAACTCGCGAGTATGATTACGCAGCTAAACACAACCGTGAATGAGGAGCAACGCAACAAGCTAGCGCTGCAGGCTGTCACGCTGATTGACCAAGAAAATCTGCAATCCTTTCTAGTTCATCCAAACAACGTAGTGGCCTATCGTAATTACGTACATAACTGGGTAACCAGCCAAAGTGAATACTATCTGTTGACCCAGGATTTGGATGTGAATTAGCATGCTTCAATCTATTGCCAAAAAGTTTCTAACGCTTATATTGTTCTTTCTTATTCTTTCCTTTGTGAGCTTCTGTCTGCTTAAGCTTGTTCCGGGCGATCCCGTTCGGAGCATTCTCCGAGTAGATGATGTAGCTGTATCCAATCAGCAAATTGCGGATATGCGCAGCCAACTGGGGCTGGATCAACCATTACCTGTGCAATATGGTAAGTGGCTGGTTCAGTTGCTACAGTTGGATTTTGGACAATCTTATCTAACCCATCGTCCAGTCTTGACAGAGTTTATAGAAAAGCTGCCTTATACACTCCTCCTGACTGGAGGCTCTCTGTTCATTATGCTGCTGATAGCTCTCCCGTTGGGCACAATGTCCGCACTGTACCGTAACCGCTGGATTGACAGTGCCAGCCGTGTATTTGCCTTAATTGGCTCCTCAATTCCCAGCTTTTGGTTGGGGCTTTTGTTTATCGAATGGTTTGCAGTTAAATTGCGTATTTTGCCGTCTATGGGGGATGGAACCGTTCTTCATTTAGTCCTCCCTTCTCTTACCCTCGGATTGGCAATGGCGGCTGTTTATGTACGAATGATTCGTGCAAGTCTGATTGAAAGCTCGGGACAGGATTTTATCAAAGCAGCTCAAGCCCGTGGAATCAGTCCGGTTCGCATTTTTTTCAGACACATGTTCCGTCACAGCTTAATTCCACTTATAACGGTATTCAGTGAGAGCATAGGCAGCCTACTGGGAGGTACGGTGGTAATCGAAGTGCTGTTCGCCTATCCGGGGCTTGGCAAATGGATTGTGGATGCAATTGCCGCGAGAGACTATCCCATTATACAGGGCTATACAATTTTTATGGCCATATTCATTATATGTCTCAATATCTTGGTAGAACTGTCCTACCGTTGGGTCAATCCTGAAATTGCTTTGAAGGAGAAACGTTTATCATGATAAAATCCGTACATGCGGAAAACAGGCAGTTCACCAGGGCACGATTGTCCAAAGCATGGATCGGATCACTCTCCATCCTGTTCATTCTTACAGCCATTACAGTCATACCCTTCCTAGCTCCACAAGATCCGTATCATATCCAGATGGGGAGTCGACTTCAACCGATCAGCGCAATGTACTGGCTGGGAACCGATCATTTGGGTAGAGATGTGCTATCGAGGGTCATAGCAGGACTACGGACGACAGTCGGAACCAGTTTGTTGATTTTGATCGTTTCACTGGTTGTCGGGGTACCCCTCGGTCTGCTGTCAGGATTTATTGGAGGCTGGATGGATCGTGTATTCCAACGTGTGGTCGATGCCTTCATGACTTTGCCTGATTATATTTTTGCCATTGTACTAAGCGGCCTGCTCGGACCAGGCTTAGGAAATCTTATATTTGCGGTGTCTGCAGTAAAATGGGTTGGTTATGCCCGACTGGTGCGCAGTACCGTTCTGGCTGAAAAGCAAAAGGATTACATTTCGTTATCCATACTCGCGGGTACCTCCTCCCTGCGAATTGTCATGCGGCATATTCTGCCCCATGCCATTGGGAATGTACTGGTACTGGCTACGCTGGATATCGGCAAAATCATTTTAATGATCGCCTCTCTATCTTTTTTGGGCTTAGGTCCTCAGCCGCCCATTCCCGAATGGGGCACGATGTTGAATGAAGGGCGTGCATATTTTCAAATGGCCCCCCATTTAATGCTGGGTCCCGGCATAGCTGTCGTGCTCACGGTGCTATTAGCGAACGTGTTTGGAGACAAGCTACGCGACCGTTATGATGTTAAAACCCGGTCAGAGGAGTGAACTACATGCTGACTATTGAAGACTTAACGATTCGGACAAAAGCGAAAACGATTGTAGAACAACTGGAGCTTGCCATTCGTCCGGGAGAATGGTGTGCTCTGGCAGGAGAAAGCGGAAGCGGTAAAAGCATGACTGCGTTCGCTATTGGCGGTCTTCTCCCCGCTTCTGTTAGCGCTGAAGGCATCATAATGTGGAATGACGAGAATTTGCTTGCCCTACCCGTTAAACAAAGACGTTCCTTGCTTGGTAGTGAAATATCTTACGTTTTTCAAGACTATCACGGGGCTTTTACCCCTTTTTTGCGTGTGGGCAGCCAACTCGACGAGCTGATGCGTGCTCACGGCAAGCAAGACCGTAAAGCGCGTAAGCAGCGCTGTCTTGAGGTGTTGGAGCACGTACAGCTTCCCGCCGAGCGTGTGTACCGCAGCTATCCATTCGAGCTCAGCGGCGGTCAATTGCAGCGAGCAGCTATTGCAGCTGCACTGCTTCTAGAGCCAAAGCTGCTCATTGCCGACGAGCCAACAACTGCGCTGGATACGCTCACTGCACACCGAGTACTCCAGCTCATTGACCAAATCCGGATGGAAACGGGGATTTCCGTCTTGTGGATCACTCACGATCTACGGCATGTACGGAAGTATGCGGATCGAGTTGCAGTAATGCGTACAGGTGTTTTGCTTGAAGCTGGTCAAACGCAAGCGGTGCTGGACCATCCAGCCCATCCATATACGCGTCGCTTACTGGCGGCTATTCCGCCGCTGTCTCCAGACGCTCCTTCACGTTTGCCATGCAACAGCACCGATGAACAGCTTGCACCGGAAAGGAGCATATTACATGAATAATCAAGCCGCCTGCGCTCAGTGGCAAGACAGCCCCCATCCTGTTGTTACCGTCTCCGGTTTGACGAAGGCTTACGCTGGGGGCAAAACTGTACTGCACGATGTTGCTCTGTCGGTCTCACCCG
Organism: Paenibacillus sp. AK121; assembly: GCF_019042715.1. Taxonomy (NCBI): domain Bacteria; kingdom Bacillati; phylum Bacillota; class Bacilli; order Caryophanales; family Paenibacillaceae; genus Paenibacillus; species Paenibacillus sp. AK121. The sequence continues at coordinate 154,076 of NZ_JAHPJM010000009.1, forward strand.
GAGAATGTCTGGGTGTTGTCGGAGAAAGCGGCAGTGGGAAAAGCACACTTGCTCGCTGTATTTTGACATTGGACACGTTTGATCAAGGTGAGCTTAAACTGGATGGACAGTCCATTCGAGGATTAAAGCGAAGTGAATTAAAACGGATTCGCAGCAGACTGGGGGCGGTATTTCAACATCCATCCGCAGCTTTGAACCCCAGACTAACCATTTTGCAATCCCTGCTGGAGCCATTGGATCAGCTTAAATGCTATGTTCCTTCCTTTATGGCGGGGATGCCCTCTGGACGTTGGAATATAGCAGAACAACTGCTAGGTATGGTAAAGCTTCCGGCAAGCTACCTGGATAAGTTTCCACATCAGCTCAGCGGTGGGGAAAAGCAGCGTGTAACCATTGCACGCGCCATTAGTACAGAACCGGAATTTATCGTATTGGACGAGCCGACTGCAAGTTTGGATGTGACCACACAAGCCACCGTTTTAAACCTGCTCAAGGATTTGCAGGATGAGTTTGGACTGGCTTATCTGTTTATCTCGCATGATCTGGCGGCTGTGCACTTTATGAGTGATCGAATCTTGGTTATGAAAGAAGGCCGTGTGCTTGAGCATTTTTCCAAGGAAGCATTATTTCATTCGGATCGGCTTCCCTATACACAATCATTACTGGAGGTTTTTTCAACATGCTGCCTTCCCACCGAGCCTATCTTGCTTTAGCAATCCCTTTAATTATTTCGACGATTACTACCCCGCTACTCGGTGCGGTGGATACAGCAGTAATCGGTCATTTGAGCCAGTCTGCCTATTTAGGCGGCGTGGCAGTCGGTACTCTTATTTTCAATACTTTATATTGGCTGTTTGGCTTTCTGCGAGTCAGTACGTCAGCTTTCACAGCACAAGCCGCAGGTGCACAAAATAACGACCAAGGCATAGCTGCTCTTATGCGCCCACTGGCTATAGCTCTACTCATCAGTGCAGTATTTATTGTCTTGCAGAAGCCCATCTTGCTAGCTTCTCTCCAGCTTATCCGTCCAGCTCAGGATGTGGCAGAGCAAGCTGCAATTTATTTTAACATCCGCATTTGGGGAGCACCCCTTACATTGGTGAACTATGTGCTGCTCGGATGGCTGATGGGATTGTCCCGCGTGAAAGCTACATTATTTTTACAAATATCAATGAATGTAATCAATATGCTATTAGCTCTTGTATTTACACAGATCATGCATTGGAATGTCACTGGGGTCGCAAGCGCTACTCTGATTGCAGAAGCTCTTGCATGTGTATTGGGTCTTGCACTGGTGTTCCGTTCACCGATTTGGAGAGAATGGAAGCGCAGTGGACAGAGGAATTGGCGAGAATGGTTCGGTGCCTCAGAGTTGAAAAGTGTCATGGCGACGAACCTTGATCTCATGATTCGTACTGCCTGCCTGTTGACGATGTTTAATCTGTTTACGGCGCGCAGTGCGAGCTTTGGAACCGATCAGTTGGCGGCAAATGCTATTTTGTTGCAGATCCATTACATTATGGCTTACTTTTTTGATGGATTCGCCAACGCCAGTAGCATCATGACGGGTCAGGCTCGTGGTGCCGGAGATCGTAAAATGCTGCAAAGAGTTATTCATTTGTCCTGGTTTTGGACACTGGTTACCGGTGTAGTGACGGGAGGATTGTACCTTGCACTGAAAGAGCCGCTGATCTCGCTATTTACGGGGAACGCTACAGTGATTAGCCTGACAACTCCTTACAATGGGTGGCTGGTGGTCTTTCCCCTAGCAGCAGGGCTGGGACTGGTATTCTATGGTGTATTTACAGGGATGACGGTAACGTATCCGATCCGTAATTCGATGCTGATTTCACTGGTCTGCTTTTTGATCGCTCTCTTCTGGTGCGTTCCCCATTTTGGGAATCATGGACTTTGGTTATCCTTTATCATCTTTGCCCTGGGACGGTCACTGTTTCTGGTGATCTATTTGCCTCGGTTGAAGAGGATTTAGCAGCACCTGCTTTACATCGATCTCAAAAACAAAGGATGTCCCATCCACCATGTACGTGGTGTGGGGACATCCTTTTATTATTTATTCATACGGTTCTTAGGATAGGAGTTTACCAATCCTTCTACTCGCCTTGTGGAACGGTCAAGCCCAGACCATCCGCTACACGACGTCCGTATTCAGGATCAGCTTTATAGAAATGACCGATCTGACGCAGTTTGATTTCATCACTTTCTACAGGCTTCATCGCATTTACGATGTTTCGGACCAGGCGTGAGCGCTCCTCTTCACTGAGCAAGCGGTACAGGTCCCCTGGTTGTGTGTAGTGATCGTGATGATCATAGGCTACACTTTGTGCCTCGCCAGACACTTCAAAAGGAGCAATTTTGTGAGCTGGTGATTCTTTCGGTCCACCGAGACTATTAGGCTCATAATAGACAGATCCCCCGCCATTACTGTCACTGCGCAATGCACCATCGCGTTGGTAGTTGTGTACTTCCGCATGCGGCCGATTGATTGGCAACGCATTATGGTTTGCGCCTACACGGTAGCGATGTGCGTCACCATAGGCAAACAAGCGTCCTTGCAGCATCTTATCCGGGGATGCCTCAATACCTGGAACAAATGAACCCGGTGAGAATGTCGCCTGCTCTACCTCAGCAAAGTAGTTCTCAGGATTGCGATTCAGCACCATGCGTCCTACCTCGATCAGCGGGTAATCCTTTTGAGACCATACTTTGGTCACATCGAATGGATCAAAACGGTACGTATCCGCATCTTCTATAGGCATAATCTGCACATAAAGTTTCCATGCCGGGAAATCGCCCTTTTTAATCGCATTAAACAAATCTTGTATATGATAATCCGGGTTTTCACCGGCAATTTTCGCAGCTAAATCCACATCAAGATTTTGTATACCTTGTTCTGTTTTAAAATGATATTTCACCCATACGGCCTGTCCCTGGGCGTTTACCCACTTGAATGTGTGGCTGCCAAAACCATGCATATGTCTAAGTGTAGCGGGAATACCGCGGTCAGACATCAGGATACTTACCTGATGCAGTGATTCAGGAGATAGGGACCAGAAATCCCAGACCGCATTCGGGTTTTTTAGATGCGTTTGGGGATGACGTTTTTGCGTATGAATAAAGTCAGGAAATTTAATGGCATCTCGAATAAAGAAAACAGGCGTATTATTGCCCACGAGATCATAGTTTCCGTCTTCTGTATAAAACTTTACCGCAAATCCACGTGGATCACGTACAGTATCGGACGAGCCTAACTCACCTGCCACAGTAGAAAAACGGATAAACATCGGTGTACGCTTGCCCACTTCGGACAAGAAGCTTGCTTTTGTATATGAAGACAAATCATTAGTGACTTCAAAATATCCGTGCGCCCCGGCACCTTTAGCATGAACAACGCGTTCCGGCACACGCTCCCGGTTAAAATGCGCCAGTTTCTCCAGCAGATGCACATCCTGAATTAATGTGGGACCACGTGAGCCTGCTGTAATCGAATTCTGATTATCTCCAACAGGAGCGCCCCAGCTTGTAGTCAGGTTCGTTGGTTGGTTACTCATAATTGAAATCACCTCTTGAATGAATTGGTTGACCATGTGCTTTTCACTATAAATTGTGCACAAATAAAAATCAATACTTTTTTATAATTATTATAATCTAGGATTTAGAATTAGTTTAACTTAAAAAAGAAAAAGCAAGCCCCATAAGGCTTGCCGTAGTACAATGCTCTATTTATTTACAATAAAATGACTTGAATTTTTTACGTTCTGTAATAATTACATTGATCACTTCTTAGGTTTTGTTATGGAGACTTTCAGACAATGTTCATATGGAATTCATCATAAAATCATAATAGGAGCTGCTTTCTATCGAGAAAGTCCAGAATATCCTGTACCGACTGACTTACCTCCCGACCTTCAGTGGATATGATTAAATCAGGTTCCAGCGGTACTTCATATGGAGCATCAATCCCCGTAAAATGATGAATTTCTCCGGCTCGTGCTTTCTTGTACATTCCTTTTGGATCACGACGTTCACATTCCTCTAGACTGCATTGGATATAAATCTCGTAGCAGCCTTCCTGTTGTAAAATGCCCTTTACCATTTCACGATCCTCGCGATAAGGCGAAATGGTAGCGCAAATTGTTAGAACACCCGCATGTGCCATTAGCTTGGACACTTCCGCTATACGACGAATATTTTCTTTGCGGTCAGCGGGTAGGAAACCCAAATTGCGATTCAAACCATGCCGAACATTATCCCCATCCAAAATAAACGTACGTATCCCTCGTGCATATAATGCTTTTTCGAGTGTGGAGGATACCGTTGACTTTCCCGAGCCAGACAGCCCCGTAAACCAAAGCACCGGACTCTTATGTCCGTTCAGAAGCTGTCGAGCTTGCTTATCCACTTCTGATACATGCCAGGTAATGTTGGAAGATGGGTTCATTCAGCACTCTCCTATTTCATCAGTATTAATGGTTAATATGTCTCTGATATCAGGATAGAGCATTTTTAAAACTGTTTAAAGTACGCTGCTCTGTTTTGTGGTCCAATACTGCAAAAACAATCTGTTCAAACAGCAGTCCATATCCTTCAGCTACAAGCACTTGCTTAAACCAGTCGGCAACCTCTTCCGGCTTATTGCGGAATACCCCACAACCATAAGCACCAAGCACAAGATGTTCTACACCATTTTGCATGGCCATTCCCAAAATATAACGGATACGCTCCAACATGACTTCTCCAATCCGATTGACCTGCTCTGGCTCCCGTTCACGCACGACTCCAGCATTCACAGCAGGCGCGGTCAGGAAATCGACTAAATACGGATTTTCCAGCAATGTTCCCTGATCATCCCGAAAAACAGGAACTTGGGGAGAATAAATCATATAATCTGAATAAAAACAGCTCCGCAGCTTCCGATTATGTTGATACATTTCCTCCATTTGTGAAATGCAAGGATACAGCGCGGACGAACGAGCCAAGCTTTCCTCTTGAGCCTGGCTGCCTCCGAGGAATCCACCTCCTGGGTTTTTGGCTGATGCAAAATTCAAACATGCTACGTGTTCCCGCTTCTCCTCGACCTGGAGTCTATGTGCGGCCTGCAACGTACTTTCTCCCGTAACTTCCAGCTTTCCAATGATCGCCTGTGCGCCTACATCGGAAGAATCTACCCATATAGTTTTTATTCTTTGCTCTGCCTCTTGCTTTATGGCTACCAGTTGAGAAGGTCTATATAGCTTCGAGCCTGTGACCGCATTTTCTACCTCTTTTGCTATATTTACTTGTACCTGTTTGGTATTCGTATAATGCCCATTTTCCAAAATGGACAGTGTTTCATGCGCCATATATGATCGAACATCCCGATTACTCCGGGAATTCATTGTGTTTTTCATGGTGACTAATCCTCCTTTTGCAATAGATCCTCACGTAAATTCGTCAATATTTCCCCCAGCCAGTTCGTACCCCGCCATAGCTTCCGGTGCCGTATACGAGCATCATTTTCAGCTAAGCCTACACCCCAAATGGTGTCCGTCGGACTAGCCTCAACCAGAGTAGTTCCCTTCGTTTTAAGCAGGTGCTTGAGCAAATTCTGATTTTGGGTGAACTTGGCATAATTTCCGTCATACACGATTTGCTGGCAATTTGCTTCCCACAAGGATTGGTCAAATCCGCGCACACTGCGACCACGGGCTTTTTGCTCCCTTGGGGTGGGGGCTTGCATAATTTTCAGGGCTGCCTCTTCGTCTCCAAAAAGCTGCGCTTTTTTTAGCATCATATATTGCTCGGCACAGTTAAACTCCAACCCATCCACGACAAATTCACAAGGGTACCATTGCGAAAATGGCGAATGACTGCGATAAAAAAATGTAAAATTTTCCATAAATATTCCTCACTTCTTCTTTCTTTTATGCTATATAAAACGTGACCGTGGCTTAAATCGGTATAATTTGGACGGACGATGTCCGGCCGCCTTCCTGTATTCATTGGTTTCTTCCACGAGATCTGCTATTTTGCGACGAAAAGCTGCGGCCAACAGCTCCTTACCTAAAATAATTTCATACACCTGCTGAAGTTCACTCAGTGTAAACAGAGCTGGCATCAGGTGAAACGCAATATCTGTATATTCAATTTTGCTGCGCAGACGCTCAATACCATAGGCAATAATTTTGGCATGATCAAAAGCAATTCCCTGTGACTCCAGCACTTCTCGCTTGATTTCTATGGTTTTCCCCTTAAGAATTTCAGTTACTTTCACTTTGGCTGACAGGAGGATGTCCGCATGCTTCAATGTAATGTCAATGTTTTGCTCCCATGTATAACCTTCCGGTTGATTCGTCCGCGTCTCCTGAGCCACACTGTAATCCAGTTCAAACCATTGAGCATCTGCGGCATCATCCCCTGCCTGTACCTCCAAGGATTCATGATCAACTAACGCCATATAAGCGCAACTGATCACCCGCATACGCGGATCACGTGCCACATCTCCCCAAGTATACAGCTGCTCCATATAAATCTGATCGACATTGGTTTCGGTTTTAAGCTCGCGTCGTGCAGCTTCTTCGAGGCTTTCATTCATGTCTACAAAACCACCAGGCAACGCCCATTGTCCTATAAAAGGGTGCTCTCCTCTTTGGATCAATAGAAGCTGAAGTGTCTTCTCCGGTAGCTTACGGTAATTTTGCTGGAGCTGATCCATTACAGTAAATAGCAGCATATCTACCGTTACGGATGGGCGTTCATATTGATTCGCATCATAAAGGGCCAGAAATTGCTCTTCCGTCAAGCCACTGTGATTGTGTTTCAATTTATCTTTCATTTGTGTCACCCACCTGCTCATATTTGGGGCATCCTCGCTTTTGCTTCACAAGCAAGCAACGAATGCTTTATGTAAATTTTAATTTGAATCAATTGATAAAAACAAAATGTTAATATCAATACAATAATATATAAATAATGCTTCGTCAATAGGGTGTATAGACCTATTTTTGATCATATGATAGTACTATTAGACTGTTTACTGAATTTTGCTTGTTGCTTATTGTCATATCATGTATGATGTTTTGGTCAATATAGGAAACACAACATACTAAACACGTAGGGAGAAGATTCAATTGTCTAACCAGTTTAATCCGCAACACAATCAACAAGGAGCACCATCCAGACCAGCCCCTGTTTACCCGCCACCTGTTTCATTCAAGGAGTGGATGATCAGTTTACTCCTGATGGCTATACCGGTAGTTGGGCTTGTTATGCTGTTTGTGTGGGCTTTTAGCGGCTCGACGAATCCGAGCAAAGCGAACTACGCTAAGGCAGGTCTTCTTTGGGCTGCTATTGTAATTGTGATCTATATCATTATGGCTGTTGCTCTATTGCCTGCTATTATAAGCTCATTGAACTCCAGCAGCTACTATTGATTTCAAGTACATAGCAAAATAACCTTCCGATGAATCAATCTGAACCATCAGAAGGCTTTAAACTAAACTGCCGATCCTGTCGGCAGTTTTTTTATTTGATCTCTTTCACTTTACTTGTACCAAAGATCATCGGTTTCGAGCTCCTGTAGGCTGCTCAAAAACGATTTTGAGTTATCAACATAAAGTTCGGTGTCGATATAGTACAGCTTTTTATCTTGTAAGCATTGATCAATATACTCTACATTCAAAATACTTTTATCTTCTACATTGGCGGCAAATGCTTGCAGTTTGGGAAGTGCAGTTTTCTGATATTCAAGCCACGAATGATGGAATCCAGCCGGCTCCTCCAGACAATAAATGTCATGATACAACGCTTCAGCAATCCCCTTTTTCCTGAGATAATCGGGTGAGAAAGGCATACTTTTGAAGTAGCGTCCGGTCATAGCAAACACGCGATAGCTCCAATGAGGAGCACCATGATTAGATTGGCAAAAAAGATTCAGGAAAAATACAGAATAGTGCATTTTTATCGTAATAATATGATGTTTCTTCACTTCCGCAACAATACGATCCGCCATCCGGCTGTCAATGATCTCATCGAAATCAGCCAAGATGATCACATCATCATCCTCAACCTTTTCCTGCAAAATAAAGGTGCTCCTGTTTCTTTGGCAAGCTTCATTGTGAAACGCACTGTTATGACTGAGCAGACTCCAGTACCAGTGGTCAAAGTGATCTGCGCCGCAGCGATCCACATCAAAATACAATGAATGCTCTTCAGGTGCGCGAAACAGTTCATCCGCATGAAATGGATGGTGAATGACCTTGGGACCTATATAATCTGGATTAAAGTTGCAGGGCTTATTCAAATAGCTGAATGTCTTGTTGGCCTCGATTACGTGCATTTCGTCGATCCAGCTGGCATTTTCTTTTATTTTAATCTCTGCAATGCGATTTTCATTGAAAAAAGGGCAAAATTCATATATTTTCATAATCTGAGGCTCCCTCCATTATCATGCTATATGTTCGAATACCAATGCTTCGATACAGATATTCGGATATAAAGCGTATTAGCTCTGCGATCGTCTGATCTTTATAATGCAGTGAACTATAATAGCAGGTTAAACTTAATCTATCTCGTCTAAGGTCTGCCGTCATATTTAACTTGTAAGCAGAGGGGTTGTCCGCCGCATTCGTGCTTCCGTGAGAAATCGATAAAGGCTCATACAAATCATCAGCTATTCCGTTCATTTCCTCTGATTGGTAATGGAAAAGCATGTGCGTTCCGTCTCTCAGTGGTTTCGTATTTGGATAAACATCCTGTATCATATAACGTAAAATAAAGTAATCCATGCCTTCAGATGGAACATGCTGCAACATGTGTATGACATGTCTCAGTGCCATTTCCCAATTGTCCGACTGATCTCCTGCCGGGATCTGAATACGAAGGGGATATGCTCCAGCAAAAAAACCAATAGTACGATCAATCACAATACCCGGCAAAAAGGACTCACGTTGATAAGACATGACATGCAGCAGCAAATCCGATTGGTTTTTTAATTGAAAACAAGCCTGTGATAATGCCGTTAGTAGGATGCTCAGTGGTGTAGTTTGATGCTTTACAGCCAATGCCTTTAATAGCTGAAGATGCTCTTCTCCTTCAAGTAAATCAAGCGTTATAGTTTTCATGTGGCGATGGAGAGGCTGTGCCTCAAATTCCGTGTCAACCTGCAAAGATTGTCCGCCTTCTACAATCCTGTTCCAAAAAGTGAATACTTTAGAAAAAGTGTCTTTCGCCGCATATTGCGTCAACGCCATGCACCAATCCCGATAACTGCTTCCCTCCTCTACATGTAGCGCCAGATTACTCCCTTGTCCCGGCAAGAGAAGATGTCTCAAATCCTCTAAAAAAATGTTTATAGAGATTCCGTCAAAAATTAAATGATGGAACAGAAGCAATATCACCTGTTGGCTCTCGTCGTAATAGTGCTCAAACCATACAACCTTCCATAAAGGTCCTTCCTTGATATCGAATTCATGCTGCACTTTCGAGCAGTAGTCCGAAATATAGGCGTCATGAGATACCGAAACCATGCGCAAATCCACGTAAGAAACCACCTGTTGTACACTTATTTTCTGCTCAAATTGATACCATTCATCATCCTCCAGTTGAGCAAATGACAGCCGTAACGCCGCATGTTTGCTCAATAGTTGTTCAATCGACGTGTTCAGCAATTCTGTAGGAATGTAATTTTTGAGCAGAGCCAGGTAAGGTACATTAAACATGTTGCGATTCACAAGATCTCTTTGGAAAAAACGTTTTTGTACAGCAGACAGTGGAAATCCGTCATACGGGTATGTTTTTCTTATAGACTGAATATACGGGTTATCCATGTTTGGAAAGAGGGCAGCCGCTGTATCCGTCATTGCATTGCTCAACGAAAGTGCCAAACGTTCGATCGTCTGTTCGCGAAATATCTGGTTAACCGTAACCGGATATCCGCTTTTTTGCAGCAGGCTGGCTATGCGCAATGCATGGAGTGAATGTCCTCCCAACGTGTGAAAGTCTTCATTCTTGCCAATGTAATCTAGCTTCAGGACCATGCTCCAAACTTCTTCTATGGTTTGCTCCAATTCAGTCCACGGTCCAGCATTTGCTTCTTTATCGCTATGGATTTCAGGCAAAGGAAGCTTTTTGCGATCAATTTTCCCGTTAATCGTTAATGGGAACGATTTTAGCCAAATGTAACGAAACGGCAGCATATATGATGGCAGAACGTCAGCCATAAAAGCATGAAGCTGTTCCTCTCGTTCTTCCTCTCCCGCTGTATAGTAAGCGAACATTCGGAGATCGCCATGAACCTCCCGGACAAGGATCAGGCATTCTTTTACCACTGGATAGCTACTTAAACGGAACTCGACTTCTCCGAGTTCGATTCGATATCCGCGGAGTTTTACCTGATCATCAGCCCGTCCGATATACTCGATATTCCCGTCTGGCAACCATCTCACACGATCTCCCGTACGATATAATACTAAATTTGTGCCTCTTTCACGATCTTTGGCAGAGCGGTGTGGATTTGGAGTAAACGCATGCTGTGTCAATTGGTTTTGCTGCCAATAACCCCTCGCCACCCCGTCTCCTCCCACGTATAATTCCCCGACTGCTCCGACAGGCTGAACACGGCTCCGTTTGTCCAAAATATAACAAGTTGAATTACTTATGGGCTTACCGATAGGAATATTCTGCTCAAATGGCTTTTCGATCCGGTAGCTCGTCGAAAAAGTGGTGTTCTCCGTAGGACCGTATGCATTGAGAATCGAGAGTTGCGGATAGGCGAGCCGGATACGATTGATATGTTTAACCGACAAAATTTCCCCACCTACGACCAACCATTGAAGCCCAGCAAACAGCTTTTCATTTTCTTCAATCCAGTGATTACACAGGGCAGAACTTAACCATAGGGTATTAATTCTCCACTCCTTTATCCGCTGCTCCAGCACATGGATATTTAGAAGATCGTCTTTGGAAATTACAAACAGCTGGCCGCCATTCAGCAACGTCCCCCAAATTTCAAACGTAGAAGCGTCAAAAACAGGCGAACCCGTATAGAGTAATCTGATGTCAGAGGAAAATGGGAAATAACAATTGTTTTTGACCAAGCGAATGACATTGCGATGTTCCACCATAACGCCTTTCGGTTTTCCCGTCGATCCAGAAGTATACATGAGATAAGCAAGATCATAGGGAGCAACCCTATTTTCCTTCTTTTCCTGTTGTACAACTCCAATTTGGTCAAAATGTTCTGTATCAATCAATGTTAAACGGATTCCCTTACAAGCTTCCGCGATACGTTTTGTTCCTTCCTGTGAAGTGAGGATAGTGTCCAGTCCAGCATCCTTGATTAATTCTCGGGTTCTTTCTGCCGGAAAATCAGGATCAATAGGAACATAGGCATATCCCGCTTTCATGATCGCCAGGATGGAGACAATGAATTCAAGAGAACGCGGCAAGTAAACTCCAATAAACTTTCCATGATTACTGGCATTAGCATCATCCGCTAACCTGTTGGCAATGTGCTGAGACATGAGGTTTAGGCTTTGGTAGGACATAACCTGATTGTGCGCGATTACTGCTGGCTGTGAAGACCGCAGCTTTGCTTGCTCCTGAAATAAGTCAACAATCGAACGATCTCTGGGATATGCTGTATACGTATTATTCCAGTCATAGACGATTCGATCATATTCATCCTTATTCATGAAGCAAACGTCTCCGACGGTGTGATTCGGATAATCCAGCACATATTGCACCGTATTTTGCAGTTGTTCTGCCAATCGGCTAACCGTTTCTTGCTTCAGTCGATCTGCATCATATATAAACTTGATGATGATCTGTTCCCCGTCATGAGCCACGGTGATCGTTATTGGATAATTCGTTTTCTCTCGTTCCTCCATAGCTGACATCTTCAATTCATTTTCAGGTTGCCGATAGTCGCTTAAATAATTTTCGAATGCCACGATGCTATAAAACATGGCATGTCCTTGAATACCAGACCAGCTCTTCAATTCGTTCAGACTCACATAACTGTGGTCGTTTAGTTTCTGAATGGTTTGGTGCAGCTGTTGTACATACTCCGTGATGGTTTGCTCCACATTCCAGTGCATGACTAAAGGCAGCGTATTAATCAGCATACCTGTGATCCGATCCGCTTGTGCAAGATCCGATCCTCTCCCGGATACCACCATGCCAAAAATGGTTGTATCGGCATCATGATAGACTTGTAGCATTTTGCCCCATGCGAACTGTACCAGTGTATTTAGCGAAACTTGTACTTGCTGTACAAAATCAGCGATCTGCTTGGTTCGTCTTGAATCGATAATAAGCGTTTCGATCTGCTGGTTCTCTATCGGTTGATGTACATCGGGAAGTGTACCTTTTTCTATCGGTGGTCGTGTCGGCTCCGTTACGTCGGCCAAATATGCCCTCCAGAATGTCTCGGCCTCCGTGCGATCCTTATTATTTAGCCAACGAATATAAGATTCAAAAGAACGGTTCAAGTTACGTTGAGGTATCCGATTTTGCAGGCTGCAAGCATAGAGCTCATGTACCCGATTCAGTAGTAGCGGCAGGCTCCAACCGTCCAGCAAAATATGGTGGTAACTCCAAATCATCGTCCATTCGTTCGAAGCAATCTGAATTAGGGTTAGGCGGAACGCAGGCTGAGTTAGATCAAAACGGCGATTACGATCCATTGTCATCCAGCGTTCGATATGCTCTTGTTGCCGCTCTGGTTGCTCTGCTTCAAAATCCAAAAACGTCCATTCCAATTCTGCATTTCGGACAATACATTGTATGGGCTTGTCCAACGTCTCCCAAATGTAGCAAGTCCGCAAGCTATCATTTTCGGCAATGACGCTGTTCCAGGCTTCCCGGTAACGATCTACCTCTAGCCTGCCATGATATTTCCAATGAACCTGCACGAAATATTGATCGGAGGCGGGATGGTCCAAGTAATGGAACAGTAGTCCTTCCTGTAAGGGACTTAGATACAGCATTTTATCTAGACCATGTTTCAAATGATATGTCTTTACGATCTGATCGAGCGAATGCTGTTCCAGGGACACGGATGGAAAATCACTAGGCGTGAATTCTTCGTGTTCAGCCTGGCTGCAATGCTCGATAATAGCAAGCAGACGTGTTACAAAAGCTTCTAGCAATTGAGTTATAGTTACTTCTTCATAGTGACATTTGCTATATTTCATAAACAGATGCAGCTTGCCATGAACTATGGAACAATTGAGTTCCAATAGGCTTGTTCCATGATTAAGCGGTGAGCTATAATCCTGTGCTGCGTCACGTGTAAACTCTAGCCACTCTTTTGACTCGTTCATATTACCCTGATCAAATTGGCCCAAGTAATTAAAAAGAGCCTGAGGTTCAGAAGCTGCTAACTCGGAACGGACTTCTTCGTGCGGGTGACAGTATCTCAAAGCACCATATGACATACCACGGTGAGGAATATAGCGCAATTGCTCTTTGACAGATTTAATCGTTGCTCCCAAAGAGCCGCTATCCAGAATCCGAATGCATACCGGAAACATAGAGGTAAACCAACCGATAGTTCTTGTAAGGTCTATATCGGATACAAAATGCTCACGTCCATGACCTTCTAAGCGAAATGCAATCGTTGTCTGTCCAGACCAATCGGAGAGTGCCAAGGACCAAGCTGTAAGCAGCACATCGTTGATCTCAGTATGGTAAGCCTGGGAGCAATGGTGCAAAAGCAGCTCCGTATCGTCGAAAGTAAGCATCGTAACCAATTCCGACGATGCACTGCTCTTTTTATGAGCCGGATAATGGTCTACTGGCAGCACAAATGCTGCAGCTTGGTGCTGTACTATTTTCCAATACTCAATATGACTTAACGTATCCTTATGTTCAGAATAACTCATCAATACAGAGTGCCACTTTTTGTATGGATTCAAAACGGGCGGCAGTGCAGTCCCCTGATACAATTGACACAATTCCTGAACCAATATTCTCCAGGAAACTCCATCAATGACCAGATGATGTATAGTCATAAATAAACGAGCTTTACCATCAGGATGACCTTGGATTACTCCTGCATATATCATAGCGCCGGTCTCATAATTCAATTGTCTGTTCCACGCATCACATATGCTTAAAATTTCGGATTCAGGATAATCAATTTGTTGAAGGGTATAGCTAGCCAGTTGAATGGAGGCATCCGTTCGATAGCGCTGCGAATACACATGTTCCCTGACCACAATCTCCATCGAAAGCTCTGGATGTAATCGAATCAATTGATTAATGGCAGTTTCCAATCTCACAGGATCAAAATCACGGAGCACAAACAGCTGGGATTGATTGAAATAATGCGGCTCTACAAACTGTTGCTCGAAAAACCACTGCTGAATCGGTGTCAAGCCAAATTCGCCTGACCAATCAACCATAAGCTCTTCCGTTTGATTACTGTTTGTCCAAGTAACAACAGTAGCTAATTTCTTAATAGTTGGATGCTCTGCCACTAGTCTTGGAGTAAGTATCATACCGTGATCTCTGGCCATAGATACGACCTGAATGGCAAGAATTGAATCTCCCCCAACAGCGTAAAAATGGTCGTTAACTCCGATATCTCCCCTTTTTAAAATCTGTCGCCAAATCCTAAGCAGACGCTTTTCAAGATCATCCTCGTCTGCTTCCACAACTTCATCAGCTTGAAGAAATAAGATGCTCTTCGGATCAGGGAGAGCCCCGCGGTCGATTTTCCCGTTAGTATTTACTGGAAACGAATCCAAATGGCAGAAATATGAAGGAAGCATATAAGCTGGTAATACAGCACCTAAGTGCTGCGTCAATTCCGCCTCTTCTAGTTCTTCTAGAGCAGTATAATAAGCTACCAGTTTATGGTATGACCCGTCCTTCCAGATTTGAACGACACATTGACCGATGTCAGGATGTTGGCGTAGCTGATATTCTATTTCACCCAGTTCGATACGATACCCTCTGATTTTAATCTGTTCATCACTACGCCCTATAAATACCAGTTCTCCATCCGGCGTCCATTTCACAATGTCCCCGGTTTTATATAACCGCTCACTGTGTGACGGATATTTACTGCTGACTGCAATCTCTTTGTGAACGAATCGTTCTCGAGTCAGTTCCTCACGATTCAAATATCCTCTGGCAAGCCCAATGCCCCCTACCCATAGTTCGCCGGGAACGCCGACAGGCACAGGATTGCCGAATGAGTTCAAGACGAATAAATGTTTGTTATAAACGGGTTTGCCAATCGTAATTTCTTTTCCTGGCTGGCAGACAGAAGTAGCACAAATAATCGTTACTTCGGTCGGCCCGTAAGCGTTCACAAATCGTCTTCCTCTTCCCCAATAGTCGACAATATCAGGTGTACAGGGTTCTCCAGCAGATATAAGTGTACGCAATTTGGGCAATTCTCTATGTTTCATTGTTCGGAGCACCGATGGCGTCAGCATGGCAATATGGATCTTCTTCTCTGCCAGAATATCTGAAATGTCTGCATAAGGTGGTAGTTCATCGTCTGAAAGGACAACCAAAGTCCCGCCTACTGATAACGTGCCGATCCATTCGTAGACCGAAGCGTCGAAACTCATGGAGGCGAATTGCATGACTCTTGAGTCGGACGTAATACCAAACTTTTCAACAAGATAAGGGATCAACGTAACCAAGCCAGCATGTTCAATGAGAGTTCCCTTCGGTTTTCCGGTAGACCCGGATGTGTAGATGACATAAGCCAGATCATTCTGTTTCAGCCCGATCTGCAAATTTTCGTAAGGATAGCAGTCCTGTTGCTCCGAGCATTCATCCACACAAATCAGCGTATGTGGTTTCATACCCAGTTGAGAAATATATGGATTTATTCTACTTACTAATTGACTGTGCGTTATAATCATTTGGACCTGTGCATCTTCTAAAATAAATCGCAACCGCTCTCCAGGATATTGGGGATCGACCGGAAGGTAAGCAGCTCCTGCTTTCATAACTCCGAGCATTGACGGGATCACATCTGCGCTCCTGTCCATAATGATAGCAATCAGCGTGCCAGCCGGCAGAGAGCCATGTCCTTGCAGCAAATGCGACTCTATAATCATGTGGCTGATTTGATTTGCCCGGTGATTTAACTCATAATAAGTCAGCTTCTGCTCACCAAACTCCAAAGCGATCGCATTGGGTGTTCGATCAGCTTGCTCCTCGATCAATTGAACCACCGTTTTATCCAAAGGATAGGCTTGTTCTGTATCATTCCATTGTTGCATCTGTTCGCGTTCTTCCGTGGTCAGCATGGGGTGAAATAGTATCTTTTTCTGCGGAAAAAGGAGTGCATTTTCCAGCAATGTTTGAAAATGGCCTGCGAAGCTAGCGATTTGTCTTTCTCCAAAACGATTGCCATCATACTGTATTGCGCACTCCAATACATCCGCATCATAATGGTAGCAGAGTGCGATTTCTAGCTGATCTATACTTTGTAAAAGAGCCTGTGCTTTCACATTTGAACTTGGAGATAGGAAATGATCATACATTTCTGTGATACCCACATTGAAGAAATCCTTCTCTCCCCCTGATCGAGGATCGACTTTAGTCTGCTGCGAAGAATCCTCTCTCCAATCGCCGCTGGTATGTCGTTTGTTCCAATCCAATTGTATCCTTTGTATCAAAGAGAAAAGATCATCTTCCCTTTGTATATGAATGAGTAGCGGATAATCCAGACGATCTCCTTTTTCTTCTTTGTCGGATATCATAGAATATACAACAGGCAAAGTATATTGATTGGCGTAATGGGATACCAGTACGGACCATATGGCTATTATAAAGGAAGGCATGCCTATCTGATGATCCTGGACAAATCCTATAATCGCTTGGACCTGTCTTGTCTCCAAACGAATGCCGTAAAGCACTTGATTGTGGCCTGCAGGCTGTGAGATATTTCTACTGGAGTGAGAAAATAAAGGCAAATAACGTCGTGGTCTATCAGACCCACTCTGACTAGGTATAGTGGATGACTCTATCACTTATTGTACCTCCCCTATCCGGGATGCTATACCAGCAGCTTGATAAAAAGCGGTCCTGACTTCCTCTACTTCTATCTCGTAACTGCATCGTATAGAAAAGATAAGACCATCCGTGTAGGAAGAAGCAATGCAATTGAACAGTGAATGGATCGGCAGTGGATTCGGTTGCTTTATAACGGTATCATCATAATAATTGCTGTATTTTGAGCCTGCCTTCGTGCTGTTTCCTAAATAGTTAAACATGAATAAATCCAGTTGCTCATACTGCTTCCCCAACTGTGCAAGTGTTCTGGTCCGCTTCCACTTGTCTTCGTAATCAGGGCTTGTAAGAAGATGCATAAAATTGATCGTATGGTATTTTAATAAATCCAGTCTGCTTCTGACAGACTGCATCATTTCATCTGGATTTTGCTTCAGATCCAACAGCATAGGCACAAAATCAATAAATTCACCGGTCGTGTTATAATAAGCTTCCTCGTCGTATCTTCTTCCATCATATAAAAATAACAATGGCAGCTTATCCATACCTAAATATGTTTGCAGGCCCCTTGTATAGACATAAAGCGCCAGCTCTAAAGAAGGATTTGCAGCGGGAATGCATACGTTAAACAGGTAGGCTTCTGTGCTCGTTCGAAGCTTCGGGGCTTGGAAGATGTATTGCTTGCTTTTTTGGAACGCTTCCAAATTAAAAGATGATATTAATTCTGGTTCCGTGATTCCTTTTGGTCCACTTTGGATTTGTCTAACATACTCCACATAGGGCTTCACTTCATCCGTAGGAAGGGAGCGATTTTGAAGTAGACTCCTGTAGCTAGCAATCAGCTGTCGCTCAGCTACTTCCGAGGTCACCCGGTCGCATATCGCATGATGATAAATAGTAATGACATAATGTTCACGCAGGTTCCGTTTCAGCACAAACATGTGGAATAACATTTGCTCTCCGGCGAATCGGGTATTTGTAACATAATCATTTATCATTTCCATGAGGGGGCCACATGGATTGTAAGCTGACACATCAATAATGTTAAGTCTTGGCACATTATCACTAGGCAGTACGTATTCCCTCCAATAAGTCCATCCATCTCTTTGGGTCGGAACACTCCTCAGTAATCCTTGACTTTGGACAAAATGATTGTAGGCCTGATTCAAAAAATTATAATTTACACACTCATCCAGCCTAAATACACCTAAACTTGGTGGTGTTTGAAACGAAATTTGCATTTGTTGAATTCCACTTAGTGGATATTCTTGTGCCACTTCTCCTCTTTTAAGAGACTGATCTTTTTTCAAATAATCATCTTTCAATTGCTTGCGTAAACTTTCCACTGGATCCGAATTCATGCTCTTTAAGCCTAGACGCTGGAAAAATTCCTCTTCATCCATCGTCCAGTATTGATCAGCCATTTCAGCTCTTAGATGCAGTGGTACAATATAGTGAGGCAGTAGCTCTGGAGCTACTTTTCCGTCCATAATCCGCAAGATATGGTTAACGTCAGACACCATGTCGGAGTAAAGCACCTGAATATCTCTAACTTCGTGAATAAAATCCCTTACTTGGTATTTCACCCACTCAAAAACACCATCCGTTTCTTGGTGAAGCCAAGACATCAGCTGATGTCTTGTTTTAATGATGCCCTGCTGCTGTTGGGACCCGATAACACTATTCTGTGTTGAACGAAGGTAATCAGCGAGGGCCCGAATCGTTTTATAGTGATAAATGTCTGCTAAAGTGACGTGATATCCTGCCCACTCCATCCTTGACATTAATGTAAGCGCATGAATAGAATGTCCACCGAGGTCGACAAAGCTATCTAAAACACTGAACTGCTGCAGTCCCAATACATCCTGCCAGATATCCATCAGCTTCGTCTCCAGTCCCGGCTCAGGAGGGACATATTCTGCTCCAGCATGCTTATTTCCTTGAAGGGCCAACAGTGCCTTGCGATCCAGCTTACCATTCAGTGTCAGTGGCATCTGCTCTAATTGAATAAAAAAAGAGGGGATCATGTAATTCGGCAGTTTTATAGAGAGAGCAAATTTAATTTCATCTGCTGTCAGTTTTGTGATCGCTGTAAAGTACGCTTCCAGTTGCTTCTGACCGGCCTCATTTTCGCGGGCAATAACAGCCGCTTCTTGTATATCATTTATTTTTAATAGTTGCGACTCTATTTCTCCTGGCTCAATTCGGTACCCCCGTATTTTCACTTGACCGTCGATCCGGCTAATATATTCGATGTTTCCGTCCGCTTGCTCTTGTACCCAATCTCCGGTACGATACAATCTGCCTCCAGGTACTCGTGAAGACTGAATAAACCGCTCTGCTGTCAGCTCTGGACGATTCAAATAACCTTTAACTAATCCATCGCCAGCGATGTACAATTCGCCTGCAACTCCCTGCGGCAGAGGACGCTGCTCTTGATCCAAGACATAAATCTTCGTGTTGCTAATTGGTTTACCGATCGGCACAGTATTTGCATTTTCGTCCAAATGATCAATCGGATAATACGTAGCAAATACCGTGCTCTCCGTCGGTCCATAGACATGAATTAAACGGCCGGGACCCAGAACAGCGAACGCTTTACGCACATGGCTGACCGACACCTTCTCACCACCGAATAGCAAGGTTTCAATGGTTGCAAAGCAGCCGGGATCAATATCTACCAATGCATTAAAAAGAGCCGTCGTGACAAAGCATTTTGTAATCTGTTGTGTACGTAGTATATTTGATAGCTCCCGTGCATTCATAGATTGATCCTGTGTGCTCAAAACAAGAGTGCCCCCATTCAGCAAAGCCCCATAAATACCAAATGTAGCACCATCAAACGAAAAACTGGACACTTGCAATATCCGATCTTTTGTCGAGAAATGGATGTAATTTGGCTTTTTAACAACACGTGTAATGTTGTAGTGCATCGTTAAGGTTCCCTTAGGTTCGCCCGTAGAACCGGACGTATACATAATGCATGCTAGCGTATCGGAACCTTGAATAGATGTGAGATTCCCTGTTTCTTTTCCATAATTCCGCTTGTCCATCAAATCCAGTACAAGACTGTCGAGCTCCAATGGGTTGTGGATTGGAAGCCGGGTCAACAGGAGGGTTGCGCCGGAATCCGTCAGCATATGGCGTATACGTTCCTTGGGAAATTGCGGATCAATCGGCACATAGGCTCCCCCGGCTTTTAAAATTCCGAAAATCCCGATAATCTTCTCCAACGAGCAGTCAACCATGATCCCGACGGACTCGTCTTTATCTACACCTTTGGCTCGCAAAACATGCGCAAGCTGATTGGCCTGTTTGTTCAGATCGGCATACGTCAAGTGCTTGTCCCCAAATACAACCGCTACGTGGTCTGGTGTACGCTCAACCTGCTCCTCAAACAATTGATGAATCGTTTTCTCCCGCGGGTAATCCGTTAACATACCGTGTAACATGTTTAAGATCATCTCCTTCTCCTGTCTGCCATAATCCAGATATTACATTAGGTTGGATATTTAACTGGAGAAAAAGAAATGACATCAGAGCTTGTTTTTCGACTGAAAATTTCTTTAAAATAAGTATATAGCTACTTCTTGCTCTACAATAAAATACCACAGATTGGTTACTCGACTGGAGGAAAAGAAATGACATCGGAGTGGCAGAGATTACAGACCAAACTGCCGGAATGGGTAGAACAAAGCCGCCATGAGTATATTCATGGCAAGGTAGCAGCATATATTCCCGAACTGTCCAAAGCCCCGGCCGACGCGCTGGGTATTGTGGTAATGAACGGTGCGGGTGAGACCGTGGTAGCCGGAGATACGGAAATACAATTTACGATGCAGAGCATCTCAAAGGTATTTACGCTCATTCTGGCCTTGATGGATAATGGAGAGGACGTTGTCTTCTCTAAGGTGGGGATGGAGCCTACCGGGGACCGTTTTAATTCCATGCTAAAGCTAGAACTGGTTGAGCCGGGGATACCGTTTAATCCACTGATTAACGCTGGAGCAATTGCTGTCTCCTCTCTGATTCGCGGAAACAGTCCAGAAGAGAGATTTGCCCGTGTCCTTCAATTTTTCCGTCTGCTTACTCATAATGACACATTGGAATATGATCAGGATGTCTACGATTCAGAATCAGCCACAGGCCATTTAAACCGTTCCCTTGCTTATTTTCTAATGGAAAAGGGGATTTTAAGAGGTCATGTGGAGGATGTGCTTGACGTCTATTTCAGACATTGTGCTGTCAAATTGAACTGTACAGATTTAGCACGTATGGGACTCATACTAGCCTACAACGGCCGTGATCCGGTCACAGGTATACCTCTGATTCCCCGTCGCTATGTACAGATCGCCAAAACATTTATGACAACATGCGGTATGTATGACGCCTCTGGTGAATTCGCCATTCAAGTCGGGCTCCCTGCCAAAAGCGGCGTATCTGGCAGTATAATGACGATGGTACCCGGACGATACGGTATCGGGCTAGTGGGTCCTTCATTGAATCGTATGGGCAACAGTACAGCGGGGGTACACTTGCTGGAGACAATGTCACGGGATTTGGATTGGAGCTTGTTTTAGTATAAAAAAAGGGTATTCCCAGCCAGTACGGCTTGTAGGAATACCTTTTTCTGTTACATTCCTGCTATGTTAAATGGTCTGACCATGAACCAATTTGATTTGAATGCGGAACGGGTCAGCCACATACAGGGCCCCATCACGTTTTTGTAATTCATAACCTGCCGCAGTCAAACGAGCAGTAATGGCATCCAATTCTTGTTGGTCTGGAACAATCAGTTCAAAATAATCCAATCCAGCAGCCTGCTCGGGAGCTGGTGGTGCTCCTTCACCTGCCCATATATTCAAGCCCATATGGTGGTGGTAGCCACCCGCGGAAACGAACAGGGCTGAAGATCCGTATCGGCACGTAATGTCAAAGCCAAGCACATCGCAATAAAATTGCTGTGCTGTGAGCAAATTAGATACATGGAAGTGAACGTGCCCAATTACTGTTCCCTGTGGCAGCCCCTGCCAAGGTATATTTTCAGAAATGGCAATCAGGTCTTCTGCATCCACGGGACCTGTTCCCATCATGTAAAATCCATCTGCATCTCTTTTCCATTGATCACGAGGACGATCCGCATAGATTTCAATCCCGTTATTATCAGGATCATGGATGTATAGTGCTTCACTTACATCATGATCTCCCTGTCCGATTTCAATCTCATGAGCTAGCAGATTACGCAAAGACAGGCCAAGAGCTACACGGTTCGGTAGGAGAATAGCAAAGTGATATAATCCAGCTGCGGACTGGCGCGAAAGAATAACTGCATTTTCAATATAATTAAGGATCAGTAGCGCATGCTTTCCGTCGACAGTCAATTCAGCCGTATCCGCCGTTTGACGCAGAAGCTGTAAACCAACGACCTCAGTGTAAAATTGAATAGAACGCTCCAAGTTACTAACTTTTAATGAAACCTGCCCGATTTTAGTGTTGTCATGAATATGTGCTGTCATCAGATTTCCCTCTTTCTACATGGATTGGAGGACTAAGGATGAAACGAAATTATTGTTCTGTTGACCCACGACGACTGAACAAAGAATCCAGAGACAAGCGAGTTGTCGGTGCAAATACGAGATGAAGAGCTACCAGAATAAAAGCAATATCCAGCTCATAGCCAGCTCCTTGACCATTCCCCATCAACCCGCCGGACAATTTGGCCGTGAAAATGGCACCGATCAATACAATAACTAAAAGTCCGGATACATAGCGAGTAAGCAATCCAAGAATTAATGCAATCCCGCCGACCAACTCAATCACCGCAACGACATAACCTAAAAATCCTGGGACGCCAATGCTGGAAAACCAGCCTGCTACATTACCCAACCCCATTTGGAATTTAGCAATTCCGTGTACCAAAAACAAAATTCCGAGCGCCACCCGCATAATTGTAGAAACGTTTCTGCTTGCTGAACTCATGTTATCTCTCCATTCTGTTTGTTTTATTACACTTATACAAGCGTATATGAATAATTAATTTATATTACTAATAATTTAGTTAAAAAAATAATAACGTTCGAATCTATACGGCAACATATATGTGTGAATCAAACTTAATTATTAGTAATAGTAATAATTATTTTGTAATGTGAATTTAGCATAAGAAACTATAGTCTGTCAACAAATTATTTGGTATGATAAATAATAAATTAGTATACATTATATTTCCCAAAAGGAGGAACGCTCAATGGGTATAGGATGCAACATTCGTGCCGCTCGTAAACGTAAAAATTTATCCATCCAGCAAATATGCGAACGAACCGGACTATCTCAAGGGTTTATGAGTCAAGTAGAAAATAATAAAACCTCCCCTTCCATCGCTACATTGGACAGCATCGCTAATGCGCTTAATGTACCTCTCGCTTTTCTGCTTCTTAAAGAAGAGGAACGAATGCAAGTGATTCGCAAGGACGAGCGCCGTAAAACGTTGTATGGTAAAAACAAGCTCCAGGTCGATCATTTGGGAGGGCAGGGTAACGTCAAAATGATGCTCGTTGAAATGCCGCCGGGCTCATCTACAGAAGAAGAGCATGCTCATGCAGGAGATGAGATTCATTTTATTTTGGAGGGCACAGTGTACGTGGAGCAGGGCGAGGATTCAACTACTCTGGAAGCAGGAGATTCCTTTAGCTGGAGAGCGGCCATCCCCCACTATGCCAAAAATGTAGGAGAAAACAACGCTCGTATTCTGATCTCCGTGTTCCTCGAAGCAGAAAATGATGCCTAATCAAGATTTGAGCACATCACAATATCAATTCCCCATATCATCGCAAAAAGCGTGTACCTGGAAGTTAAATTAACTTCAACGATACACGCTTTTTTGTAGTAGCTGTTTAACTTATTCCATCGCCTGCTGGGTATCTGTACGCGATTCCCACGGCAGCTTGAAGGTTTTCATGATCTTTTTGGCATTGGCTGAGAGTACGGTTACCGGATCACCAGTCATTCCCAGCAGTTCTTCTTTTTTATCTATAGTAACACGCCCATAAAAAGTAGTGCTGCTATCTCCCCATCCTGTAGTATACTTGTAGATCAGCGGCTTATTAAATTTCGGATAGGTTCCCCACTGATCTTTGGCTTTATTGGCCAAAAACAGCTCCAGCGGATCGTATTCCATCGTAAAGGTATTATCAAAAGGAGCTCCCATATACCCTTGATAGGTGACCATCGGAAAATCGTCCTTCACTTCAACCAGACTCAGCACATCCCCGTCCACTGTAAAATACCGTAATGCTTCACCTTGAGGAAACATGTAGACACTAGACAAAAGCTCAGTGTTGGGACGGTGAACTTCTATATAAGGATGAACAGAACGTGTTTCTAAGTGGATTAACGCTTCGCGTGCTGCTACGAGATCCCCCTCATACAATTGTTCTTTTAGTTTACCGTGAATCGGTGGCTGGATCTGAATCTGTGTGTTTGTCTTCTCCAACGTATAACCTAATTCAAGCGACACATCTCTAAGAGGTACATATACATCTTTACCTACAACCTTAAAAATCAGTTGCTGCTGGTTCTTACGTAATTGCTCTTTAAGAATTAAGGGTTCTGCCCACTTTTGCAGCGTAATCTGCTTTTGTTTAGCGTCCCAATGGTAGCTTGCACCCACAGCTTCAGCGTATGGTTTGAGAGGTACCATCAGCTTACCGTCGATCAATAGCGGTTTGATTTTGTTGTTTAAGGGCTGACCGGCTATAACAATCTCTGTTAGCTGTGTTGCTTGAGGTGCTGTGGTTCCCTGTTTAGCCGCTTCGGCGTCTCCTTGGTGCATTGTTGTCAAGAGTAATGGTAGCATCAGCAAGGCGACAAACAATCGCTGAAATCCTGTTCGATCTAGCTTCATTATTAGTCTCCGTTTACTGAATAGACTTGTTCATTCCCGCTCTATTTCTTTTTGGCTGCATCAATGTCTCCAGGTCTCATCCCTGCCCATATGTTCGGGATACTGACGGTCTCTGGATGCTCAAATACGAGAAACGCAGTCGGCAAATACCGTTCACCGTATTCAGAGGAAGGCTTGTTGACAATGGTGTTGTCCTTGACGAGCACGGTTGACGAACCTCCATCCAGATTAGCACCGATAACCGCTCCATGTTTAAGTAAAATATTTTGCATATCATACAAGTTGGCACCGATGCTGTACCCAGGCTGGCGACCGTCGACGGTTACAAAAATAATTGCCCCGTCTGCTCTCTGCCCCATTGCAGTTCGGGGAGCAATTCCCCATCCCTCGCTTGCATTGCGAATCAGACCTTTTCCATTCACGATTAGGCGTGGCTGAAAGGTAACCGCTTCTTGCACATTCATTTTGGACAACTCGGACAACGAATAGTGGCCGGCTATCATTTTTCCCTGTTTATCAATACCTACGATTTGAACAGAGGCATTTTTACCCATATCGTTGTAGTATATCTGACCCTGAGAAATGACAACACCAATCGGTTTAAAGCCATTCCCGTTCCAGTTGGGATCAGCGAATCCACCGCCATTCACCCCAGCAACAGCCCCCAAACGCTCGACCATGCTAGATACATGTTCTCCCCGGCCGACTTTAGCAGGAACCCCGAGCCTAATTTTAGTGGGGTCATGCACCGTCATAACATAGCCATGATAGTTACGACCTGACACCTCTTCCACTTCAACCAATGGCGTTTGTTGTACTTTAGTAGGTATCAGATCAGGCAAGTTGATTGTATGTCTATCCTTCTCTTCACCCATCTCTTCGAACCGGGCCGAATATTCAGCCACTCGTTGCTTCGCCTCTGCTTCGCCGATAAAATATTTCGCCCAGTGACGATGCTGAGTCGTAATCAGCGTGTCTGCAGCCAAATAGCGCATGTCCTTGCCAGAAGGGGTTAAAAACAACCATGCACCACCTCCAATTCCCGCTAACAGGAATACAATAAAAAGTCGCAGCATAAAGCGACCAAATTTTCCTTTCCGTTTCTTTTTCTTATTTTTCTGCCTGCGAGCTGCTGCACGCTGTGGCAAGACTTCCGGTTTCATTCATCATCTCTCCTGTTTGGTGACTTCTATCGTATTTCATCACTATTGCCCATCAAATGATCAGTAACGATAGGCTGCGACATCTAACGACAATATCATAAACTAATTTTGTAGAATGATAGTGTCAATTTTTTAACAGATTCATCCACTCTGAAAAAGAATACAGCAAAAAGCCCTTCACATAAATGTGAAGGGTTGTAACTATAGGGGGGATATCCGATTTACGGAGCAGCCTCCGGTTCGAGCAGCATGAACAGCTCTTTCATCTGCTGTCGCTTGAGTTTGGGACTAAGCACATACAAAGTATCGCCCGGTTCAATCACGGTCGTGCCTCTCGGGGCAATAATTTGCTCGTCCCGAATAATGGCTGTAAATAAGATATCTTCAGGCAGCTGTATATCCTGAATCGCCTTGCCCGCTATCGCCATCCCCTTTTGTACCTGAATGTGGTTGATTTCCGAAGTGGTTTTTCCCAGAGAAACTAATTCCAGCAGTGAAGGAGACGATGTCTCGTTAGGGTCCATCAAGCCAAGCTTCACCGCTAGCCACGAGATTGTAGTACCTTGGATAATCGCAGAAGTGAGCACGACGAAAAATACAACATTAAAAAATAAAGGTCCTACATCCATTTCATCCAGTAATGGATAAGTTGCTAGTACAATGGGTACCGCCCCCCGCAATCCTGCCCAGGATAACAGTGTCTTCTCGCGTACAGAGTACCTGGAAAAAAGCAAGCTTAGGAACACGCCTATTGGACGAGCCACGAGCATGAGGATGAAGGAAAGCGCCAAGCTTTGCCACGCGATACCCAGCAATTGATCGGGAAAGACCAACAAGCCGAGCAGGACAAACATCATAATCTGCACCATCCAGGCGAAGCCATTGTTAAAATGAATAATGGATCGCTTGTAGGTTAAGTCGGAATTTCCCAATACAATGGCCATGACATAAACCGCCAGCAATCCGCTCGCCTCCAGTAACGATGCCGCCGCATACGTCAATACCGCAAATGCCAATGCCATCACAGGATACAAACCGGATGAATCAAAATTCATTTTATTAATCGCATATACACCTAAGCGTCCGAGTACAAAACCAACGGCTAAACCAAAACCCATTTCCCATAAAAACAACAAGATATGTATCCAAATGGATTGTTCAGGGTGATGTATCAGCTCAATCAATGTTACTGTGAGAAATACAGCCATCGGGTCATTGCTGCCGGATTCCGCTTCAAGCGTCGAGGTAATTCGCTTTTTGATGTTTTTACCTCCTAAAACGGAAAACACTGCTGCCGCATCCGTCGAACCAACAATAGCGCCAAACAGCATGGATTCCATCCAGCTCACGCCTAAAATAAACTTGGCGCAGACGCCAATGACTACAGTCGTAATGATGACTCCTAACGTTGATAATGACAACGCAGGTCGAATTACTGGCTTAACATCTGCAAACTTTGTCTGCATCCCGCCTTCAAACAAGATTACAATGAGCGCAAGAATGCCCACCAGCTGTGTGATAAAGGCATTATCAAAATAAATAAACTGACTGAGCACCATGCCTACGGCAATAAACAAAACAAGCGCAGGCATACCGAAACGGCTGGAAAATTTGGTAGTCAGCACACCGACCAGCAGCAAGCCGGACAGCAAAAGCACAATCAAATTAATCACGGTTGTCTGTTCCATACGGCTTCTCCTATCTTGAAAATAAATGTTCATTTTTTCGCCTTCTAACTATATACCCTCAAATCACATAGAATACTAATCTTAAGTAAAAAAAATTATAGGAGAAAATTAAAAAATCCAGCTCATGGTCTGTGCTAAATCGGCACTCCATAAGCTGGTCTGTAATTTTTATAGGTGTTAAGCTGCGACAAATGTTGTGCTTTAGGCTTTAGGATGAATCATATGCGCTGGTACAACATATTGGTCAAACTGCTCTTCAGTCAGCAGTCCGCTACGGAGTGCCGCTTCCTTTAGAGACAGTCCTTCCGCATGTGCAAGTTTGGCGATTTTAGCGGCATTTTCATAGCCGATATGTGGATTCAATGCTGTCACCAACATCAGTGAATTATTCAAATTGTGCTCAATCTTAGCGAGATCAGGCTCGATGCCGACGGCACAGTTGTCATTAAAAGCAATGATGGAATCAGCCAGCAGATGAACTGATTGCAAAAAATTGTATATGATTACTGGCTTAAACACATTCAGTTCGAAATTTCCTTGACTTGCTGCAAAGCCGATGGCTGCATCATTACCCATGACTTGCGTAACGACCATCGTTAGTGCTTCACTCTGGGTCGGATTTACCTTACCAGGCATAATGGAGCTACCTGGCTCGTTAGCAGGAATCGTGATTTCGCCCAAGCCGCTCCGTGGACCACTAGCCAACCAGCGAACATCATTGGCGATTTTCATCAAATCTGCAGCTAACGCTTTGATTGCTCCATGTACAGCCACCACTTCATCGTGACTGGTCAGTGCATGAAATTTATTAGGTGCAGAAGTGAACGTTTTACCAGTGAAGCCGGATATTTCCGCAGAGGTTCGGGAACCAAACTCTGGATGAGCATTAATTCCTGTACCCACTGCTGTTCCGCCAATCGCCAGCTCCTTCATATATTGAACCGTATCGACGATCATTCGTTTGCTTTTATCCAGCATGGCATACCAGCCGCTGATTTCCTGACCCAGTGTTAGTGGTGTCGCATCCTGTAAATGGGTTCGGCCAATTTTGATGATATCCTTGAATTGTTCTGACTTCTGTTGAAAAGTCTCTTTCAGCTTATCAATGGCAGGCAACAAACGGTCCTCGACGGCAATAACACCTGCTACATGAAGGGCTGTAGGAAACGTATCATTTGAGCTTTGTGACATATTCACATCGTCATTCGGATGCAGCTTCGCATCTTTTCCCTGTTCTTGAAGCCATTGGCTTCCCAGATGAGCAATCACTTCATTGACATTCATATTGGACTGCGTTCCGCTCCCTGTCTGCCATACAACCAACGGGAAATGGTCATCGACTCGTCCAGCTAAAATTTCGTCCGCTGCATAAATAATGGCGTCCTGCTTTTCCTGAGATAGCTTACCCAACTTATAATTGCTGATCGCCGCACTCTTTTTGAGCACCGCGAACGCCTGAATGACCTCTAATGGCATTTTCTCCGAGCCAATCGGGAAATTTTCCTTACTGCGCTGTGTTTGCGCTCCCCACAAACGGTCTGCCGGTACTTTGATTTCGCCCAACGTATCCTTTTCAATGCGGTAGTTCAACTCATTTCCTCCTCTTGGCCTATGTAATTCAGACAAAATATGGTGATCTTCTTTGCCTATTATACATTAAATTTCAGATGTTATCATATATTTTGCAAGCGCTTTTTTTACAATAGGGTCAGAGGAGAGACAGAAGAAAAAATTCAGCTATGAGCTTGATTACCAGTCTCAGCTAATCGTGATGTTGCTTTTGGCATGAACTTCTTTTCTGCCCAGTAGCTTGTTTAGTGCGTCGATATAAGCTTTAGCGCTAGCTTCCAAAATATCTGTACTTGTACCTCTTCCCAGTGCTGTGTATTCACCTTGCCTCAAAATAGCGTGGACTTCCCCCAACGCATCTTTGCCGTACGTTACAGACTGGATGGAGTAATCCTCCAATTCCACCACTTCCCCACTGGCCTTGTCTATCGCATTGAAAATCGCATCTACAGAACCATTCCCCATCGCTACTTCATCAATCGATGTACCATCTTGCTTATTCAGCCGTATGGAGGCGACCGGGACCGACTGATTACCATAAGACACCTGAATGGAATTTAGCGTGTAAATTTGAGGCGAGGCATTGCGGCTTTCATCCATCAGGACGAGTAAATCTTCATCCAGCACCTGTTTTTTCTTATCCGCCAAGGCTTTGAATTTGTGGAACGCATCCTGAAGCTGTTCCTCTGTCAAAACATCAAAGCCCATGTCCGCCAGCTTTTCCTTAAACGCATGACGTCCCGAATGCTTGCCTAATACAAGTTTACTCGTCTTCAGACCAATGCGCTCAGGGGACACGATCTCATACGTTGTACGCTCCTTCAGCATTCCGTCCTGGTGGATACCGGACTCATGTGCAAATGCATTGGCCCCCACAATAGCCTTGTTTCCTGGTACCGACATCCCCGTACGTTTGCTTACCAATCGACTGGTGGCATACAGCTCCTCCAAAATCAGACTCGTTTGTGCACCATAGAGATCGGTTCTCGTATCAAGGGCCAATGCGACCTCCTCGATAGGTGTATTTCCGGCTCGCTCACCGATGCCATTAATGGTACCTTCAAATTGATCTACACCGTTACGGATAGCTGCCAGCGTATTGGCTGTTGCCATGCCAAGATCATCATGACAGTGTGTGCTAAGCTGTATTTTTTCGATACCTGGTACTTGTTGTTTTACGATTCTAAACATTTCTCCAAATTGATCTGGCGAGGCATATCCCACCGTATCCGGCAAATTGACGACGGTCGCCCCAGCGCGAATTGCCATATCTACAACTTCACAAATAAAGTCCAACTCGGTACGACTGGCATCCTCTGCCGAAAATTCTATCTTGCTAAAATACTTGCGTCCATAACGAATGGCAGCGGCAGCGGTCTCTAATACCTTCGCTTTATCCATTCGCAGCTTATGCTGGCGATGAATAGGTGAGGTAGCTAGGAACAAGTGAAGACAAGCGTCCTCCGCCCCCCGTAGAGCTTCTCTGACCGCATCTATATCCTGCTCTTTCGAGCGTGCAAAACCAACCAGTGTTGCTTGGGTGACCTGTTTGGCAATTTTCTGCATGCTGACGATCTCACCAGGTGAGGTTGCCGGAAAGCCAGTCTCAATCCGATCTACGCCTAATTTTTGAAGCTGAAGAGCTATTTCCACCTTTTCTGTGCTGGTTAAGCTAACTCCTGGTGATTGTTCTCCATCTCTTAACGTTGTGTCCAACACCCATATTTTTCGCATACAGATACCACCTTTGGTTTGATTTTAGGAGATGCTCAAAGTAGAAGGTTTAAACATCATTTTATTCATCTGATCATCTGATGTTTAAGATTAAAAAAATTAAGAACTTCCCATATGCTTTTGCAGCTCCAGCTTGGTGCCGTCCAAATGCTGAATACTATACAGTTCTGCAGCTTTGCCATCCTGCTCCAAGATCGCTTCATAAATTTTTTCATGTTGAAGTGTAAAATGATTTTGCATTGCTGGATCGGTAATCAGATTGCTCAGCGCCTTGCGAATAGCCTCTACAAAGCTGCGGTAGACGTCCGTAAGCACCTTATTGCCTGTAGCTGCTGCAACAGCCAAGTGAAAAGTGATATCCGCATCCAAGTACCCATTCATATCTCCAGCGGCCAATGTCGCAGCTCGACGGTCCAGCGCCTCCCGCATCAAGCGTAAATCTTGGTCATTACGACGTAACGCAGCTAATCTGGCAATCTCCAGTTCCAGCACGCTCCGCACTTCATAAACTTCAATAATTTCAGCGCGACTTAGTCGGTAATCCAATGGTTCTTGAGAAGTCGTTGGTTGGCAGACAAAGGTTCCGTGTCCTTGCTTTTTCTCTAATAGACCGGCATGCACCAGTACGCTAACCGCCTCACGAACTGTAGATCGCCCGACTCCAAATAGCTTCATAAGCTCGGGTTCCGTTGGAATCCTAGTGCCCACATTCCATTCACCAGCAGCAATTTTTCGTTGCAGCTGCTCAGCCACTTCATCGGCAATTTGCTTGCGTTTGACGGCTTGAAAAGGCACCATTTCATAATTCATCTGATCATCTCCTGTTTCGTATCATACTATGACACATTCTTTTCTGCAACCTATTTCACCTTCCTTCCCCATTATCTTTTATATAAGACCTTACCAACCGAAAAAGCTTGCACCGTTCATCACGATGCAAGCTTATGAGGATAGAGAACACATTAAGATTTCGTTTTATTCGGAGTAACACAATACAGACGGCTGGTTGTTTCAAAAATATGCCCCGGAGCCAGTGCAATTAACCCGATGTCTTCCGCAGGCAAGTCTGG
This sequence comes from Paenibacillus sp. AK121, assembly GCF_019042715.1. Taxonomy (NCBI): domain Bacteria; kingdom Bacillati; phylum Bacillota; class Bacilli; order Caryophanales; family Paenibacillaceae; genus Paenibacillus; species Paenibacillus sp. AK121. The sequence goes on from NZ_JAHPJM010000009.1 coordinate 186,183, forward strand.
TCGATTCGGCGCATTGATCATGTTCATTTGCGGTTCAGGACAGATAAATTCCTTGTTCGCTTTGTTGTTCCAGATCATCCAATGCTTATAAGCAGTGCCTACATCGTATACAAGGGTAGCACCTGTCTTACTGTGTGTGAGTTCCATGTAGTTACGTCCATTTTGCGGAGCCGCCGTATAATGATTATCCATAGAGGCAAAATAAGGGCTAACTCCTGTTGTCTTCATCAATTCCTCTTCCGGGGATAACGGTTGGAACTGCCCAGTGGCCAACAATCGATCTGTCAGCTCACGCCGCTCACCGATCGTAACCTTAATCTTGTAATCCTCAGGCGAGCTATCAGGTACAAACGGTACCCGAATGGCTGTGTGAAAGGCAAACAAGTTGGGAATCGGCTGATCCCCCTCGTTATGAATCACATAACGCTGATGCAGGCCGAATTCGTCCAGGCTGTACGTCAGCTTCATTGTAAAGGTGAAGGGTAAATAACGGAACATAGGATGCCCTTCCCTTACATGCTGATTCATTACTACATAACTACCTTGCTCCCCGGAACCGTAGTCCTCAACCTCCCACCGAACGGTGTGTAAAAAGCCGTGCAAATGGTTATGGGTAGCCTCTTCATTAATTGGCAGCTCATATGTAACACCATTCCACAGGAATTTTCCATCCTCATACCGATTCGGAGGGAACAAAAAAGGAATTCCGTAAACGGATGGGCTTTGCTTAAAAGCCTCTATGCTCTCAGCATCCGGCTCACGTAGAAAAGAATATCCCGCCTCATTGTCACGAAAAGAAATCAGATTTGCGCCGTTTCCTGGCAGGGCAACCGCTTCATATCGTCCAAATTTAAGACGAATCGCCGGTATTCCATAATAAAGATCACCAATTGCAGTATGCTGTTGTGTCATCAAAAATCCTCCTTGATGAAATGACGATGTTTAATGAAAGCGTTTAGCTTTTGGCTTGACTATACCATGTCCAGCAAAAAAATTCCACGTCAACACAAAAAAACGATGCCCCGCAAGGCATCGTCCTTCACACATATTACACATAGCGTCCCTGTTTGGGTACTGCCATGTGTTCGAAATTCCCAGCCAGCCGTTCCAACTGATCGGTCAGCTCGGTACCTTGCATGAAATGTCCATGCCCTGTAACTGCAATTGCGGGCTTTAAACCAGCTAACATTTTCACTGATCGCTGTGCAGCTTGCCAATCTGTTGTAAAATATGCAGGCGGTCCGTGGATTTCTTTTTCCTGTAAAAGCACAGCCAATGCCGATTCCTGCTTTACCGTGATAAAAGCGTCACCAGCCACCATTAAGCGTCTCTGCTCATGAAAAAGCGATACATGACCAGGCGTATGTCCTGGTGTATGCAGCCACTTCCAACCAGGGGCGCCGGGGATACTGCCATCTTTGGGCAAGGAGGTGATGCGATCATCGAGATCTATAGCATCATTGGGGTACAAAAAGGAAATTCCCGACATCAAACCTCCCCCCACACTAGGGTCAGGTTTTTGATAATCTTTCATTCCCGTCAAATAAGGTAGTTCCAAAGGGTGTGCATAGACAGGCGTACCCCAATGCTGTACCAACTCAATAACCGAACCTACGTGGTCAAAATGACCGTGAGTAAGCACAATAGCAACCGGAGGACCCGTAAACCGTTCCTCAGCCAGGCGTATAATCGAGTCTGTGAATCCTGCCATCCCCGTATCCACCAGCACCCAGGATCGGCTTCCCGGCTCTCCGATAAAACACACATTTACAAACAGCGTCCGTAAGCTCAGGAGATCGGGAGCAGCCTCTTCATTTGCCGTCATTCCTTCGGTGAACAGATGATTTGCCAAAGCTTCACCCTCCTATTCACATGGAATTTCTTGTTATACTCGACCTATAGGCTTCCCCCATGTCAGCAGATTATGCGGACACTGCTAAATATAATCCGCTTGTCACGAAAATAGACCATGTTTACATTACTCAGGTAATTTACTCCATGCCGCATCCAGCAAATAGTCGAAAAGATCATCATTCTCTTCAATCCAGCTATCCATCTGTAGCATTTCTTCCTCCAAGCGCGGCTCTCCAGCAAAATGGAGACTATAATCCCACTCCTTTCCCTTTTTACTGTGGAAGGTAATTTCATATATAGAACTCTGTCCGTCTACTCCAAATACCACTTGACCTAAATATGCACCGTTCTCATCTCTTGTCATTTGTGCCTGTTGAATATGTACTTCTTTCAATTCCTGAGAAGAATTTTGCTCTGTCATTTATTTAACCGCCCTTTCATTTTCACTAAAAAGTACCAAAACTGATTTGTGAACCTTTTCGTTACATTGTACAATATATAAGCTATGTGTGGAATTTGCAAAAAAACTGTGCAAATTACCCTATTCTTATTTGAGGCTTTTTCGTGAAATGGAGGAAAGTTACATGTCAGATTTTCAACAAAAATTGCAGAAATATGCGGAATTAGCCGTTCGAGTGGGCGCGAATGTCCAACCTGGGCAGACACTTATCGTTCATGCGCCAATCTCGTCCGCCGAACTCGTACGACTTATCGTTAAATCAGCGTATACTGTCGGAGCCAAGCTGGTAAAAGTAAAATGGAGTGATGAGACGGTTACCCGATTACAGTATGAACTAGCTCCTGATGAAACTTTTAATATTGCTCCCAAATGGTACGCAGCCGAAATGACTGAAGAAGTGGAAAATGGCGCTGCAGTACTCCATGTCATTGCCGAGAATCCTGATTTGCTTCAAGGGATTCCGTCCAGCAGAATTACCGCTGCCCAGCGTGTGCGATCACATGAATTACGGCAATACCGTGAATACCAAATGGCTGACAAGTTCAGCTGGTCTCTGATTGCTTATCCTTCAGCAGAATGGGCAGCCAAAGTGTTCCCTGATCTGCCAGCTTCCGAGCAAATGGATAAACTGTGGGAAGCCATTTTCAGCACTGTACGTGTGGATCTGGACAACCCTGTGGAGGCGTGGAATGAGCATTTGAAAACTCTTTCCAGCAAAGCTGATATTTTAAACTCCAAACGCTATAAAAAGCTGCATTATCTGGCTCCAGGTACAGACCTCACCATCGAACTTGCAAAAGACCATCTGTGGGTAGCAGCCGAAAGCATCAACCAACAGGGACATAGTTTTGTAGCCAACATGCCTACTGAAGAGGTATTTACTGCTCCACTTAAAACGGGAGTAAACGGTAAAGTCAGCAGCACCAAGCCACTCAGCTACAGTGGCAACATTATCGACAACTTCTCACTGACCTTTGAAAATGGACGTATTGTCGATGTACAGGCCGAAACCGGCTTGGAGACTCTCCAGCATCTCGTAGAAATGGACGAAGGTTCACACTACCTGGGCGAGGTTGCGCTCGTGCCTCACAAGTCACCGATCTCTGACAAAAATATTTTATTCTACAATACATTGTTTGATGAAAATGCCTCGAACCATCTGGCTATCGGTAATGCCTATGCATTCAACCTTAAAGGTGGTAAAGATATGACTCAAGAGCAGTTGGCTGCCAACGGTCTGAACTCCAGTCTGACTCACGTCGACTTTATGATTGGTTCAGGTGAAATGGACATCAACGGCGTTACCGAAGACGGTACTGAGGAACCGATCTTCCGTAAAGGAAATTGGGCGATCTAACACGGCAAAAAAGGCTCTCACCGCTTCATGCGGGAGAGCCTTCTTGCTTCGTCCGTTAGGATATGTTACCTATATTCACAGTGTATTAATCCAATAGTTCGCTGCAAGTCCAAAAACGATTTGTACTATGCTGATGATGAAAAAGACAATAAAGCAGCTTACGACTCTTCGATTAATGGTTTGATGTAAGGATAAAGATGATTTCACATAGAACATACTACCTAATATCCCTAAACACAGACCAAAGACGCCTGCAAATAACCACCCTATAACCAAGCTGACCACGACAAAAGCCCAACTCCAGCCCGGAGCCTTACTTACTGGAACATAAGGTTGATTGGACCCAAGATATATACCGTTCACAGCTAAATCTGCTTTGTTGCCAATGACTACAACATTCAGAGCTTTCTCCTTTAATCTTATTGGAAAATCAATCAAGTTTAAAAATGCGTTCTGGCTTTTCACCTTCTGCTCGCTACCATTCACAATGACTTTTCCACCGTTAAAGCCACGCTTATACTCAATAGTATATTGAGTACCTTGATCTTCTACATTCCACTTTGCCATCGCTAAACTCCTCTCAAAATTTAGGGGAGCCGTAAATATACTCCCGGGATTTCCTAATTATGTACCATGAAAATCATACCATAAGCTGCAAGTTAAATAATGGAAAAAGGCCGCTTATTAGCGACCTCTGAACCTACTTTATTAGTATGGGATTAGTTTCAATATCCAATTTTAGCCTTGTAGGCAACTGAATACTGGTCAGCTGCTAAGATTGCATCAAGCACATCATCCGCTGTAACAGCAAATGGTAAATTGTGAGCTGTTTCGCCTTCTTTGGTAGCAGCCTGAGCTACCCGGTACAAATCCTCTCGTGAGGCTTCTTGCAGCTTAATGTCTTCCAGCGTAACAGGCAGGTCCAGTTTTAGATAAAAATCAATATACCGCTCCACCTCAGTTAAAGGTCTTTTTTCCAAGGCAAGCTGTACTAAGGTGCCAAAGGCTACTTTTTGACCATGCGTCAGGTGATGAATGTCTCCTTCGAGTACGGTAAAACCGTTGTGAATGGCATGTGCGCCTGCCAAGCCACCGCTTTCAAAACCCAAACCACTTAGCAACGTATTGGCTTCCACCACCGCTTCAAGCGCTGGTGTAACAACTTTGCGTTTCACAGATTCATAAGCTTGCAGTCCGTAATCGAAAAGAACTTCCTCGCACTTGGACGCAATGGCTTCTGCCGCCAACGTTGGCAAGCCGCCAGCCATAGTGGTAGCACGAGCTTCAATGACTGCGCGGGCTTCAATCCATGTTGCCATAGCATCGGCAATACCTGAGGAGAGGAACAAAGGCGGTGCTTGAGATATGATTTTCGTGTCAACCAGGATTAAGCTTGGATTTTTACTGAAAAAGGAATACGTATCAAATGCACCCTCATCGGTGTACAAAACAGATAGTGCACTGGTGGGTGCGTCTGTAGAGGCGGTCGTTGGAACAATCACAACTGAGGAATCGAGTAGCTCATTAACGGCTTTGGCGGTATCCAACGTTTTACCGCCACCTACACCAATGACAATATCGACCTGGCCGCTTCGTCCCTCATCAGCAATACGGTTTACTTCATTTTTGGATGCTTCTCCTTGAAACTCAACCTTTACCACCGTAATCTCGGCCTGTTCTAGACTTTTGACCACCCGATCGGCTGCAATCTCCCAAACCAGCTTGTCCGCAATAACCAAGGCCGTATGACCTAAAGGCTTAACATATTCACCTGTTTTATCAATCACATTTTTCCCTTGCACATATTTACCTGGACTAATAAATACTTTTTCGCTCATCATTCAACTCTCCCTTCCATGTTTGTACAATCTCTATTATACGGCTGAAAGAGCACACATCTCAATTTCAAAGCCAAGATCTTCTATCATTTGATGATCAGCGGTAACTTCTTGGCCTTCTGTCGTTAAATAATCTCCTACAAAAATCGAATTTGCTGCATAAAGGGATAGCGGTTGTAATGAACGCAGATTTAACTCCCTTCCGCCTGCAACGCGTATTTCCTTGGATGGACAGATGAACCGGAACAGTGCCAATACCTTCAAAGCTTGGATCGGCGAGATCCGCTGTGCTTCTCCTAAAGGGGTTCCGGGGACTGGGTTCAGGAAATTAATCGGAATAGAGTCGGCATCCAACTCTCGTAAGGCATAAGCCATTTGAACGATTTCCTCATTCGTCTCCCCCATACCGATAATAACGCCAGAGCATGGAGACATTCCGTGTGATTGAGCCATTTTCACAGTTTCGACGCGTTGATCATATGTATGTGTGGTTGTAATCGAGGGATAGTTGGCCTTGCTTGTATTTAAATTATGATTGTAACGGTGTACCCCCGCATCTGCCAATCGCCGTGCTTGATCTCCCTTGAGAATCCCCAAGCAAGCGCAAATCTTGAGCGGCATGGTACGAGTAATTTCCTGTACAGCATCAATTACCTGATCCAGCTCCCGATCTGTCGGACCTTTGCCGGAAGCTACAATGCAATATGTCCCTGCTTTTCGTGCTACGGCTTCCCTTGCCCCAGCCAACAGTGATTCCTTGTCCAGCATACTATACTTGCTGACAGGTGCCGTGGAAACGATGGATTGTGAGCAATAACTACAATCCTCCGGGCACAGACCACTTTTGGCGTTCATGATCATATTGAGCTTTACTTTTTTTCCGTAAAAATGATGCCGCACCTTAAATGCAGCTTGCATAATCGGTAATATTTCTGCATCGTCCGCTTCCAGTACCCCCGTACCTTCTTCCAGCGTCAGATTGCTGAAATGGATCGCTTTTTCAGCTAATCGGCCCCAATCTACATCCTTATTGAATAAATTCATATTTCTTCCTCCCTCATTTAAATGAACATGTAACCAGATGAGATTTTTAGCGTAAGGAAATTCGCTCTATTGTCAACCTATTGATATGCGATTAGGTTGACAATAACACGAATATCATATCAATTCATATCCTTTATGTAAAGAAGGCAAATTAAAAAGCGACCCCACATCATTGAAGGTCGCTTTCCATATTTATTCCATTATGAGACTCCTGCTTCCTCCACGACGATAGGCTGTTTAATTAGCCGAATACGTGAAATCCGCTTGTTTTCAACTTCTTCCACAATGAACATACATCCTTCAAACACTACAGACTGGCCTGGCTGTGGAGGAATAACCTCTACATGTGAGTACAGCCAGCCTCCTACTGTATCATAATCCTCATGATCAAGATCCAGTCCAAAACGATCGTTCACTTCATCAATTAATAACATACCGTCAATGGAAAATTCCTCGTCATTAATCTGCTCACAACTCGGACGTTCTTGGTCGAACTCATCCTGAATTTCACCGACGATTTCTTCCATAATATCTTCCAGCGTTACCATACCCGATGTGCCACCGTATTCATCAATCAAAATTGCAATTTGCGTCTTGCTACGCTGCATGCGTTTGAGCAGATCACTAATTTGCGTTGATTCAGGAACAGCAAGAATCGGGCGAATCATCGTACGGGTATCCAGCGTGTTTGCACGTAGAAGATCTTTAATATGGATAAAGCCGATAATATGGTCCTTATCTTCGGCGCAGATTGGATAACGGGTTCTCATGCTTTCCGTCGCAATCGCGAGATTTTCTTCTGTAGACTCATTACTGTATAAACAGATCATCTCCGTGCGCGGAATCATGATTTCCCTGGCGGTCGTGTCGGCAAAATCAAATATATTATCAACAAGCGCCAATTCCGTATTATCAATTAGTCCGCTCTTATTGCTTTCTTTCATCAGAATGCGTATTTCATCCCCCGTATGCGCGGAATCATCGTATTCGGATACCGGCTCCAGACGAAATAAACGCAGCAGGCTGTTCGCCATTCCATTCAACGCCCATATGAATGGATACATCAACTTGTAAAACCAAGTCATCAGCATGGCCGAATACAGCGTAATAGTCTCAGATTTACGAATAGCTATCGTTTTGGGTGCCAATTCACCCAATACAATATGCAGAATCGTAATGACAATAAATGCAATGACCACGGCAGTACCGTGCACGTATACCGCCCCCAAGCCAGCGGCAGTAAATATAGGTTCAATCAAATGTGCGATGGCCGGCTCTCCGATCCATCCCAGTCCCAACGATGCTAGGGTAATACCCAATTGGCAAGCAGACAAATAAGCGTCCAAATTGTGTATCATATTGGCGGCGTATACGGCCTTTTTATTGCCCGCCTCCACCAAGGTTTCTATACGGCTGCCCCTAACCTTCACCATGGCAAATTCCGCAGATACAAAAAATCCATTCAATAATACTAATGCAAAAACAATAAATAAGTTAAACATACTCGGTAAAGGGTCACTCAATATGCTCCCCATCAGCCGTCATTACGGCAGACAGGCGCACCTCCTTCGGATAGTTTCATCATAGACAGAACGATAACACATCATAAGCAGCGTCAACTTCCCAACACATTCACCCCTTCCGGCTTCCCTAAGCCATATTCCGCAAAAATGATTAAATCATTTATCAGCTTATATTTAATTATATAACTATACTCTATACAGTCAAACCACAAGCAATGTCAGAAAAATCAATCCCTCTATCATTTAGGTCGGAAAGCTCTCATTTTCGCCTCTTACCACCAAGAAAGCAACTATATTTGAGAAAGAATATAAACAAAATACATCCCCTGCCGTCTGGCAGAGGATGTAAACTCATATATATGAAGGCATCAGCGAACCGGAGATCCGCCCGGGTTCCCGATGACGCCGGGATATTGGTACAACAATGGCTCATCAAAAGTTGCATAATCCAGGTTTAACATCAGCAGAATGGTCCGTTTGCCTGTCGCCGGATCACTAATAATAATGTGGTCCCGACCTGCTGCTTCTAGAATGCCTTTGAATATTTTAGCATTCCATTCCCGGTTATTTTCATAGGTCATATAAAAGGTTCCCGTTTTGCCCAAGTTCAAGCGTAAAATATTCTCGATGTATGATTGCTCGTATTGCGGAGTCTGAACCTGCACCACTGTACCCGTTGGTGTCATAGGGCTGCCACTACTTACTTGAGGTGGAAAGCCAGTCATAGGTTGCATAGGTTGCATAGGTTGCATGGTTCCGGTTGGAGCCATCCCTCTTGGCCATTCGGGATATCCATTACCGGAAGCATAAGATACGGGACGGTAAGCTTGCTGTGAAATCATGTAAATTCCTCCTAAGATGGTTTTAATTTAACTTTAATTCTTCAAGCCATTCTGAAAGGTGTCTAATATACATTAGGACAGTCCTGTGCAGTCGGGCTAAAAAAGCAGTGGGCTTTAAAGCGTCCGGTATTGGTCTGGTTATACCAGGTACCCGGGCATTCACCAGCCGGTCTGAAAAACCATAATGCATTGGATGCCGGACGTATTTTTTCTCCATTAATTACACGCTGGGCAAGTCGAATGTCCCGATCACGGGCTTTCTGATAAAAATACCCCTTCTGAGTAGCTTCAAAACCTCCGGGGCTTTGAAACACCATGTCATTCATGAGGCGTATCCCTTGGAAATCCAGGCAATTGGATAAAATTCGGTTCACACCGACATTACCAACCATGAGCATTCCCATCTCACCTTCACCTTCGGCCTCAGCCCGCATCAGCCGGGCGAGGGTCCTCACATCCCCTGAGTTGGTCTTGATTACAGCCATCGCGTCCCCTCCTTGCTTCTCAATCACATACCCTATCCTATGGTACAAATGCCCAATAAGTGACAGTCCAGAAAATAAAAAAATAGCCCCAAAAATGGGACTACTTATTTAGGCTTTTATCATGGCTCGTAAACCATCTTACGCGTCATGCCACCATCGACCACCAAATTCGTGCCTGTTACAAAATCATTGTCCGGTTGTGTCAAATACAGACAGGCTCGTGCGATGTCTTTAGGGGTCCCTACTCGTCCAGCCGGGTGCTGTTGATGGTCTTCAGCACGCAATTGCTCGTAATCCCCGGTTTCAATCCATCCTGGACTAATACAATTGACCTGAATCCTATCCTTTCCTAGCGATATGGCCATCGCGTGTGTAAGGGCGGCTATGGCTCCTTTGGATGCCGCGTAGGCTTCTGTATCCGGCTCTGACATGAAAGCTCGTGTAGAGGTCATATTAACCACTGAGCCCCCTTCTGCGTTCCGCTTCATTACCTTAGCCGCTTCTCTTGTTGCAATAAAACAGCTGCGTACGTTTGTGTTCAAAATGTCATCCCATTCTGCTACGGTTAACTCATATGGAGATTTCCATCTGGACACGCCTGCATTGTTAATCAATGTATGAATTGTACCGTATTCTTCTTCCGTGGCACGGATCAGCGCTACAATATCTTCTTCCTTACGCACATCACAAGGGATAAAAATGGCCTGATGACCCTCGTTCCGGACTGCTGCAGCAGCTGCGGCGCCCTCTTCCTCATTGCAGTCAGCAAACACGACTCTGGCACCCTGAGCAGCGTAGGCAAAAGCGACCTCTTTCCCGATACCATGCGCTGCTCCTGTTACAATAACAACTTGTCCTTCAAATGACACGACTTATTCCTCCTCTGAACTACTCTGTTTTAGTATATATGTACCAAAATGTGCCGTACAAGAAACATTCACAGCCCCCTACCCTGACTCCTAGCAGAAGGCTGTAAATGAGCATGAATATTTTTGACTGAATCCTACATTTTAACCTGCTCCAAACTATAGCGATTAAGACGCTGAAATCCAATATACCTTGTACCTTGAAAAGTAAGCCGTCCCTCATCCCCTTCAGCACATTGACCATATTCTTCCCCAGATACTTTGAACTCCATCCGGTCGCCACTCTCCACCTCAAAGGTTACATAATAGAAGGTATAGGTACGAGTGCCTTGTTCCTCCTGGCGCCTCTGTTGGAGATGTGTCCTTCTGGCCGTAATGCGGGAACCCACCGTCAACACAGGCTGCCGCTTGTTCCGGCTCCATTCCATGACTTCCCTGCCCGCAGACAACACGACAATACCCAACACAACTACGAAAAATACGGGCAATACCGTACCCAGCCAATCGAACATCCATAATGACTCAAATCCCATGCACCGCACTCCTCTCCGCCAGGCATTCCACAGGGAAACCACCGGGCATCCTGACCTGCCTCAAGCCTTCTATAACAGTATATGTATGTTGCTGCCCAAATTTGATAGTAACCCTCAAGAACGCCAAGAGCCTCCACGGATTAATCCGGGAGGCTCAAGATATGGCGATATCAGAATAGCTCATCGATTTACACATGTACAAGCTGGAGATAACGTTGTGTTTCATCCAGAACTTCATGATCTTCTTCCTCGGCGTAACGCTCTGCGCATTGCTTGCAGTCCTCTTCAGTCGTGCAACCGTAGGCATCCTGACAAGTGTAGCAAAATTGAAGGTAGTATTGGGTTAACATATGATCCTGATTCGCTCTCATGATTATCACTCCTATCGTTGTTTACAGGTTTAGTATAACAGTGGCTTATTTGTTAGTTTGTGATTTTTTTCACATGTTGTCGTATAAAATTTAAATTTTTTAAAAATAAAACGCCCTGGGAAGACATCCCAGGGCAATCACCTTTATCGTGATTATAAAATCCTCCAGTTTGCACCACCGTCCGTTGTTTTTAACAGCAGTGATTTCTTGTCGTCTAGTCGTTCCAAAAGCAGCCAACCTACCGATGAAGAAGCAAAACGTAGCTTGACTGATCGTGGATAGTCTTTTAGCTTCGAAGGCAGCACCTTGTTGCCTCTGAGACTTGTCCACGTCTTCCCTCCATCCATTGTACGGCTCATTCCGTTTACGGTTATAACCCACCCTTCTTTATCGCTTAGAAAGGTACGCCCAGGAGTTATAGAAGTATTATTGCTACTCAGACCCAATGGCACATCATTCCATTGTGTTCCTGTATTATTCGTAAATAGCCCGTTATATTTTGTACCTTTATCCCCGTAGCAGAGAACCGGAATCCAATATGAAGAACTGTTACCTTCAAGAGACTGCTGAGCTTCTGCCTTAGCCTGAGGGCAACCCTGCATGCTGTTAGCGACCGGAGTCCACGTTTTCCCTAGATTCGAAGTTTTATACAACTTCACCCTGCTGTCCACATTAATCGCCACAAAACCCTGATTGTTGGAAGAAAAGCTCATTCCCGCCACACTGCCCTGATCGGGTAAACCTGAGCCTGACTTGTTGGATGTCATACCAGAACTTTGGGCAACTTTATTCCACGTGGCTCCTCCGTCGGTGGTGTGATACAACATTTTTTGTTGATCCTGCTCATTCAGTTTTATATAAGCCATGATCCAGCCTGTAGTTGGATTTACATATTGAATCGAGCTTACATGGTCTCCGCTTGGTAGCGCTGATACATCCCAGCTCTGTCCTCCATCTGACGTTCTTAGAATGACCGTTGCTGTTTGGTCCAGATTTTGACGGACAACCCAACCGTGACGGGAATCTGTGAAGCTGATATCCTTGCCATATTCAAGCTTGTCTTGAAATTGAACATTTTCGGAGGGAGAAATATTATTCCATGTTTTCCCACCATCATGGGTATCATAAAGGCGCAGCTCATTATGGGTAACTCCCCAAACCAACCCTTTATTGTTATCGATTAAATGAAAATCCGCGATTCGTGTTTGTACAACATATTTGGCGTTTGGATCACCCGCCTTCGGGGTCACCGGCGGATTAATAGTTATCGTCTGTCCCTGGTCATCTGGTTCCTCAATCGAAGGTTTAGTTACAGTTTTTGGGGTTTCAGCAGAACAGGCAGTTAGCAAAATACCCGTCAACAGCATTACTCCTCCCAAGAGCGCACGCCAGCGCAGTTTCATATCAAAATCCTCCCTCGATGGCATGCGGTAATCACGTGCCAAAAGCTTATCTGAAACAGAATTATACCATAAACACCCCTATGTGACACTTTTCGCGTAATGACAAAAAAAACCGGCTCCTTCACAAAAGTGAAGGATACCGGCTTTTTTTATACTAATATTGTTCAGGATTTATGGTTCAACAAACTTTTGTGATATCCATAGAAGAAATAAATCAGTAATCCAAGCAGTAGCCACACGATAAATCCGATCCAGGTGCTGATATGAAGCTGAAGCATCAGACCGATGCAAACCAAAGCACTCAGTAGCGGAAGCAACGGAACCCATGGTACGGTAAACCCTCTTTTCAAATCCGGGCGTGTCTTGCGCAGAACGATGACCCCGACCGAGACTACAGCAAAAGCGAACAGAGTTCCAATACTCGTTAGATTGGTCAGTGCATGCAACGGGAACAAGCCGCTAGCCAATGCGATAATGCTACCCACCAGCCATGTACTTCGAATTGGTGTTTGGGTTTTGGTATTTATTTTAGATAAAAAAACGGGTAAAAGGCCATCACGTGACATGGAAAAGATTAATCGTGTCTGGCCGTACAACAGAACCAGTAAAACGGTCGTCATCCCTGCAATCGCACCGACTGAAATTAATCCAGCTACGAAATCCTGATGAATAAAGCGGAGAGCAAACGCAACCGGGTCACTAACGCCCAACTGCGTATAAGGTACCATCCCCGTTAGCACAACTGAAACGGCAATATACAATATCGTGCAGATGGCTAGAGAAGAGATAATGCCGATGGGCATGTTCCGCTGCGGATTGCGTACCTCTTCGGCTGCAGTTGAGATAGCATCGAAACCCAGATAAGCGAAAAATACGATTGCCGCAGCACTTAATACACCAGAAAATCCATAAGGCAAAAATGGTGTCCAGTTGGCAGGCTTAACATAAAAGATTCCAATCGCAATGAATAACAGTACAACCGCAACTTTGACACAAACCATAATGAAATTGAATCGGACCGTTTCCTTGGCTCCGAGACTTAGCAACAGTGTAATGAGCATGATGATGCACACCGCTGGCAGATCAATAATGGTCCCCTTGGTCGAATCAAAGGCTGCGGTTAAAGCTAACGGTAGATGTATATCAAATCCGGCCAGCAAGCCTTGAAAGTAAGCAGACCAGCCACTACTCACAGAGGCGGCCGCTACTCCATATTCCAGAATCAAGTCCCAACCCAGTACCCAGGCCAGAACTTCTCCAAAAACAATATAACTATATGCATAAGCGCTCCCAGCCGCGGGAACTGTAGATGAAAGCTCTGCATAGCACAAGGCTGCCAATACGCAGGCAATCCCTGCAATAACAAAAGAAAGCATCAAGCCGGGACCTGCATTTTCTGCTGCTGCCTTGCCAGTAATAACAAAAATCCCTGTCCCGATGATGCATCCTACTCCTAGCATGGTGAGATCAAAAGGCCCCATTGTTCTCTTTAAGTGACCTGTAGATCCGCTTTCCTCGTGCGAGAGCAGTCCTGTTTTTTTTCGAAATAAGTCCATATTCCTAATCCTCTTTCCATAATTTCATGCGTCAATATCGGTGCTGCAACGCTTTAGTGCGTGTTCTTATCATTCGATTAATTATTAGCGAGCTCGCCTTTGAAGTCAAGGAAAAATGTCATATTTCTTTGCGGTGGGTTAGTATATAGGGTACACTAAGTTGGAAAGATAAATTTTTAAGTAATATCCCAAAATGAAAAGGTATACAACCCGAGAAGGAGATGAGGATTTTATGAGCTTAAAACCTTACAAACGAAGTAGAGTGGCTATTGTCGGCATGGGAGCGGTTGGCACAACAACCGGCTACACCCTGCTGCTGCGCCAACGCATGCAAGAACTTGTCTTTATTGATGTCAACGTCAAAAAGGCGAAGGGGGAAATGCTCGATATGAATCATGGGCTTCCTTTTCTCGGCGGTGTCAAAGTATGGGCGGGTGATTATGAAGACTGCCGTAATGCAGATATCATCATTGTTGCAGCGGGAGCTTCACAAAAGCCGGGAGAAACACGTATTGATCTTCTCAAGCGTAATGCCGAAATTTTTGAAAGTATTATTGATAATATCGTCAAGGTCAATACACATGGCATTTTGCTGATCGCAACCAATCCAGTGGACATTCTCTCCTACATCTCTTGGAAACGCAGTGGTTGGCCTTCAAGCAGAGTCATTGGATCAGGAACGTTGCTGGACAGCGCACGCTTCCGCTATCTGATCGGGAAGCAAAAGGGCATCGATCCACGAAGCATCCACGCCCATATTATTGGAGAACATGGTGACTCTGAGTTACCTGTATGGAGCACAGCCAACGTGGCTGGAACTCCACTGGAGTTGGACGAAGGAACGAAAAATGAAATTTTTGAGAATACGAAGAATGCTGCCTATGAAATTATAGATGCCAAAGGCGCTACATCCTACGCCATCGGGCTGGCTCTTGACCGTATCGTAGCCGCTATTCTCGGAGACGAGGGGTCGGTACTTAATGTGTCCACCCTGCTGGAAGATTATAACGGTGTATCTGACGTTTATTTAGGTGTTCCAAGTATCGTGGATCACAATGGAGTACGTGAAATTTTGGATCTTCCGCTCAATGACGAGGAACGTGCAAGGTTCGTTCAATCTGCGGACAAGCTGAAAGATCAAATTAGTAAAGTGCATATGTAATTCAGTAAGTCAAGAATATAAATGCTAAACAAAAACGGACCTCCACAGCGGATACATCCGTTGTGAGGTCCGTTTTTTTATAATATAATTTCGTTCGTTTGTCGCCCTGCTATGCGTTCCAAATTACCAAGGTGGTGTATCGCCATCCACACCCTCATTTTCATGCTGCCTTTTCTCTTTCAGCCGCTCAGCCACTGTTTCAAAGGATTCAGGTTGTAGTAGTTCAATCGGAGAAAATCCCTTTTCAAACGTAAATGCATCACCTTCAATAATAAGTGCATATCTATCATGAAGTTTTGTGATATGCAGCTTGGCACCAAAGTCGGATAGTAAACCACGCACAGCCGTATCATCCAGTTTGAAACGAACTTCAATTTCCGGTTTTAGCTCGACAATATGCTGCGCAGCCTCTACGACCTGAAGGGGTTCCCACTTCCCTTGCAAATCCCGTTTTTCGCTGGCTGCCCACAGTTCCAGATCGCGCTCTTCCTGCTGTCTTTCCTCATTAGATGCATCCGGCCATTTGGTTTCTACATAGTTCTGAACAAAGCCCATGACATGCTCATTAACGATTTCCGGCATGGATTGCTCATAAGTGACGAATTTCAAAAAGTCTTCAAAATACCGTGCATGCGAAGACTGATGTATTTTAAGCTCCCATTCATCGTTCATACCCTCCTCCAGCATGTAAGGATACATGATGGATTTCATATTACGGGCTGAAATCGCCATTTCGACCTCACTTACCAGACTACTCTCAGTAATCCGTGCAATTTTAGGTTCAAAATCACATTTGAGTACAAAAATAAACGGGTCGTCAGAGTGGGTATTTAATGTAGCCTGTACAATGATCAGTGCTCCACCTCGTACCGCGCTTGTATCCAAATACATCCGCACCAGATCATCACATGCATTTTTAAAATCTTCCTTATCCTCTGCTGCACGTAGTCGGGCGAACATATTGAAATTCGGATTACTGCTCAGTTCATGTTCCGGTTCGACGATAAAGCGGCCAATTTTGGTCGGTGCCTGCTCTGTGCTGGGATTTTTTTCAACCTTTCGCTTGCTAATACGAGCAAATTCCCCGTCCAGAAATTTTTTGACATCACTCTCGTCGTAATCATAGTCATCCATTGTAGCATAATGCTTGTAGGACTTACCGCCTTGTCCTTCTTTTCCGTCTACCTGAATCACAAAAAAAGATAAAAAGTCCACTTGAAAGTTCATTTACGTTCTATACGCTCCTTTTCAGGCATGTACGCGTAATTATATCACTATGATTTTAAAAGGTACATCGGATTCAGATTCTGATAGATAAAGATGCGCTTATTAGTTAACATAATATTAATTATGTTCATCTATTTTATTTGAGTATAATTTCCAATTTATAAATATGTAGTGACTCATTCCCTTCTATTCTAATCCGCATTCTTTAGCATGATTGATCACTTCCTTTTTCCTGCTCTAGTTCGTTCATAATCACAAAAAACATTTGACTAAATAGTAGTATATTTATTATATTATCTATTGTTATATAGACAAATATTAATTTTGTTTATAAAAAAATAAAAATAAAGACCTTGAGGGTTTTACCCCTTGAAAACTGGAAGGGAGAGTTTGCTGTTGTTTAAAAATCCATATATAAGGACCATTATCGCCTCCAATGCGTTGCTAAATTTGGGCATCTGGGTGCGGAACTTTGCCATACTGTTGTATGTAACAGATCTGACCCATAATGATCCCGTATACGTATCGCTCATTTCGGTTGCTGAATTTGCGCCTATCTTTCTGTTTGCCATCATTGGAGGTACGT
Organism: Paenibacillus sp. AK121; assembly: GCF_019042715.1. Lineage (NCBI taxonomy): Bacteria > Bacillati > Bacillota > Bacilli > Caryophanales > Paenibacillaceae > Paenibacillus > Paenibacillus sp. AK121. The sequence goes on from NZ_JAHPJM010000009.1 coordinate 203,290, forward strand.
TTGCGGATCGTTGGCGGCCTAAACGGACAATGGTTAGTTGCGACCTGCTGTCGGCTGCATCCATTTTTATCGTGTTGCTCGCATTGTGGTACGGGTCATGGCAGGTGCTCTTGCTATCCACTTTCTTCTCGGCCATTCTATCTCAATTTTCTCAGCCATCTGCGATGAAGATATTAAAGCAGCATGTAGCACCGGAACAGCTTCAGGGAGTGATGGCTCTTTTTCAGTCTCTCATGGCATTATTTATGGTTATCGGTCCTGTCGTCGGTACATTTATTTATCAACACTTTGGTATTTTCTCTTCATTGTCTATAACAGGAATGTTGTTTCTCATCTCTGCGCTTGTTCTGACTCGTATCCCACAAGATGAACAAGCAATTGAGATAGATCGACCAACTCATTTTATTGAAGAGCTTAAAGAAGGAATACGTTATGTATGGAATAATCGTACACTTCGCACGCTTGGAGGAACATTTACCATAATTGGGCTGGCAGTCGGACTTATTCAACCATTAATGGTTTTTGTCGCTATCGAGAACCTCGGACAAGATAAGGAATTTTTACAATGGCCGTTAATGGCGAACGGAGCGGCTATGCTGTTGGGCGGCGGTCTGATTATGGGGATTGCCAAAAAAGTTCAGCCGCAATTGCTGCTGGCGACTGGACTTCTGGTCAGCACACTGACAACCTTTGGAGTCGGATGGTCGCACAATATTGTGCTGACAATGGCATTACAAGTACTTAGCGGTCTATTTTATCCTTGCATTCATATCGGTATCAACACGATGATGATGAAAAATGCCGAAGCTGCTTTTATCGGCCGAGTCGGTGGTGCCCTCTCTCCCCTGTTCTCGGGGATGATGGTCGTCGGTATGAGCATCGGCGGTACACTCAAACGCGAATTCTCCCTGTACACCGTATATATCGTGAGCGCCGGCTTATTTTTAGTCGGATCGATGTTGTTGTTACCGCTGCTTCGTGACAGACAGCCTGTACAAGCTGTCACATCCGTTGATTCTAAATAAGAGCACAAGAAACCGCCCTGGGAGATATGATATGCCTGCTACTAGGGCGGTTTCTTAATGTTAGTACTCTGTTTCATATGGATGCTGTATTCCTGCTGGAGTGGGATCATTTTCATAAATCATTTAATTGAAATCAGTTAACATAATATATATTTCGTTAACTTCTTGTCCTCATGATCACTTTTTCATCAAATTGATGAAGTCAGCCTTGACTTCCATACCTGTCTGATTGTATATTGTGGATATATCTTCAATTAAGGGAGAGATTTTAATGTCGGTGAACGTTCTTAACTAAGCAATTGCATATTCAGGGAAAACCATCAGGCGCTTGTACCCTTCAGGGGCAGGTTTGTTTGTTGCTGAGTTTTTACCCTGGTATTAGTTAAGAACATGCGGATATCATAAATCGCCTTAGGGATTATTTTCATTTAGGCCTTATTCCGTGCTGTGTTCAGCACGGTTTTTTTGTTTCCAGCTTTGTGAACTCTTTTTACACGTTTTTCTATTCATAAGCCAATTAACTGATATGTTGGTTGGCCTGTGGTTTAAAACGCAGAATTGGTGAGTTCACATGCTGGATTATAGGCTTATTTGATGATACATTTCCTCTTCCTTAAAGGGCGGAGAATGAACGTTTTGTTCATTCTCCGCCCTTTTTTTGTTTTCCAGAAAAGTTTTGAAAAAATCCTGTCAATACACATCTAAAGGAGAGATTTATTCATGAACGAAACTACAATGCTGCGTTTGGAATATGATCAGATTAAAACAAGAGTATCTGAATGTGCTTTTTCATACCTGGGTAAGCATCATGCCGCTTCCATGCAACCAATTACAGATATCCGTACAATCAAAATTCGTCTTAACGAAACGAGCGAAGCTTTACAGCTCATTCGCCACGGAGCTAGCGTACCCGTTCCTTCATTGGAAGGAATGGAGCACATTCTGCACCTCTTGGGAACCGGCTATATGTTCAGCGAGCGTGATTTTTCTCATTTGGCCCAATTCATCAGAAGCTGCATGCAGCTGATGAAATATATGCAAGCCAAGGCGGATGCAGCTCCAACCGTCAGTGCTTATGCCTCTTCCATGTATGGTATGGAGTCACTCCTATCCGAAATCGAGAGATGCATTTATTCGGGTCGAGTGACGGATAACGCCAGTAAAGAGCTAGCTAAAATTCGCAAAAAAATTGCAGTTACTGAAGAACGTATCAAGAGGAAATTAGACTCTCTCACCAGCCGTCATCGATCCATCATGCAAGAAAATATGATCAGTCAGCGCAATGGCCGTTATGTACTTCCGATCAAAAAGGAATTCCGCAAACAGGTGAAAGGCAATGTACTGGATGAATCGGGAAGCGGTCAAACGGTCTATGTTGAACCTGCAGAGATCGTAAATCTACAATTCGAACAAAGCGCAAACATGGCAGAGGAATCAAAAGAGGAAATGAAAGTGCTGGGAGATCTGACCGCAATGGCTGAGTCATACAACCGGGAACTAAGCATTAATACAGAGACGGTAGGCATACTGGATTTTTTATTGGCTAAAGCTAAATACGCCATGACCCTGGATGCTGTTTCTGTCGAGCTTAACGATGAGGGGATTATAGATATCCATGGTGCACGTCACCCATTGATGGCGAATACTATGGTGCCGCTTGATTTCTCAATTGGTGAAGGTTATTCCTCACTTATTATTACCGGACCGAATACAGGCGGAAAAACAATGGCTCTCAAAAGCGTCGGTCTGTTAACACTCATGGTACAATCCGGCCTGCTGGTACCTGTTTTGCAAGGCAGTCGCATGGCTGTATTCGAGGATATTGTGGTAGACATCGGGGATGGCCAAAGTATTGAACATGCTTTGAGCACCTTTTCTGCACATATTCGCAACATGATTGGCATTTTGGAAACGGCAGGCAGCTCTACTCTGATCCTGATCGATGAAATGGCTTCTGGTACTGATCCGGGAGAAGGCGTAGGCCTATCTATCGCACTGCTGGAAGAATTTCATCGTCGACGGACGACAGTAGTGGCTACCACCCACTTTAGCGAAATCAAGCATTTTGCTGAAAACACACCGGGATTTCAAAATGCTCGTATGGAGTTTGATACCGAAACGTTGCAACCCTTGTACCGACTTCGCATCGGTGAGGCTGGGGAAAGCTATGCATACGCAATTGCTTTGAAACTAGGCATGTGGACTCGCATTATCGAACGTTCGGAGGCCATTTCTGCTGGAAGAACGTCTCAGAATACACAGAAGTCTTTGGTTATTCCCCCTTCTTTTGACGATAAAAGGCCTGATGATGTATGTAAACCTGCCTCTAAAAAAGCATCTACAGACCATACAGTCGCAAAACAGGAAAAACAAGAGAACCCACTCATAACCAGGTCGTTTGCTCTTGGAGATAGTGTTTATGTCGGCTACCTAGATCGAACTGGTATTGTTTGCCAAACGGAGGATGAACGAGGCAATGTTGGAGTTTTGATTCAAGGACAAAAGCTGATCATAAACAAAAAGAGGCTCGTTCTTCATATCGCAGCAACAGAATTGTACCCAGACGATTATGATTTGGATATCGTTTTAGAAACAAAGGAAAATCGAAAAAAACGAAAGCTTCTAGCGCGCAAGCATGTTCAGGGGCTAATCATTGAATCTCCTCCGGAAAATGAAAAGTAAGCGTACGTGCATATTCTTCATTGAAAAATAAGTTGCTTCGGAATGTTATACACACCAAATAAACATAATATATATTATGTTTATTTGGTGAATACAAAAGAGCATGTCTTAAGCTTAAAGACACGCTCTTTTGCTTTTATTTTATCTCATACTTCAAGATGGTGTGATTGCATGTAGTTGTATATAGCACCTAGCAAATTCGCTTCATTGCCTAATTTACTTTGCTCAATATCTGCACGCACAAAATTTAAGATTGAATGCAAATAAAGCTTCTCTAGCTCTTCCTTAATAGTAACAACCAGCAAAGGATTGGCAGATATGCCTCCCCCAATCACAAACTTTTCAGGGTCAAGAATTGTTTGTAGGTTAATAATTTGTGTTGCGATGTTCCTGCAGTATTTTCGAAAAATCTTTTGTACCGTGTGATCACCTTCTTCAATGAGCTTGAATACTTTTTCACCTGTAATAGAATCTGCTGGAAGTCCTTTAGCCTTGGCAACCGTTTTAGCTAAAACAGAACTACTACCCTGCATACCAAGCAGATAATCCACATTGTCTGCATGCTCGTTGTTAGTTCTGATGAAGGAGAATTCCCCAGCCGATAAATGATGGCCTTTCAGCAATTTACCTTGAGAGATGATTCCACCGCCCATCCCTGTTCCAACAACCAAAACAACACCATCAGCGATCCCCTGTAGTGAGCCGCGCCATACTTCTCCAAGAGCAGCACACTTTCCATCATTTTCAATGGCTACGGGTAAATGGAACGCTTTCTTAAAAACTTCAATCATATTGATATCGTTTATATACCTTAATGAACCACCATGCACCATATGACCAGTGACAGAGTCCACAATACCTGGCATGCTGACGGCTATACCTTCACATTCATCTATAAACTGACTGTGAATTTGCTTCAAAGCTATAAGCAGATTCTCTAGTGAATCTAACGGTGTAGCAACTTTGCCCTTTGTCATAAATTCACCTTGAGAATATAAACTGAATTTAATAAAAGAGCCGCCAATATCAAAAACCAGTATTTTATTTTTCATGCTGCGTATAGTCCCTTCATTCGGTAGTGTGAAATCTGGAGGTCTATCTCTCATAAACGATAATTAATATTAGTGCCTTTGTAAATCCATCATTTTCTTTATCGTTAACAATACACCGTTTTCTTCATTGGATTTGGTAATAAAACTTGCTGCATTTTTAGTGTTCTCACAAGCATTTTTTACAGCAAAACTGTATTTGGCAATACTCATAAGCTCCACATCATTTTCACCATCTCCAAAAGACATGGTTTCATCCATAGTAACGCCCAATATCTCTTGGAGTTTTCTTACCGTCTCCCCTTTATGAGTATGAAGCGCTGTTATATCCAGCCAATTTGCTTCAGAATCGACAATATAAATTTGATCTAGCAGCGTTTCTTCAACATGTTTTCTTAACAAGGAACTTCTCCCGGATGGATCGTAAACCGTTATTTTAAGAAAGTTGCTGTTTATTTGATCAAATGAATCAATCTTTAGCACTTCCTTGTAGGAGCCCTTCACAATTTTGTAATATTCCTCTTGAATATGAGAGTGAACATAAGCTCCTTCTGTTGTACATGCTATGATAATAAAATCCTTAGCAAAAGCTTCAATTTGATTGATCGCTTGTAATGCTAAATTACGTTCAATTGTAAACTCTTTTACAACGACTCCATCCTTTTTAATGCGAGTCGCGCTGTCCCCTAAAATCCAGATCCCTTTTCCATGTTCACCAAACAATTCTTCTACTCTTTCACATTGCTTACCTGTACAAGCAACAAAGGAGATATTATTTTCTTGCATTTCTTCATACACTTGATTGAATAATTCAATATCAAACGTGCCACTATTGTTCAGAAAAGTACCATCCAAATCACTTACTACCAGTTTAAACATAAATAAGCCTCCCTTAGTTGTTTGATACACTCATTGTCAGTTCATACTTACGTTTTTTTATGTTCATTCCAGGGATCAACATCAAAGTCTCTATTAAAATTCTCAAACTTACGTGCTGCAAGCTTTTGAACAAAAGAAGAATGAGCCAAACTACTGATTATGAAATACGTAATGCATAAAACGGTAACGCATAAGACTCCTTCAATCCCCACATTGTCGCACTCCCTTCTGTCGTATCTGCAACTTTTATACAACATCTAATCCATTTAAACAGCTCGATACAGTTCCAGTCCACTTCATAAAAGATTTAATTAAAGACGTTAATAAAGATGGTAAAAAAAGTACCTTTATTAAGTGATTATAAAGCTACTCAAAAAAATCATCGATGGAGCGGTAAGGTTTTACATCCATAGGCTGTCTTGATAATGCTAAGCACCAGTAAGTACCACACCATATAACTAAACATAATAAAATGAGTGAGATCATAGAGTGCTCTCCTTTCTCTTTTAGGGTATACATTTACTTTAGCTGATGAAACGCGTTTCAAGTCAAGTTTTAATTTGTCTTAACCCTTCAAAATTCTCTTTCTCAGTATACGATTCACTTGTTCTGAACTGAGTAGCATAAAAAGAAGGAAAACAAGGACTGCAACCGGAAAAAAATGAATACTTACCTGAGATGCTATCAGCCCAACAATGGGCGGGAGTAGTGTTGTGCCTGTATAAGCAACTGCCATCTGATAACCCATGAGTTTGGCGGAGTTTTCCTTACCGAACCGTGTTGGCGTTTCATGAAGAAGTCCAGGATAAATCGGTGCAAGCCCTAATCCAATAAGGATAAAACCGGGCAATAAAAAGGCAACAGGCAACGGAAGCAGCAAAATGAGTCCGCCTGCAACAGCAGTAAGTTGGCCAATCCGGATTAGGATACGATTATTTATTTTTAAAGTTACAAACCCCGTAATCAGCCTGCCTACCGTGATTCCACCGTAGTACAAAGATACCCAACCAGCAGCAGTTTCAGCTGGGATGTTTCTAGCCCCTACCAAAAAGCTGGCTCCCCATAAACCTACCGTTGCCTCTACACCACAATAAAACAAAAAAGCAACGAGCGTGTTCTTAACTCCTTTCATTCGAATTAGATTTTGTTTGGGTGTGTTCTCAACTTGTGCTATATTGTGATCCATCTGTGAGTAGTCTGATTGAGCTTCAGAAATAATCGAATCTTGTATCGCGTTTACACGTTTCCATAATGGCAGTGTAATAAGCAAAATAATAACAAGTCCCCACTGAATCATGGATACGACTGTATAGCCACTTCTCCATGAATTGTAGTTCGAAATGTAGAAAGACATAATGATTGGTCCCATCGTAGCTCCAACACCCCAAAAACAATGCAGCCAGCTCATATGATGTGCCTTATAATGAGTAGCCACATATTGATTGAGTGCTGCATCTACAGCTCCCCCGCCGAGGCCAAGAGGAATTGCTAAGAGTACGAGCCAGAACAATGAAGGTGCAAAAGAAAACCCGAGTAACGCTCCTGCAGTCAAAAAGCAGCTCATTAGAGTAATCTTGCCTGTAGCTATTTTTTCAATGATAGTTCCACTGGCTAGACTTGATACAATGGTTCCGCCTGCAACGACCATGGATACTATTCCGGCTGACCCAAAATCAGTCCCGAGTTCCGGCCACATCACAGGCCATGCTGCCCCAAACAGAGAATCCGGGATTCCCAAGCTAATAAACGCTAGATAAATAATAATCAGAAACCAGATTGCCATCATGTTTCTCCTCCTCTGCTCAAACGATAGATGTCATTATCTAAAAACAATAATAGGACGCTCTAATTCTTTTAGGGTTAACTCTCTCAACCCTGTTTTAAAATCCTCATAAAATAAATCGGAGAGAACAATGTTTGGATACAAAGGCATCTCATGCTTAGCTTTGTAGGTTTCCAAAAAACGAAAGAAAGAGTCTTCTTCTATATTCTCTCTATAGACGACAATTTGATCCGGATCAAATATAGATTGTAATGTTTGAATTATTTCACATATACTATTGAAAAAAACTTCTCTTCCCTTGCTTTCATCCCACACTATAGACGGGAGGAATTTGATTTCACCAGCCAATCCATGTTTGCCCTTTAAAACTCCATTGCGTAAATAAATCCCCATCCCTGGTGGAGAATTTTCAGGAAAATAGATAGCTAGCACACATTGATCTTCATCTAACTGTTCTCTGTAAACGTATCCACATACAGCCGCATTTACATCATTCTCCACCATAACGGGCAAACCAAATTTGCTCTGCACATCCTCTGCCAACCGGATTCCATTCAACCTTTCATGGCTGCTGACTGTAATCTCTCCATCAACCGATTGTCCCGGGATTCCAATACCAATAACCTTAATAGAAGGATAAAGTGAAATGATGCCTTGAATCGTGGAATAAAATTGTGCATCATCAAAAATTTGAAAGGGATGTTCTTCTTTCATGAGAGCGTCCTCGTTTAAATTAACGACCGTGGTTGATACTGCATCAGTTCCTTGTTTTTCATTAATATGTATAATCAGTGCCAGACTATACTCATAATTAAAACGATAGGTTAATGCATGTCTACCACCGTTGGAAGGCACAATCTCATCTTCAAAAATCTCTCCATTATTAAGCAATTCCTGCATAAGCGTATTGATAGTCACCACACTTAAATCAGTCAATGCGGCCAGTTGGGGCTTTGTGGCCTTGCTGATCTGCTTTAATACTTTACGAACCAGATTCAGATTTATTTCTTTAATTAAATTTGTATTAGCTTTTTCCATACCGTGCTCCTTCTTTTTACAAAATTAGTGGAACCACTTCATAAACCATATTTATAAAGTGGTTCCACTAATTTTGTAGCAAAATATTACCTTTGTCAAGACCAGAGTATGCTGGGCATTAAATAAACAAAGCTGTAAAAATCAAGACAAAGCTTATGATAAAGATTACAAGTTCATAATATTAAGAACATAGTATCATGGATTTAATTTACAAGTCAGGTTCAATTATTTTCTAGTTTGTTTACGTAAAAATAATTATGTAAACTAACTCTAGATAAACTATACAATATAATCGTGGAATATACTTACAATCCCGTTATAGGTATCTGAATATCCAGTTTATCCATCGCTTTTTCTTTTTCCCGATCAGTGACATGTGTATATACCGTGGTCGTCTGAATGGATGAGTGCCCCAGCAGCTCTTGCACTGTACGCAGATCTGCTCCCTTGCGTAAAAGCATCGTGGCAAATGTATGTCTCAGCTTATGACTGGAATAAGCCTCCCGACGTTCTGTGCCCTTATCTTGCTGGAATCGTTCAAACGTTTCTGTAGCAATCTGTTGAATAGAACGCACCGCCAGACGGCGGCCTTTTTGGGATATGAACATCGCGTCTTCCTTACCTCTCCACGGCGTCAATCTTTCCTCCAATGCATGCTCTACAAAATCACATACAGCCGCCGGCACTGGCAGGGTGCGCCACTTACGTCCTTTACCGAACACATCTAAGGTGCGTCTTTCTCGGCTGTAATCTGAGACATTCAAAGAATGAACCTCCCCCACCCGTAATCCCATATAAACCATAAGTAGAAAGATAGCCATATTACGATTTGCATACTTCCCTTCCACCGCAAGCAAAAACGGCTGGATATCCTTCTCATCCAGATAGACAGGCATACGATTCTTTTCAGTCTTTGCTTTTTTGATTCCCGCTGCCGGATTCGTGCTGCATAACTCAAATTCATGTAGCGCTCTAAAAAAACTGTTCACCGCTGCATGCTTCCGGTTCCGCGTACTATCTCCGGCGCCTCCCTCCCGCGCTTTAGACAAATACGACATCACATGAATCTTTTTCACCTGGTCAAGTGGTTTATCACGCAATGTACGTAAAAACTGTTTTACATCCCCCATGTAATTTTTTTGCGTATGTATCGTATATCCCGCATCCTTCATCCAAATCAAAAAAGCTTCCAGCTCTTCAGTATACACTTCATCAATTTCGTCTATAGTATCCAGATCCATATGCCGCAGCTCTTTTCTCATCCCGCTTGCCTCCATTCAGTTCAAATTCCAAAATATGCTGTAAAACGATCATCTTCGTCTGATTTTTATCGACAATCCAATCGACATTCTTATGCAGGAGAGCATATAAAAGTCGTTTTAAACCTAAACTGCGTATAATTTATATTATACGCCGTTTTTTTGAGCACTTTTTAAGTATAAATAAAGCGTGTCCCTCTTGTCCAGCCTATGTACTTGCCCTTTTTTGCTCATCCGATTATACATCAGCACGTACTGGCCTTTGTGACGGCAGATTCCTGCTGGACGCCTACATGCCCTATCATTTAAACTATTAGATATTAATTTTTGAAAGTACGGGATTACAGCGAAAGCATGAGGCTCCATCACCCCATCTTACAATGTAATACAAGCATCACTTTCTGCCAGCTGTAATCCCGTTTATTATTACATAATAATTATTATGTAAACTAAGAGCGGAGGATGAATGTATGATTAACAAATTGTACTGGTTACCGGTCGGTCAGCTTGATATTGATCGCTCCTCACTCAACCATCATGCACAGCCTGGTGAACTGGTGCGCCTGCAAATCTGGTCGTATCTGCTGGAGACAGATCACGGTCCGATTCTCATTGACACCGGTATGCCGGATTCGTTTATCAACAATCCAGATTATTTTAAAAATACACCGTTTGAAGGGCGCTTCATTCCCCATATGTCAGCCGATGATAGTATCGTAGCTGTACTGGATCGGATTGGCTATCAACCAGACGATATCCATGCCATCGTAATCTCTCATATGCATATGGATCATGCCGGAGGCAATCCGCATTTTCCGAATACACCGATTTATGTGCAGCAGACCGAAGCAGACGCTGCGATCGGTAATCTGGAGTATGCGCCGCCGGAATGCGTGCAGACGAACTTGAATTACCGACTGCTCCAAGGGGACCATGAGCTGGTTCCGGGCTTGCAACTGCTCTATACTCCGGGTCATTCGCCGGGTCATCAGTCCGCGCTGGTCACAACAAAGGAATCGGGTCCGGTCATGCTGACGATTGATGTTGCCTACATGCAGGAGAATTACGCAAACGACGTGCCGTTTGACGGCTTTGAGCGTGAACAGGCACGCCAGTCAATCGCCCGCGTTCAGCAGATTGTGCAGGAGGTTAAGCCGAACCTATTGTTCTTCGGTCATGATCCTGAGCAGGTAGCCGTTCAGCCGGTATATCCACAATACAAATAATGATAAATGTTATAGCCTCTTATTTTTTTCTTTTCATTAGGTAGTTGTAACGACTTCGACATTTAGGGCTGCAAAATTTGGTCACCTGAGATCGCTGATATGGAATAAACCAAAGATTGCATTGAATAACCTTTGCTGTTCTCGTTGCTCCTCTCCATAGCTTCCAGCAAACTGATAAGTGATTGCATAAACATGAAGCTAATGTCCCTAATCTCCTGTTATCGCCAGCATAAGGAAGTATATCTAAGAACTCAGGGGGTGAGCAGCTGTCGACGCGGTATGGATGATGAGGATAAGTATTTTGCTATCTCATTCTGTTTTCCCTTGATCATCCAGCACGATATACTTAAAGAAGTCGAAAGGCAACCTTATATTCAGTCTATGCTTATTTCTAAAATGTAGATTTATTCATGACAAAGGGAGTGTTCATTTACTTATGAGTACCGAAATGCTGGAACGTCGAAGTGAGATTTTAAAACGAAACATCCATCAGTTGCTGGTTCAGGAAAATCAACACGGCGTGACACGGCAGGAAAATTACACGTTGCATAAAATGATTAGAGAGCTTCATCAAACCTCTCATGCCTTGAATACTTCCCGTTGAGATGAAAGGCTGCTACATCAAACAAAAAATAACCTTCAGCTCCACTTCTTTAGTGGTGTTGAAGGTTATTTTTTATGTTATCCTTTTGAGCGACTCAAAAGATATAAGAAGTATGGCGCACCTATGATGGCAACAATTAATCCTGTCGGAATTTCTTTCTGTAAAGGTAAGGCTCGTGTGATCGTATCCGCTACAAGTACCAGGAGTGCTCCGACTAAAGCACAGGTTACCAGCAGCATTTTATGCTTCGGACCCACTAGCTTTCTTGCCAAATGTGGAGCTACCAAACCGACAAAACCGATCCCGCCACTAACCGACACACTTGAACTGGCTAGTCCAACTGCAGCCGCGAGGAGAAGAATGCGTTCCTTTTCAATAGGTGTACCTAACCCGGATGCCGTCTGATCCCCCAAATTAAGCACATTCATTACGTTTGCTTTATAGTATGCGAAGGGAAGCAATACAATTATCCAAGGCAGCAGAGCCATTACGAATTTCCAGTTTGAACCCCATATGCTTCCTGCTAACCAATTAGCTACAAACGTGTAGCTTTCAGGTGTCAACTTAAGAGTCATAATGATCATGGCAGCACTGATGCCCGCCGCTACCCCAATTCCGCTCAGCAATAGCCTTGTCGGTGAAATGCCTTCGCCTTTTTTGTAAGAAAGAGCATAGATCAGAATAGCAGCCGCTCCCGATCCAATTAGTGCAAGAGCGGGTAGTAAAAATAATGAATTCATAGTTTGCATAGATGGGAAAAGTAGTACAAACAACATCACCATCAGCCCGGCACCTGCATTAATCCCCAGAATACCAGGGTCTGCTAGACTGTTGCGTGATACCCCCTGCATAATACAACCGGAAACAGCCAAACCTGCACCGATCAGAATGGCAATAATCATTCGCGGCAGCCGGAATTCAAAGAGAATTAATTCCTGCTGTGGAGTCCCTTGTCCGAACAAGGTTCTAAAAAGCTCCATTGGCGAAAGCCGGATCGTTCCCGTGTTCGCGCTCACAGTGAATGCAGCAATAAGCAATACAAGCAAAATGATAACAATCATCCAATCATGGATTTTTTTACGGTGACTTGCTTTGGCAATAGCCCCATTCGTAACGTTACTCATCTTACAGTGCCCTCCTTTCTTTACGTGCTAGGTAAAGGAAGAATGGAACACCAATTAAGGCAATAAGTACACCCACTGGTGTTTCCTCAGGTGCATTAATCATACGGGCCGCCAGATCGGCAAACACGATAAGTAAAGCTCCCATAATAGCCGAACAAGGAATAATCCAGCGATAATCGACCCCAACCAGTTTGCGCGTGATATGGGGAATAATCAACCCTACGAACCCTATAGAACCAACCAACGATACCGCAGCACCCGCCAGGATCAATACGAGAATCATACCGGCGACCTTTACCATCCCAGTTCGCTGACCAAGACTCAACGCAATTTCGTCTCCTAGACTAAGTAACGTAATGGAGCGTGATAACATGAGAGCACCGATAAAAGCTGCCACAACCCATGGAACGACAATGCCTAGCTGAACCCATTTGGTCCCACTAAGTCCTCCGGCATACCAAAAGGCCAAATCCTGTCCAACATTAAAGTATAAACTGATCGTATCTCCTAAGGCAGACAGCAATGCCGTGACAGCTGCACCCGCCAATACAAGGCGAACTGGCGTAATACCTGATTTGGATATAGCGCTTGTACCATAGACCAACACAACCGCCAAGGCTGCACCCACAAAAGAATACAGCATTAACTGCAAAAAGGAAGTACCCGGAAAAAGAGCAAAGCAAATCGCCATCGTCAAGCTGGCGCCCGAATTCAGCCCAAGCAAGCCAGAGTCCGCAAGCGGATTGCGGGTCATCCCCTGCATAATGGCCCCTGCTACGGCAAAACAAACTCCGATTAACACACCACCCAGAATCCGAGGTAGACGGATTTCCCATATAATTTGATGGTTTTGCAGCTCAGGATTAAAATGAAAGACGGCGTTCCAGACCTCCTCCAGTTTGATTGAGGCTGCACCAAATGATAAAGACAGAGCGATACCGAATGCTAACAGTGCTAATCCGGCTGTCAGGATAAGCGAAGCCGCCCATGGCCGCGATTGAAATTGAGTCGGCGGCTGATTACGATTGCTTTGAGCAGAACTATCCGAAGATTCTGATAATTTCATAACTATGGTTCACCCTTACTGTTAAATAGTATGTAGGCTATCACGAAAACCTGTAGTGAAGATAATATTTGATAATGAGAATTATTATCATGCAATCTTTACTATTGTAAATTAATGCGGCAACAGCTTCAATAGCAAAATTCCGACGATGTTCTTATGTTCAGCTGTTTGTGAAAAATAAAGCCCTCTGGCAAAAATACCAAAGGGCTGCCAACATTACCGAAACAACTACTTCTGTGAAACGTTCTCTTTATTCCGCTGGACGATCATATCTGCCAATTCTTCAGCTTGCCCCGCAATAGCGATAGGATCGATGTACCAGTATCGATCCTCCTGAAGCTCAAAAACCTTCCCATTCCGGACCGCACTCAGTGATTTCCATATGGCTGTCTCCTTCATAACCGCTCAAATCCTTATTAACCGTCAGGAAAATATAAGAGCCAGCATATTGATTAATAACTTCCTTGGAAATTGACTTCCATTGCGTCTCGCCTAATAGTTCTTTTTGGACTTGTGGTGGAGGTGTCAAATTCAATCCTCTATAAACCGCCTGTCCGCCTCTGCCAAAATTATCACCGTATACATAGTATTCTTTTTCCGTGGCTTCCATTACCGTGAAAGTATCCCTGGCTTGAACAATTCCTTTTAATTTGTCACGTGCAGCTTGCAATCGCTGATCGTATTGGGCAAGCCACGTTTTGGCTTCCTGCTCTTTTCCCAGCAGCTCACCAAAAGCTGTCAGTTCTTCATGTACATTCTTGTACGTTCCAAAAGGAATGACTATAGTCGGGGCAATTTTACTATATTTTTCATATTCAGAAGCATCTTTAGAACCAATCAGAATCATATCCGGCTGTAAAGCCAATACTTTTTCAATGGATACACTGCCACGGTCTCCAATGCTTGCAATGCCTTGTACAAGATCCTTCGAAAACGGATTATCCAGATAATATTTCACACTTCCCACAGGTTTAATTCCTAGTGCTAATAAATCATTCTGGTACATATCTACTACAATCCGCTGAGGGTGAACCGGAATCTGAATATCTCCATGAATTGTCTTGACTGTTTTCGTTGCAGCTGACTTTGATTCACCAGAAGCTTGATTCTGCTTTTCGTCTGGCTGATTTCCCCTTTCACCACAGGCGCTAAGAATAACAATGACTGACAAAAAAAGCATCGTCACCATCCACATTTTCTTTGTCAAAATCATTCATTCCTCTCTCTATTTACGATGTTGCAGTTGACTCTTACGTTCCATATTGAGCTTGGTGCAGGCGGCTATATGCACCTTTTACGGCCATTAATTCTTCATGTTTTCCTTGCTCGGCAATCCCTTGATCTGCAACTACAATAATACGATCAGCATTTTTGATCGTTGCCAGACGATGTGCAATCACGAGTGTCGTGCGACCCTGTGATAGCTCTGTCAAGGCCTGCTGAATTGCAGCTTCTGTCTCTGTATCCAATGCTGATGTCGCTTCATCCAAAATAAGAATTGGCGGATTTTTCAGAAACATCCGGGCAATTGATAAACGTTGCTTTTGACCACCGGACAGCTTTACGCCTCGCTCACCGATCATCGTATCCAGACCCTCTGGGTAGGATCGAACAAGTTCTTCAATCTGAGCACGACGGGCAGCATCCCAGATTTCATTTTCTGAAGCATCAAGTTTACCGTAAGCGATATTCTCACGAATCGTTCCATCAAAGAGAAATACATCCTGCTGTACGATACCAATCATGGATCGCAGCGAATTCAGCTTCATTTCGCGGATATCCATACCATCAATCGTAATGCTGCCTTCCTCGACATCATAGAAGCGAGGCAGCAAGCTGCAAAGTGTCGTTTTACCTGCTCCTGAAGGGCCTACAAGGGCTACGGTTTCTCCCGCATGTATGGATAGGTCCACTCTATGCAAGACCTTGTCTTTATTTTCATAGCCAAATGTTACACCTTCAAATTGAATATCTCCCTTGAGATGCTTAACGGTCTTCGCGCCTGGCAGATCCTCTACGTCAGATTCACTTTCCAACAAGTCCAGGTAACGTCGGAAACCGGCAATTCCTTTGGGATACGTTTCAATGACAGAATTAATTTGTTTGATGGGTGCGAGGAATACATTGGACAGCATTACAAATGCGATAAATTCCCCATAGGACATCTGTCCTTCAATAACAAACCATGTTCCACATACAAGCACAAACAATGAGACCAGTTTCATCAGAATGAAGCTAATTGAAGAATTCCACGCCATAATGCGATAAGCGATCAGCTTTGTTTTACGAAACCGTCCATTATTTTCAGCAAAACGTTCCATTTCATGGGCTTCGTTGGAGAACGCTTGAACAACGCGAATACCGCTAACGTTATTTTCAATCCGGGCGTTGTAATCTGCAATATCAGAAAACATACGATGGAAAGCAGCATTCATTTTGCGACTAAAATACAATGACAGGTAAATCATTAGTGGAACGATAATAAATGTCAGCACAGCCAGCTTCCAGTTAATACTGAGCATAATACCGAAAGCCCCGCCCAGAGTCATCAGCGCGATGAACAAATCCTCAGGTCCATGGTGGGCAATTTCTCCGATATCCATCAGATCGTTGGTCATACGGGAGACCAGATGGCCTGTTTTGTTATTATCAAAAAAGCGAAAGGATTGCTTTTGTACGCGATCAAACAGCTTTTTGCGCATGTCCGATTCAATGTTAATTCCCAGCTTGTGTCCCCAATACGTAACAACGTAATTCAATCCGGCACTTACAACATAAATCGCAAGTAGAGCCAGACAGGCAAATAAAATCCATTTCCAGTTTCCGCTGGGTAGCAAATCATCAACCACCCGATTAACAGCAAGCGGAAAAGCCAACTCCAGCAGTGCAGCTAGTATAGCGCAAGTAAAATCAATGATAAATAACGTCCGATAAGGACGGTAATACTCAAAAAATCGTTTAAGCATATGACTTCTCCCTTCCTATTCAAATGAACTGGTTATGTAGGATCGACGGAAAGCATCTTAATAGCCTCATTCAGTGATTGATCGATAGCCAGTGGTGAGTAGGTAAACCAAGGATCGGCCTTGATGAAATACACTTTGTGGTTTTTGACAGCCGGGAGATTTCTCCACAGCGCACTTTGTTCAATTTCCTTCAACATTCCGTCCTTAGCCGCTTCATCGTAAACCAACATAATGATACGATCCCCTGACAGTTCAGGCAGCTTTTCCATCGAAATGCTATCGTATACAAAGTTATACTTCGGGTCCTTTGCGAGCTTCTGACGTATGTACTCTGGAGGATTCAATTCCAGTGAACGGTAGATGACATGTCCTACATTTCGCGCCCCGTACACTCTTAGCACGTCCTTATCGTAGGTCATATAAATGGTAATCGTTTCATCCTTTTTGAATTTTCCAGCCAGCTTCTTTCGACCTTCTTCAGCCTTTTTGTCGAAACTAGCGATCCAATGCTCGGCTTCCTTGTCCTTACCCAACACGGCTGCGACATCCCGCAGTTGCTTAAATACATCCCCATCTCCAAACGAGACGGCTACGGTTGGAGCAATTTTCTCCAGCTGTTCTTTCACTTCTGGCGAGGTATCTTCTGTTGCTATGATCAGGTCAGGTTGTAGCTCCAGTACCTTTTCCACATTCGTCGGGTTTCCAATATCAGCAATCCCGTCAATCTTTCCTTTCAAATAGTCGCCTTCTAACACATGAGAAGCAGCCCCTACTGGCTTAACACCTAAAGCCAGCATCGCATCTAAGTATTGTGTCGTGACGACTCGCTGTGGATTTGCAGGAATACTGATCTTTTTGCCGGTGGCATCAACATATTCACGCATAGCAACCGATTGGGATTGCCCGTTAAGGGTATCCGTTCCACTCTTTTCATTGGTTTGGTTGTTACTAGCTGTGCTTCCGCATGCAGCCAATACAACCATCAAAAAAACGCCAAGACCAAGCATGATTCCCCATTTTAAGCTGTACTTTTGTTGCACAATATACGTCCTCCCTAGATATATGTCTTTATAAAATGATAGTGATTCTCATTATCATACAATTGTTATTCTATCTTTTACCATCCTTTCTTACAATACAAAAATAAAAAACTTCCATTTATGTGTATAAATCGTCATCGTAGAATAGCCAAAAAAAGAACTGATGCGCATTACAGCATCAGTCCGAAAAAGCTTAATATGTTGGGTTCAAACGCCCGTTTTATTTCGATTGATCCACTAACTCCAGCTTAGCGGGAATGGATGTTTTCACGGTTTTACCTTGAAGTACATCCTTGGCTGCCTGTACCGCCAGTTGTCCAATCAACTCAGGTTGCTGAGCCACGGTGGCGGTCAGCTTCCCTTCCTTAATTGATTTGAGCGCATCCTCGTTACCATCAAAGCCAATGACTGGAATATTCTTACCAGAGCTTTGAATGGCTTCAATGGCTCCCAACGCCATTTCATCATTGTGGGCAAATACAGCCTGAACATCCGGGTTGCCTTGCAGCAGATTTTCCATCACATTCAAACCTTTGGTCCGATCAAAATCAGCTGACTGCTTGGCGATGACCTTCAGGTCCTTATCTGCTACTTCATGGAAGCCTTTCCCACGTTCGCGCGTAGCCGATGCGCCTGGGACGCCTTCCAGCTCAATAACCTTGGCACCTTTTCCGACTCGATCAATCACGTATCTGGCAGCCATCCGTCCTCCCTCGACATTGTCCGAAGCGACGAGTGTTTTCACATCTCCTTTGTCAGCAGATCGGTCCAGTGTAATAACCGGGATGTTCAATGCATTCGCTGACTGCACGACAGTTGAGATAGCTGACGAATCTGTCGGGTTAATGAGTAATGCGTTCACTCCCTGCTGGATCAGATCATCCACGTCATTACTTTGTTTCGCAGAATCATTTTGTGCATCGACCACAATAACCTGCAATCCTTGTTTTTTGGCCTCTGCAACAACTCCGTCCTTAAGAGAAACAAAGAATGGATTATTCAATGTTGAGATCGACAAGCCGATTTTAATGTCCTTCAGGTCTGCAGCCGCTTTAGGCTTCGCCCATTCGGGCGGCTCCAGGGAACACCCTGTCATGAGCAGGAGCAGCAAGGCAGTCATGATTAATGTAAGCTTTTTCATATTTGTGTGTCTCCTTCTATGCAGATTAGGTGTATTATGCGGATTTTTTACGGTCAATCAATACAGCAATAGCAATAACGATCCCTTTTACAACCATTTGGTAAAAAGAGTTAACCCCCAGCAAATTCAAGCCGTTGTTTAGAGTACCGATGATAAGGACACCAATTAACGTACCTACGATTCGCCCGCGTCCTCCCGAGAGACTTGTTCCACCTAATACGACAGCCGCAATGGCGTCCAATTCATAAGAAGTACCTGCTGTCGGCTGCGCCGAGTTCAAACGTGAAGTCAAGATAGCTCCCGCCAATGCGGAAAGCATTCCAGCAAGAGAATAAATCCAAATTTTTACACGTGGTACTTTAATACCAGATACAATCGAAGCCTTCTCGTTACCGCCGATGGCATACGTTTTGCGTCCGAATGGTGTTTTATGCAAAATGATCCACAGGACAGCAAAGGTAATGAGCATCGTAATCGCTGGAACCGGAATACCAAACTGATAGCCACGACCGAATAATTGAAATACCAGACTGTCTCCGAGCCCCGTAATAGGGTTACCGTTGGTATAAACTAAGGTTAATCCTCTAAAAATCGTCATAGTTGCGAGTGTCGCGATAAACGGAGCCATTTTACCTTTCGTAATCATCAAGCCGTTGACCATCCCCATCACGCCACCCAATGCACAACCAATAATAATTGCCAAAATCGGATCAAAGCCGGCCAGCATCATATTTGCTACAAACGCACTGGAGAGTGCTAATATGGAACCGACGGACAAGTCAATTCCACCTGTGAGAATAACGAAGGTCATACCGAACGCAATCAATGCATTAATAGATACCTGGCGCAACAAATTCAAAATATTAAGCGGTTCCAAAAAGCTGGGATTTAAGGCCGATACAATGATCACCAAAATAATGAGTCCCAACAATGGGCCAAGCTTCTGTGTGATTTGTGATATTTGAATGCCTTTGCTACCTTTTGCTTCATTCTTAGTTGTCATATTACTGTCCTCCTGTAGCTAGCGTCATAATATTTTCTTGTGTGGCTTCTTCCCTGTTCAGCTCTCCGCTGATCTTTCCCTCGTGTACCACGACAATACGATCACTCATGCCAAGTACCTCGGGAAGTTCTGAGGATACCATGATAATCGCGACTCCACGTTCGGTCAGCTCGTTCATCAACTGGTAGATTTCCCGTTTGGCTCCCACATCCACGCCTCTCGTCGGTTCATCAAGAATGAGCACATTGGGACCAATACCCACCCATTTGGCAATAACCACCTTTTGCTGATTGCCGCCTGACAAACTGCCCACCGTTGCTTCGGCTGATTGGGTTTTAATTTGTAAGCGCTTAATTAATGTATTAACAAAATCCATCTCTTTTTTGCCTGAAATAAATCCCTTTGAGGTAAAACTGAACAGATTCGTCAGCACCATGTTTTCCCGAATGGAAAAATCCAACACTAAGCCCTCATCTTTTCGGTCTTCTGTAATGAAGCCAATCCCTAGTTTCACTGCATCATCTGGCTTGCGAATAGACACCTTTTTCCCACGTACGTGTATCTCACCACTATCCAAAGCATCCAGTCCAAATAACGACCGCATGATCTCGGTCCGTCCCGAACCCATCAAACCCGAAAAACCTACGATTTCCCCAGAGCGCACAGTAAAATTCACATTTTCAAATAGACCTTTATGCGATGCGTTTTTGACCTCTAGCACCACTTCTCCCAAAGCAGGCGTTCTTACCGGGTAGCGTTCAGTCAGCTCTCTGCCAACCATTTTACGTACAACCTCGTCAAAATTCGTATCAGGGATTGCTTGAGTATCTACGGTTTTCCCATCACGCATAATGGTAATCCGATCACAGATTGCGAATATCTCCTCCATCCGATGGGAAATATACACGATTGAAACACCATCTTTTTTCAAGGAAGTAATAACCTCAAACAGCTTTTGTATTTCCCGTTCGGTTAAGGCTGCTGTCGGCTCATCCATTACGATCACTTTAGCATCCGTCATGAGTGCTTTGGCTATTTCAATCATTTGTTGTTGACCCACTGAACACTCGCCTGCTTCACCGTTCAAAGGAAGATTTACTGAAAGCTTGCTAAATTGCTCAATTGCTAGCGCTTTCATTTTAGAGCTATCTAGTAATCCCCACTTGGAAGTCATCTCCTTGCCGATAAACAGATTTTCCAGTACCGTCATCTCCGGCCACACATTCAGTTCCTGGTGAATAAAAGCAATTCCTTTTTGCTCCGCTTCCTTGGGGTTGGCAAAATAGGTTTCCTGACCGTCAATGATGATCGTTCCCTCATCGCGTCTATGCAGTCCGATTAAAATATTCATCAGCGTTGATTTGCCTGCACCATTTTCACCCATGAGGGCATGTACTTCTCCTTCACGGAGATCAAAGTCAACACCACTTAGGACCTGATTGGTTCCAAAGGCTTTGTGAATTCCTTTCATTTGAATCTGCATGCTGTCGCCCCCTTTTCATTTCACACTGATTTATCCAAAATGAACTCCTGCCTGTAAAATACAATTGGCAAACGGCGTAGCTTCTCCTGTACGAATGACAGCTTTGGCTTGTCGGGTTAATGCCTTAAATTGTTCATGTGAGCAAAACTCAATGACGGCAGTCGGCTCAATAATCTGTGAATGCTCTAGTTGCTCCCCTGCAAAGGTGCGCATAATATACTGCAATGCTTGTTCATTTTCTTGTTTGATTTCTTCGGCTAATGTTACTTTTTCAATCACCATGTCTGCCGCAATGACATCAACAACATCCTGAAAGGAGGGAACCCCCAGTTTCAACGCCAAATCAATTTTGGTAACGCCTTCAGGAACTGGTAAGCCGGCATCAGCCACGACAATAAAGTCCGTGTGGCCAAGATCCGCTAGTATTTTAGATATATGACTGTTCAGAATTCCATGTTTCTTCATTATAATTGCTCCTCCACTTCACGACGGGTTGGCATTCCGCCTTGCGCTCCAAATTTGGTAACGGACAATGACGCAGCCCGATTAGCAAATTTCACACTGTCTGCCAGCGATTTTCCTTCAGCCAGTGCCACCGCAAATGCAGCGTTGAAAGTATCTCCTGCACCTGTTGTATCAACGGCTTCTACCTTGTAAGTAGGAACCACAACTTCCTGTTCTCCGTCGAAAAACCGTACACCATTGCTGCCTTCAGTTACAAACAGCTTATTCGGATATTTGCGCAACGCTTCTTGAAGACTCATGTCCTTAAACATGATGGCAGCTTCATGCTCGTTTGGCGTAATGTAGGTTGCATTGGCAATTACGCTTTCTTCCACCTCACGAGCTGGGGCTGGATTCAGCAATAATGGTACCTGATACTTCGCACAAATTTCGCTTACATAGACAATCGTCTCTGGCGGTATTTCCTGTTGAATTAACACAATATCCGAATTTCGAATGACATCAAGCGCTTCTTCCACGTAAGCGGGTGTAACTTCATTATTTGCTGCTTTTACCACGACGATACTGTTATCACCCTCGGCCAGTACAATGTGCGCTGTACCACTTTCCATATGTGTAACCGGTTTCACATAATCAATATGAACATGATTTTCTTCAAAATTGCGTAAAATCTGTTGTCCAAAATGGTCATCCCCTACACGTCCAATCATCTTAACGTCCGCGCCGAGTCGTGCTGCGGCTACTGCCTGATTGGCTCCTTTACCTCCAGGCACGGTTGTAAAGCTTTCTCCTAATACGGTTTCACCAGCACCGGGACGCTTGGATGAAGTCACTACGAGGTCCATCGAACTGCTTCCGATAACCGAAATTTTAGCCATGATGATCCACCTTTCTCGTCGTTTCCCGTTCGATAAATTTGACGGGCAATTGTATGCTTGAATAGGTAAGTACTTTCGAATGAAGATTAGGTACACTTGTTTTCGTTGCTTGCACCTGCTCAATTAACTGAATGAGCAAACCTGCCGCCTCCCAGCCCATTTCATAAGCAGGCTGTCGGATCGTTGATAATGGCGGAAATAACAAGCTGCTTAATGGTATATCATCAAACCCGATTATTTGAACATCTTCCGGGATTTTCTTTCCTAATCTATGTGCCTCATGCATCACCGCTGTAGCTACAATATCGTTACTAGCAATCACTCCGTCCGTATCCGGATACTTGCTGAACAGCTCTTTGGCCCACGATTCAGCCTCCTTGAACGAAAAAGACGTTGTCTCGACGACATGGTAAGCAATACCGGAATGCTGAAGCTCTTCCACCGCCCCGCGAAAACGATCTTGTGCTGGACGAATATGAGCAGGCCCCTGCATAACTGTAATTTGTCTGCTGCCACGGGCAACCATGGCCTGAGCAGCCAAGCGGCCGCCATGAGCTCCATCCGCATAAACGGAGAGACTGTCACTGGAAGTCCGGTCGAGAAAAACGACTGGTATTTTCAGTTTGGTGTAACAGTCGGCAGCAGGGTCATTGGTAGATGAAATAACCCCAACAACATTATTCTGAACAAAAGTATCCATGTAATCTAATTCTTTTTGGCGATCTTCATCACTATTACCAAAAATAATCCGAAAATCATTTTCCTGCATTCGATCCTCCACCCCACGAGCCAACAAGGGAAAGTAAGGGTTCGTAATATCCGGCAGCAGCAGGCCGATTAATCTGGATTTCTTTTTATACAGAGAACGTGCAACTTCATTAGGCTTGTAATTTAGCTGCTTCACTGCAGCTTCAACCTTCCGCCGTGTATCCTCGTGGACATATCCGGTTTCATTAATAACTCTGGATACGGTCGCTACGGAAACACCTGCAAAACTTGCTACCTGCTTAATTGTTGTCATAATGTAGGTTCAACTCCAATTGTGTAACCGGTTACACATATAAAATATCATAGCATTTATTTTTTGACAAGCATTAATTATTTGCACGTCGAAAGCATTAGCCGTATAATTCATTTTGTAACTGATGAAGTTTCACCTTTTTTACTTACACTAAAGTAGGCAGATTCACTCCCAGTTGCTCAATAAAATATGTATACATGGAGGCATTTCCTGATGAATATCGAAGTTTGGTCTGATTATATGTGTCCGTTCTGTTATATCGGCAAACGCCGTTTGGAGCAAGTTTTACAGCAGTTCCCACACCACGATGAGGTTCAATTGACATTTAAGAGTTTTGAATTGAACCCTAATGCTGTGAAAGATAGTGGTAAAACGATTAATGAAGAACTATCAGCAAAATATGGTGTCAGTCTGCAAGAGGCTCATGCCATGAATGATCGCATGACCGAAAATGCTCGTTCTGCGGGTCTGGACTACAATATTCATGCCATGGTGCCGACAAACTCTCTCGATGCTCACCGCCTAACGCATTGGGCTCACACACAAGGCAAAATGTTGGAATTGAGCGAGCGTTTATTTCAGGCTGTCTTCATGGAAGGCAAGCATACCGGGGAACATGAAGTGCTGGCAGCGTTGGCAGCCGAGGTGGGTTTGGATCATAACGAAGCCGCTGCTATTTTAGCCAGTGACCGCTTTACCAACGAAGTTAGAGCTGATGAAGCTGAAGGCGCTAAGTTAGGCGTTCAGGGTGTGCCATTCTTTGTATTTGATCGAAAATTTGCTGTTTCTGGTGCTCAGCCGGAAGAGGTATTTCACGATGCGCTTCAAAAAGCATGGGATGAACGTTCACCTTTTACTATAATTAGCGGCAGCTCGTCCAAACAGGATGCAGCTGGTGTATGTACCGATGACGGTTGCGAGCTTCCAAGCCGTGAGAGCTGATCAGTCAATAAATTAAACCTCTCTCTAAATAACTTATGAAAAAGCGTGCCAGCACCAATTACACCTGATGCGGCACGCTTCTTTATTTTTTTATAATGATTTAATCATTCCGCCGTCCACAAGAATGGTGCTGCCAGTCAAATAGGATGAAGCCGATGATGCCAGAAAAGCAACGACTTTACCGAACTCTTCTGGCTCTCCGTACCGTCCCAACGGAATGCCCTCTTCTGCTTGTTTGCGAACTTGATCCGTCGTTTGGTGGGATTTTTCGGCTCGATGCTCGTCCAAGCTGCGTACGCGATCGGTTGCAATTCTCCCTGGTGCTACAGTATGTACCAGAATATTGTAAGGGGCTAATTCCATTGACAATGTTTTCGCTAATCCAGCGACCCCAGTACGTAGTGTGTTGGAAATAATCAGGCCCGGAATCGGTTGCTTAACTGATGAGGAGGCGATATTTAAAATTCTACCGCTTTGTTGTTTTTTCATATAGGGTAACACCTCACGGATCAACCGGATATGACTAAGTAAATTTTGCTCAAAGGCCTGCATCCATACTTCATCTGTAAAATCATCAAAGGTGCCCGCAGGAGGGCCGCCCGCATTGTTAACCAAAATATCGACGGTGCCAAACCAATCAACTGTACGGCGGATGGCCTGGGAGATATGTTCAGGTTTGGTTACATCACAAACTACATATTCAACGCGACCACTCGCTGTTTCCTGTAATTCGGCCTGCGTCCGCTGAAGCTCTGCTTCATTTCGTCCCGAAATAACTATATTTGTACCTTCACGTGCCAATTCGCGTGCACTTGCTTTGCCAAGTCCTTTACTGGACCCTGCAACAAAGGCTGCTTTTCCCGTTAATCCTAAATCCATTTATGATGACACTCCCTTTTCTGAGACTTCTCTATTTAATTGTACACATGACCAGAACATAATGCGAATAGCTCGGTACAAAATAGCAAAACAAAAAAGGGCCTGACATTCAGCCAGGCGCCCTTTCTGTATACACCATTTTTTGTTGACAGCACGTTATAATGCTTCAGATGTTGTTGGCTGCTCATATACAACAACAGACTGGCTCTCAGGCTCCCATTTAACATTTGCTCCCAAAGCCTCTCCGATTACCCTTACAGGTACCATTGTCGTTCCATCCACTATGGATGCTGGCTGCTCGATAGAATATGGCTGGCCGTTAATGTATGCTTTGGCGCTATTCACGAATAATTTGACGGACACACCGTTACGCGTGACAGTAACAGCCTTTTCTTTCGGATCCCAGGAAACCTTGGCATTCAGAGCTTCGGAAGCTGTTCTAAACGGAACAAGTGTGGTGCCATTGCGGTTAATCGGTTCGGCATCGTATTTTTCACCATTCACGAACAGCTTCATACCTGATGACCGTCCAGCCTTCCTCGAGAATAAATCCAGCTTTTTGTAGCTTTCCAGATTGGACACATCAGCCAATACTGCCTCCTCCTGCATGTAAACGGCATCTGTTACATTTCCGTTTTCAGCTAGTAGCTCTGCAGCCTTAGTTAGTGCTGTGTCAGAATTTCGGATCAATTCAAGTTCAGTTACCTGCTCCGGGGTCAAACGTTCCGGGTATTTTGTAAGCAACAGATTCGCAATAACCGCTCCTGCCGGCTTATCTTTTGTATTTTCTACCGCTTGAAGCAGACCATTGTACCCGTTGTGTCCCTTGCGACCTTTTTGGTCTTTGGACTCCCCGTATGTATCATCCGTTACTGCAACAGGGGTACTCTTTTTGATTTCGTCGTGTTTATCTTTTTTGCTGCTTTTTTCATTCCGGTCTTTATCAGACGCCTTTGCTTCCTGTTTGTTCTCCTGACCATTTCCGCGCCCCTGCTTGGCTTCGGCGGTTCCCGCTGCCAGTCCCAAGACCAGTATACACGCTAATAATGCTGTCCATGTGTTTCTCATGATGCGATTCCTCCTTATAGTAAAAGACCAGGTTTAAATGTAACCTACATATATTAACGGCTACTATAAGCTAAATATGAAGCTCTTTTTTTCTAGTGTTGCATTTTTAGGGGCTGATGGCTAATCCAATATAATAAATTTTATTATGCGCGAATCTGTTTCCACAGTATAATGGAAAATGCAAATGCATTTTAAAGATTAACCTTTCCATTCGCATAATAGAAAGAAGAGGAGACAGACATGTTCGGCACCATTCTTTTAGACGTTGTTTTACCTATTTTTGTCCTTATCGGTTTTGGCTGTATCATGCAATATTATTTCCGACTGGATTTGTATACCTTAGCTAAAATTAATTTTTACTATATCACCCCTGCAGTTGTGTTTACCGGTCTTTATAACTCTAAAATTTCTTTAATCCTCATGGGTGAGGTCTCACTTTTTTATGCCTTGTACATAGCTATTTTGTACGTAATCAGCACTACCGTTGCCAGATCTCTGAAATACAGCCCCGGCATGCGTGGAGCTTTTACAAACAGTGTAATGCTTGATAATTCAGGAAATTATGGTCTACCAATTAATCAGTTGGTGTTTAAAGGTGATCCGTTGGCTATTTCCGTCCAAGCTCTGATTATGACTTTTCAAAGCTTTGTTACATTTACATACGGTACTTTTGTTGTACAAAATGGTAAGGCTAATACACGAAAAATTTTAATTAATTTTTTGAAAATGCCTGTGCCCTACGCGCTTGTGCTGGGCTTGCTCCTGAATCTACTGCACAGTCCATTGCCTAATTTGCTGGCTGAGCCTCTAAACTATATTAGCCATTCGATGGTCGCAGTGGCTCTGCTTACTTTGGGAGCACAAATTGTACAGTACCCATTTCATTTGCGCCGGACAGCCGTGTATATCAGTATGGTATTACGCCTGATTGCAGGTCCAATAGTTGGTTTTATGCTCGTGTTCTTCCTAGGTCTTAAGGGGATTCCCGCTCAAGCATTGCTCATTGCGTCAGGTATGCCTACCGGCGTTAATACAAGTATTTTGGCGGAAGAATATAAAAATGAACCTGATTTTGCAGCACAGACAGTATTACTTTCTACGATTGTGAATGTCATTACGATGACCCTGTTAATTTCAATAACCCGTCATCTTACTTGAGGTGTATGATAAATATAAACTTGATTTATGACGCTTTTTGTCTGAGGACAGGAGCGTTTCTTTTTCAACAAAAAAAGAACATATGTTCTTGTGGTTATCTTTTTTTCTGTTTGAAGTGGTGTGTTGTGTTATGTAGATGGTATGCGAGAAGGATTCTTTTTCTATTATGAATTTTTCATATAGTGAAATATTTTTTCAAAAATTCAAACCTCTGCTGGTTGCTGTTTTTAACTTGAACTTCTTTTATTTTTAGATAAGAATGAGGAGAACTAATTCCTCAAAAAATAAAGCCAGCTCGCTCATTAGAGTGGCTGACTTTAGATTATTTTTATGAAGATTTAGGGCTCAATTCCCCATTGCTTGATCCCAGACAGGTAAGCGGTTATTTTAGTAGAATCTTGTAAGCTGTTTGCTATGGGGTTAAAGGAATAATCATCAGTCTGTGTATAATTGCTCCAATCCGCTTTGGATATCCGGGTTTGTAGCTCAACACTCTGACCAGGCTCTAAAGAACCCGCTGCCGACTTAAAACCAATTTCCGCATAAGAATCTGCACTTGGCTTTGCATTGGTTAACGCTTTGAAGTTAGCAATCACATTCTCTGTACCGATGCTTGACCAATCTGTAAAGAAGTTCTGCGATTTCTCACCGTTAATGGTGTAATAATAACGCAATGTCACGTCTGCTAGGGAAACGGGTGAGCTTCCTGTATTAGTTATTTTAAACTTGGAGCTGATCGTATTACTTGTTGCAGATATATTCCCATTGAAAGATTGCACCTTCAGAGCGCCCTCGCCTGTTCCCGGCTCACTTGGCGTATCCCCTTTTACCGTAATCGTGAACAACGCATCATTGCCTGTACTAAAATGGAAGTTAAGCGTTGTCTCTCCTTTGGGAAGTTTAGATAAATACTTGTTGGTAAGAATGACTGTTTCTCCACTAACCGTATAATCTTCACCTTTGCTCAGTGTCACGCTTCCTTGCTTGATCGCATCTAGTGTATTACCGTTAAGTGTAAGCTTTACAGTAATATCGCTATTGCCGTTAGCCACTCCATAGGTTGCAGCTGTCGGTGTAATACTTGCTTGCCCGGTCGAAGGCTGATCCCCCCCTACACGATCTGCCACCAGAATGCCGCGACCATTCGTTCCCAGATAAGCACGTCCGTAAACCCGAGGATCCCCAATAATGGTGGTCACACGAGCATATTGATGCTTGTCATCATTAATGCGTACCCAGTTTGCGCCAGTATCGTCCGAGCGATAGAATCCACGTGTACCGTCAATTTTACCAACGATAAACACTGCTGCATTGGTGCGATTGGGTGCTGCTTTGCCAAAGCCTACAAAATCCGCCTCCTGTACATGATCAAGCTTGGTGAATGTAACACCTGAATCCTTGGAATGCCATAAGCCGTATGGCCCTCCGTCCTCGGAGCCTCCAGCAAACCACACATCCCCTTCCGCTCCTCGTACAGCACCAATATCTGCATTCCCTACACTTGGCAAACCAGTAACTGTGGATGCTGTGAAGGATGCGCCTCCATCAACACTTACATATATTTTTCCAGCAGCAAACGCGTAGTATTTGTTAGAATTTACTCGGTCAGAGGCGATCTTTGCATTGGCTGGTATTCCCGTGCTTGCTGTCCATGAGTTTCCTCCGGTTTTGGAATAAAATACACCTTTGTCCGATGTACTCCACAGCAATCCATTACCATTTGCCGCAACAGCGATGCTGCCTCCTCCTGCTGTACCAGAAGGCTCGCTATTTGCTTTGTACCAGTTTGCTCCGCCATCATTGGAAAATCCGATGGATTTGGCATTTGGATCTTTTTTATAGTCTGCTTTACCCACCCGAGCCATAAAAGAAGGGTTCAGCTCGGCATAATCAATGCTTTCGCTGCTTGTAAAGGTTGGATTATCCAGCATTTTAGCGGGAGCCTTGAACAGATCATCATGTCTGAATCCGGAAACATCACCCACTGCACTCACTAGAGGAGCTCCAGTAGGAGGGCTCACCAGATCCAAAATCGCCGTTTCCTCTATCCCTTTAGCGGCTACCGAGATGTCCAGCTTATCTCCCTTGTCCCAATTGGTCAGATTTTTAGAGCCATATATCGTAGCTCCTGTGCCATACAGCATATGATCTGAGTTAAATGGATCTATCTCAAGATCTCCAATCATCCACCCTAGCTTGGGCGATACTTCTGGCGGAGCAGGGTTGGCATTGAAAGTCAGCCAAGGCGCACCGGATATATCCAGATTGTATTTGAGCTTACGAGACGGGTAACCGTCGAATTCCCAAATAGGGCTCCAGGTTGCTCCACTATCAGTACTGCGGTAAATCGTTTCATCCGGCCACCAGGCATTCAATGTTGCAACCATAAGGGTACCAGGCTTCTGGGCATCCACCGTCAGTCCACCATATCCAAAATGATTGTCTGCGCTGCTGCTGGCAACGGGGCTAATGTTAGTCCACTGTCCACTGGCTGTATTCAATTTCCATAGTTCACCCTTTGTTCCGTCATATGGCCCAGCTCCATCGCTGTAAGAAATATACAGGTTGCCATCTGGTGATAAAACACCGTGATGTGGCAAATAACCTGTAGGCTGTCCTGCTACAGCAGACCAGGTTGTCCCGCCATCTGTACTGCGGTAGACACTTTGCTTTTTGTCTGCGACTCCCACATAGATGGTCTGTGTTGCTTTGCTGGAAGAGCCCGTTTTTTTGTCAAAGGTGATCCAGGCTAAACCGACAATATCACTGGTGTATTCATTTGAAGGGTCCTGTACATACGTCCCCGGATTCGGGAAACCGCTCACCTTACTCCAGGTTGCCCCGAAGTCGGAGCTTTTCCACAGTCCATTACCACTTCGAGCTCCGAAGAATAATATATTGTTCTTATTCGGATCAATTGTCAGACGTTCACCCATCGAGCGTCCCGGCATATTGCCTCCTACCTTAAAGGGAAGCTTCGTAGTCTGCCATGTATTACCTTTGTCAGTGGAGCGCATAATTTGCCCGTTATGTTTATCCCAGGAATTAGTATACGTACCTGTAGCTATATATACACGATTCGGATCCACAGGATCGGTGGCTAGTGCGTCGACACCATTTTTGTTCCAATCTTCCCAGCCCACAGAATCGGTCAGCGGAATCCAGCTTTCATTGGCAGGATTCCAGCGGTAAGCTCCTCCAATATCTGTGCGGGCATAGATCAGATCTTTTTCCGTTTCATTAAAAATAATACCAGGTACAAAACCACCTCCACCACCTGTAACGACACTTTTCCAAGTATATTCGTCACTTGGAGCAGCATGAGTGGGTGCTATCATGCCTGTCCAGGAAGCACCCGCTACTACAAGCGCCAAACATGCAATTCTCAACCTGCTTTTTGTCTTAGTCAATGAATTCAACCTCCTTCTCTGTAATCATTTAAAAATGCAAGTCATTTCGAGCTAAAAGTAAGCAGTCAATTGCGGATTCGTTCCTATCGTTATTATTCCATTCATCAATCAAACAAGCGTTCTCTCAAGCTCACCTCCAGTAATCCAATAGATTTGCAACATCCGATTGATAGCGCTTACACGGATGTTTGCTCAATAGTTTCGTCATCTTTTTCTCTTTTCCTTGTGTGAAAAATCAAGATAATGTAATAGGATCTCCTGGTTGACTACTTGTAATATAAGAGTAAGCTTTCCCTTACCGTTGATACCTCTTATAATTTACTATTAGGAATTTTTCATATAGTGAATTGTTTTCTTAATTTTTCATTCAATCTAGATGCCAAAATACTTTGATTTACAGCAAAAAACCGCGCTATGCGCGGTTCGAGCTTCCGTTAATGCTATGGCTAACCATTAAAAAATATAATTATTGCAAATATTCAAGCGCCAACGCTAGAAAAATATGTCCTGAGATGAGCAATGCGCGCTCATCAAAATCAAAGTGAGGATGGTGATGAGCAAAATGCGTTCGTTCATCCTCATTACGTGCACCCACATGAATAAAAGCTCCAGGTCGTTGCTCTAGATAATAGGCAAAATCCTCTGCTCCCATGACCGGTTTCAAGTCCATAAAAGCATCTGCCCCATACAGCCTGCTGACTAGCTCACGTACCCGTTCTGTTTCGGCCTCAGCATTCACCAGTGCAGGATAGCCATTCAAATAATCAATTTCGTATCCCGCATGATAAGCCTCCGTCAGACCTTTTACGATACTACGAATTTCGTTCTCGACTTCCTTGCGTACATCCTTATTAAACGTACGTACGGTCCCTTCGATTTTGGCTTTATCTGCAATCACATTAAAGGCAGTACCCGCTTGAAATACCCCAATCGTTAACACCGCTGATTCAATAGGGTCCACTCTGCGACTCACCACCTGCTGCAATCCGTTCACAATCTGACTGCCGATGACAATGGAATCCACTGTCTAATGTGGCCTGGCGCCATGTCCACCTTTGCCGTTGATCTGAATTGTGAAAGCATCGACTGCAGCCATTGCCGGACCACTCTTTAAACCAATTTTGCCCAGCGGGATCTCCGAGGAAAGGTGGATACCATATACTGCTTCCACCCCATCCAGACAACCATCCTCGATCATGAATTTGGCTCCGCCAGGCGGTTTTTCTTCGGCATGTTGAAAAATAAACACAAGCTTTCCCTTCAGTGTCTGACGGTGATGGCTTAACACTCGTGCGACTCCTAGCAGCGCAGCCGTATGACCATCATGTCCACAAGCATGCATAACACCGGGAACGGTCGATTTATAAGGCGCATCCTTTTCATCCTGAATAGGAAGTGCATCAAAATCAGCACGAAATGCAATCGTTCTACCTGGCTGGCCACCTTCTAAAAAACCGAGCACACCATTTCCACCGACATTCATTCTTACTTCAATACCAAAAGAGCGTAATTGATCGGCGATAAATGCAGATGTATTCGTTTCTTCAAAAGAAAGCTCTGGATGCTGATGCAGATGTCTTCTCCATGCAATCAGTTCTTGTTCACCATCTTTTAGTTCCTGAACCCATTTCTCCAGCATATTACCCTCTTTTCCTATTGAATTTATATACTTACATCCTTATCTTACCATAGATGATTCCAATAAGTTATATATGAATTAGCAAATAGCTTTATACCTGTGTTTTTATAGTGTCAATGCAGCTTCTAATTGGAACGATCTATGGATAGAAGACTATAATTAACAACAAAAAAAGCCGACAGAATATGGGACTGACCCCCGTTTGTGAGACAGGGATCAAAACACCTTCCAAGTTTAAGCAGCCAGTTGTCGGAAATGAACCGG